>CAZBHT010000030.1:0-13101 GCA_964491655.1 uncultured Burkholderiaceae bacterium
ACCCGTTGTCTTATAGTCAAGAACGCCAGTCACCATAATGACAATACCCGTGAACGTAACAACAAGCACCGTTGCAAACACACCAAAAATTGCGACTAAGCCTTGTTCAGCAGGATGTTCTACTTTGGCAACAGCATGAGCATGAGGTGTAGAACCCATACCAGCTTCATTGGAGAATAAACCACGAGCCACACCAAATTGAACAGCTTTAGCAACGGTAAAGCCGAGAGCACCACCGGTCGCGGCTTGGGGATTAAACGCAGCCTCGATAATAAGCTTAAAGGCAGGAATCAGCTGATCAATATGCATACCGATCACGATGCAACCACCGAGCAAATAAGTGAATGCCATGAAAGGAACAATCTTTTCAGCAACGCTGGCTAATCGACCAATTCCACCAAAGAATACAAAACCACTGACTAAAGCGGTAAGAATACCAGTGAGGAGTATCGGCATATCGAAAGCATGGTTCATTGCAATCGAAATCGAATTCGATTGCACCATATTGCCGATACAACCTAAAGCAATAATGATCGCAATAGAGAAAAATACAGCTAACGGTTTAAATTTTTTTCCTAAGCCTTGTGTAATGTAATAAGCGGGACCACCGACAATGTGACCTTGTTTATCTGTTGTTCTGTAAATTTGGGCAAGAACCGCTTCAGCAAAAATAGTAGCCATCCCAAAGAAGGCTGCGACCCAAAGCCAAAACAGCGCCCCAGGACCACCAGATACGATCGCCGTTGCTGTACCCGCAACGTTACCGGTACCTACCTGAGCTGCGATCGCCGTTGCTAACGCCTGAAATGAGCTCATCCCACTATGATCGGCTTTTTTTCCAAAAAGAGAAGCGCCACTAAAAAGGAACTTCGCTGCGAGACCAAATTTCCGTACCTGCACAAACCGTAAACGAATTGTGTAGAAAATCCCTGTTCCGCATAGAAGAGGAATCAACACAAAAACTCCCCAGAGAACACTATTGATCTCAGAAAAAAGTTCTGTTAAGTAGCTCATAACCATCCACACCTAGAATTTAAATTACTTAAAAGACTTTTAGACCTGTGCATAGAAAAATGCATACCTACTTCTTTAAGGTTTTAGCTATCAAACAAAAAAAATATGTATATCAACAACGTAAAAAATAGTTGCACAAAATACCCCTCAATTTCTAAAATTCCAACTCTATTTTTTTAAGAATTAAAGAAAAATTACTGATTAATCAATTTTCTAAAGAAAACGTATTAAGTATTAAACCTAATCCAACTATTAAATTATCAAAACCTCCTACACAGATTACACTTGAGGATTTCTTATTCAGATGAAAAATTCGTGATTTCAATCGTTGGTAAAATGATTGATTGTTGAATTCCACTACTAGTCTGTATTTGGGGAATAGTTAAACGTGAAAGTATTTCTAGGATTACCTTCTGACAAAAATAAAATTGATTGTGCGGTTGCTATCGGTAACTTCGATGGAGTTCATCGTGGTCACCAAGCCTTGTTACAACAAGTGGTCGAAGCTGCCCGTGCTCGTCTTTTATGTCCATCGGTTATCACATTTGAGCCACATCCTAGAGAATACTTTAATCCGGAAGCCGCTCCCGCAAGAATTCTGAGCTTACGCGATAAATTAGAGGCTTTTGAAAAAGCAGGTATCGAACGTGTTTACATCTTTCGATTCAATGAAAAAACGGCTTCGTTAACACCTGAAGATTTTGTACGCCAATTATTAGTTGATGGAATCCATGCCCGCTGGATCACGGTTGGAAATAACTTTCACTTTGGATCTTTAAGGTCTGGTGATGTTCGTACTTTGAAATATTTAGGAGAAAAATATCATTTTGAAGTACATCTGATGCCAATGATTTTCCATAAAGATCAGGCAATTTCCAGTTCACGAATTCGTTTTGCTCTACGCGAAGGCGACATCCCACAAGTTAATTACATGTTAGGTCGCAACTATATGATTAGTGGCAAAGTTCTTCATGGTCAACAATTAGGACGGAAGTTAGGATTTCCAACAATTAATCAAAGGATTTTACCCCCTTACTCTAAGGCTCACCCTGCGATTACGGGAGTGTATGCCGTTAAACTTCACGGTCTAGGATCTCGCCCTCTTGAAGGCGTTGCCTGTATTGGTAGACGCCCTACTGTTGCCAAACATGGTGAATTTCTTTTAGAAACTCACATATTTAATTTCCACAAAGACATTTATGGGCAGATTGTCAATGTAGAATTCTTTGCCAAGATTCGTGACGAAAAGAAATTTAATTCGTTAGAAGAACTTCAAGAAGCTATCGCTCAAGATATGTCCAAAGCGAAACAGCTCTTGGGGTTATCGGTTTAACTTTTATTTAATCAACCTTGAAGAGGCCGAGGGGCCCAAGGAATATTATGTCTAAAGAGAAAAAAACTGCAGTTAATGATGCAAAAAAATTTCCAATGAATTTACCGGATACTCCGTTCCCTATGCGCGGAAACTTGCCACAGAGAGAACCGGCATGGATCGCAGAATGGGATGAAAAGGATGTCTACGGCAAAATCCGCAAGGCTCGTAAGGGTGCCAAGCGTTATACCTTACACGATGGTCCTCCATACGCTAACGGTAATATTCACATTGGTCACGCCGTTAATAAAATTCTCAAAGACATAATCATTAAATGCAGAACATTGGACGGTTACGATGCTCCTTACATCCCTGGTTGGGACTGTCACGGCATGCCAATTGAAATTCAAATCGAAAAGAAATTTGGCAAGAATCTTCCTAAGCTTGAAGTCATGGCTAAGTGCCGTGCCTACGCTAAAGAACAAATCGCAAATCAATTAGCCGGATTTAAACGCTTAGGCGTATTGGGTGATTGGAGTGATCCTTACTTAACCATGCGTCCTGAAACCGAAGCAGAAGAAATTCGTGCACTAGGCAAAATCATGGAACGAGGCTTTGTTTACCGTGGTTTAAAGCCCGTGAACTGGTGTTTCGATTGCCAAAGTGCCCTTGCTGAAGCTGAAGTTGAATACCGCGACCGTCAAAGTTACCAAATCGACGTTGCATTCCCTCTCGTAGAGACAGAGACAGAACGAGTTTTATCTCTATTCGGTGCAAATACAACAAAACCAATCGCCACAGTTATTTGGACCACAACTCCCTGGACAATTCCTGCAAACCAGGCATTGAACTTTAATCCAGAATTAACTTATGTACTCGTTGAAACCGCTGATCGTTGCTATATCTTGGCTGAAACTCTGTGGGAAGATGCCATGAAACGCTATGAACTTGATGGTAACGTAATCGGTTCAGCTAAGGGCGAAACCCTAGAAGGCACCTTATTCCGTCATCCATTAACTTTGATCGATAAGGGATACGATCGTTACGCACCGGTTTACTTAGCTTCTTACGTTGAGGCAACTAGCGGTACCGGTATCGTTCACTGCTCTCCTGCATACGGTGTCGACGACTTCCAAACAAGTAAGCGTTATGGCATGACTAACGATGCGATTCTTAATCCAGTTCAAGGAAACGGAGAATACGCAGAAAGCTTACCGTTATTCGGAACCATGAATGTTTGGAAGGCCGGTGAAAAGATTATCGACACTCTTCGTGTCTCCGGTAACTTGCTTGCTGATGGCAAGATGGTTCACAGCTACATGCATTGCTGGCGCCATAAGACTCCATTGATTTATCGTGCTACAAACCAGTGGTTTGTACGTATGGATGAAGCAACAGAAGATACACAAAGTGCTGTTGCTTGCGAAACCCCCGCTACAACAAGCTTGCGTCAAACAGCCCTAAAGGGTGTTGCTGATACCGAATTCTTCCCAGTATGGGGTGAAAATCGCTTACACGCTATGATTGCTAACCGCCCTGACTGGTGTATCTCAAGACAGAGAAACTGGGGTGTACCTCTGCCCTTCTTGTTAAACAAGGAAACAGGCAAACTCCATCCAGATACTCTTAACATTCTCTACAAAGTAGCTGACATTGTTGAAAAAGAAGGTATCGAAGCTTGGACCCGTTTAACTGTTGCTGATTTGATTGATCAAGATGTCGAGCTTTACGAAAAAGCAACCGATACATTAGATGTCTGGTTTGACTCTGGTACAACGCATCGAACCGTTGTTCGTGGTTCTCACGCTGAAAAACTAAGCTTCCCAGTTGACCTTTATTTGGAAGGAAGTGACCAACATCGTGGTTGGTTCCACTCTTCTCTTTTGACCGGTTCTGCTATGGATGGACATGCTCCATACAAGGCATTATTGACTCATGGCTTTACTGTCGACGAAAGCGGTCGCAAGATGAGTAAATCCATTGGTAATGTCGTTGCACCAGATGAAGTAGCCAATAAATTTGGCGCTGAAATTATTCGTTTGTGGGTTGGTTCTTCTGATTACTCCGGCGAAATTTCTTTAGGTCAAAGCATCCTGAAAGGTACTGTAGATAGCTACCGTCGTTTCCGTAATACGGTTCGATTCTTGTTAGCTAATACAAACGATTTCTGCATCAAAACCGATGCTGTTCCTGTTGAGGAATTAACGGAATTAGATCGCTGGGCTGTTGCTCGTATCGCTCAATTGCAGGCTGAAATTTTGGAAAAATACGGTCGCAATGAATTCCATACGGCTACCGCATCCATGTTGCTATTTGCTAGCGATGACTTAGGTGGATTCTATTTAGATGTACTGAAGGATCGTTTGTATACCTGTGCTCCAAAATCTAAAGCTCGTCGCTCTGCTCAGACTGCTCTTTGGTACTTAACCGAGGCTTTCTTGAAGTTGATTTCTCCAATTCTGTCTTTCACGGCAGAAGAGGCTTGGTCATTCTTCAATCCTCAAGAAAGTGGCACGATTTTCACTGAAACTTTCAGTAAGATCCCCGCAATCAGCAACCACGAAGAGTTGTTAAACAAGTGGGCACTGATCCGCAATATCCGTTCTGACGTTCAAAAGGAAATCGAGCGTCAAAGAGAACTGGGTAAAGTCGGCTCTTCATTGCAAGCGGTTGTTGAACTCAAACTTCCTCAGGAAGAGTTCGATGTCATCTCCACTTTAGAAGACGAATTACGTTATGTGATGATCACAAGCGAAGCGAAGTTACTTGGTGTTTCCGATAAAAGAGAAATTACTGTTACGACAAGTACTAATAACAAGTGTGAACGTTGCTGGCAGTATCGCAGTGATGTAGGAAGCGATCCACAATACCCAACGTTATGTTGCCGTTGTATCGGAAACCTTTTTGGTACCGCTGAAACTCGGAAATTTGCATAAGTGGTTAAAGTAAAACAAACCCGATGGAATTGGCCAGCGTTTTTTCGCTGGTCAGTTTGGGCGGTCCTAATTGTTCTATTAGATCAAATTTCTAAGTACTGGATTCAACATCGCATGATTTATGGCGATGTTGAACCGGTTACGAGTTTTTTTAATTTGGTTGTTGCATACAACATGGGAGCTGCCTTTTCATTCCTAGCAGATGCCGGTGGTTGGCAACGTCCACTTTTCACAGTAATCGCAGGTCTTGCCGTTTTAGTCATTTCCCTTTTGATTGCTCGAAAAAGCAACAACCGATTGTTATGCTTTTTTCTTACCCTGATTCTCGCTGGAGCAGTCGGTAACGCATACGATCGAATCACACTAGGTTATGTTGTTGATTTTCTAGATTTTCATTGGGCTGGCTATCATTGGCCTGCTTTTAATGTTGCCGATATCTCGATCTGTGTGGGCGCAACTGGGACCATTTTGCTTGAGTTTCTTTCTCCTAAAGAATAAGTAAGGAGCGATTCATGAATCGTCTCAAAGGAAAATCTATCCTTCTTGGGATCACGGGAAGTATCGCAGCGTATAAGGCCTGCGAACTCATTCGTTTACTGCGCCGAGAAGGTTGTGAAGTTGATGTTGTTGTAACTGAAGCGGCAAAAAATTTCGTTGGTAAAACAATGCTTCGAGCTTTAAGTGGTCGTCCTGTACATGATTCTGTTTGGACGGATGATCCAGGAACTATTGGTCATATCGACCTAGTCACTAAAGCAGATCTAATTTTGGTAGCTCCAGCAACAGGTAATGTCATCGCAAAAGCCGCTAACGGTATTGCTAACGATTTGTTATCGGATTGTCTTTTAGCTCGGCGCCAAGCGCTCATGATCGCTCCCGCAATGAATACCTTCATGTGGGAAAATCCTGCGACACAAAGAAATGTACAATTTCTAAAAGAAAATGGCGTTTTGTTCTCTGGTCCTGTTGCAGGAGATCAAGCGTGTGGTGACAATGGTAGAGGTCGTTTTAAAGAACCTGAACAAATTCTTGAAGATATTGTTCATTTCTTTACTCCAAAACTACTTGCCAACAAAAAGATTTTAATCACTGCAGGTCCAACGTTTGAAGCGCTTGATCCAGTTCGTGGATTTACCAATTCCTCTAGCGGAAAACAAGGTTTTGCCATCGCCAAGCAAGCATATCTTTATGGAGCCGATGTTTGGTTGGTTGCCGGTCCTTGTCATCAAAAGACACCGAGTGAAGTGCATCGTATTAACGTAACGAGTGCTCAAGAAATGCTCTCCTGCGTTGAAGCAATCTGTGATGATGTTAATCCAGATCTTTTCATTTCGGTCGCTGCGGTCTGCGATTGGAAGCCTACTCAAACTTTTGATCAAAAAATTAAGAAAAAATCCGATACGGAACTACAAGTTGAATTCGTACGCAATCCTGATATCTTAGCCACGATTGCTCAACGTAAAAATGGACCTCTCTGTATTGGCTTTGCCGCAGAAACTGAGAATATCCAACAATACGCACAAGAAAAACTACAAAAAAAGAAACTTTCTTTGGTTGTTGCTAATAAGGCGGATGCCATCGGCTCAGACTATAACGAAGCCTGGTTTGTTGAATCTTCTGGAATCTCTGCTTTAGGTAAAACAACAAAAGAAGACTTAGCAGATAAGTTAATTGTAAAGGCAGCCCAACTGCTTGCTAATCGAAAGGATTAAACGTGAAAGTTAAAGTTAAAATTTTAGATGATCGCCTCAAAGAATCACTTCCAAGTTATGCTACTGCTGGTTCTGCGGGACTTGATCTAAGAGCTGCGATCCAAGAACCTTTAACAATTGAACCCGGGAATACTATCTTAATCAAAACCGGTATGGCTATCTGGTTAAATGATCCACATTATTGTGCCATGATTCTTCCCCGCTCTGGCTTAGGACATAAGCACGGAATCGTATTGGGAAATCTCGTTGGTTTAATTGATTCGGATTATCAAGGTGAATTGATGGTTTCTTGTTGGAATCGTTCTTCAACCGAATACACCATTCAACCAATGGAGAGAATTGCACAACTTGTAATCGTTCCAGTTGTTCAATCAGAATTCGATATTGTTGACGAATTTACTTCTACCGAAAGAGGTGAAGGTGGATTTGGTTCTTCTGGACGCCACTAATTCATCTTCTATTTACGACTAAAAGCATCTCTAGTGTTTCAATTCCAGAGATGCTTTTATGATTTTTGCGTATGGTTTATTTTGAGCCCACAATCAGTTTAACCGTCTCACTTTTATCATCTAAATCGAGATGAACATGACCACCTTGATCTAAACCACCAAATAACAATTCATCGGCAAGTCGCTTTTGAATCATCTTTTGAATCAAACGAGCCATTGGTCTAGCTCCCATTTGAGGATCAAAACCCTTACGAGCTAAAAAGTCTTTTAACTTGTCACTAAATGAAATTTCAACTTGTTTCGTCTGCATTTGTTGTTCAATTTCAAGTAGAAACTTATCAACGACTCTAGAAATTTCCTTCAATGTCAACGGATTAAATGAGACCATAGCATCTAAACGATTACGAAACTCTGGAGTAAATACTCGTTTGATTTCTGCCTGTTCATCACCACTTCGGATCGACTCGGAAAAACCAATCGAAACTTTACTCATGGCTTCGGATCCGGCGTTAGTTGTCATAATGATGAGTGTATGACGAAAATCCGCTGTCCGTCCGTTATTGTCCGTTAAGGATCCGTGATCCATCACTTGAAGCAAAATGTTATAAATATCGGGATGAGCTTTCTCGATTTCATCCAAAAGGACTACCGCATATGGATTCTTATTGACTGCTTCTGTGAGTAAACCACCTTGGTCATAGCCAACATATCCAGGAGGAGCACCTATTAAACGAGAAACTGCATGTCGCTCCATATACTCACTCATATCAAAACGAATCAGTTTGACTCCAAGTACCTGAGCGAGTTGTTGAGCTAATTCGGTCTTACCGACTCCTGTAGGACCAGAAAAAAGAAATGAACCAATCGGTTTATCTCCTCGCCCAAGACCACTGCGAGCTAACTTAATGGAATCTACAACTGTATCAATGGCTTTATTCTGGCCAAAAATAACATTTTTTAACGTCTCACTTAGTGTTTTAAGGCGCTTTCGATCATCCGTAGAAACCGTTTGAGTTGGAATTCTTGCGACATTAGCAACTGCAATTTCCACATCATTTTTTGTAATGAGATCGCTTCCTGTTGGATGTAATTTTCGATTAGCACCCAGTTCGTCAATGATATCAATGGCCTTATCCGGAAGTTTTCGATCTGTTATATAACGAGAGGAAAGTCGCACCGCAGCTTCGATTGAAGTCTCATCGTAACGAACCTGGTGAAATGATTCAAAACGTTCTTTTAAACCTTCAAGAATTCGGATAGCATCCTCTATACTCGGCTCCGAAATATCAATCTTTTGGAACCGTCTCATTAAAGCGGTGTCTTTGGCTAAGATTTTCCGCATCTCATCGTATGTAGTCGTTCCTATGATTCGAAGGAATCCTTTGGCTAAAGCGGGTTTAAGGAGCGTCGCCGCGTCGCCTGCGCCTCCTTCTTGTGCTCCAGCCCCAACTAACTGATGCATTTCATCCAAAAACAGAATGGTACTAGGTTTATTCTCAAACTGCGTTATCAGATTCTTCAACCGCTCTTCAAAATCACCTCGATAACGAGTTCCAGCCAGTAAAGCTCCTAGATCTAAAGCGTAAACTTCGAAATCCTTCAAGGCTTCTGGTACCTTTCCTTCCACAATTAGATATGCCAAGCCCTCTGCTATAGCTGTTTTACCAACTCCAGATTCACCCACTAACATGGGATTATTTTTTTGCCTTCGGCAAAGAACCTGCATGACCCGATCGAGTTCCTGAGCCCTTCCAACAATTGGATCAATCCTGCCTTCTTTTGCTAAGGCATTTAAATTAATGACAAACGAGTCGACTTTACTTTTTTGTTTATTTGCACAATCGTTATTAGGATCGGCATCTTGAGCATTGTTTATTTCAATAAACTGAGAAGTTTTAAAAAACTCTTCAACATCCTCTCGAGTTAAGCCATTTTTTCTCAACACGTAAGAAGCATTCGATTCGTCTTCGTGTAACAGAGAAAACAGCACTATGGCACAGCCTACTTCGCTATGTTTAAATTGTTGTGCTCTGATAATAGCCCGCTGTAAAACTCTCTGAAAACCAACAGTAGGTTGAGGCTCTTTACCAAGCGTAAGCTCTTTCATTTGCTGATTTTGCTCGGAAATAGTTACTTCTAAATCCTGCTCAACTGTCTCCGCATTGATATTGGCCCATTGCAAAAGTAGATCAATCTGATCATTTTGTAATAAACCAAAAAGCAAATGTTCTTGAGTAACAAATTCCACCCGGTCAGCAGCGGCACGTATAAAGGCGATCTTCATCGCTGTTGAGAGTCCAAAATTAATACTACTCATGGGAATTTATTCCTTCTCTGTAATGACTTTCAAAGGAAACCCCTCTGCACGGGCTCTAGAAAGCGTCAATTCTTGTTTGGTTTCAGCTAAATCTTTACAACAATAAATACCGGCAATACCACTGCCTTTCTCATGAATATCAAACATGATTTTGATTGCTTCTTCAGAGGATTTATCGAAGATTTCTTGAAGAATAGATACAACAAAATCCATTGTTGTGATATTGTCGTTTAGAAGAATGACTTTCCATTTTGATGGTTTTCTTACCTCTGATTCTCGAAATCGGGTCAAGACATCCGTTTGTCCATGAGTTTGAGACATTCCGATCACATAACCTTTTTAGTTGATTTGTCGCTTAAGAGCAACAATATTTTATATTGCATCGATATCATTGATGACAACGACGGCGAGACCAAATTATCTCGCAAAATCAATCATGATAGACATCTGACATCACAAAAAAAATTTAAAAATCTAATAGGGGCGTGAATACCTCCATTGACAATTAATGATAAGTCTTGTAACAATTTCGATAGTCGCTCGTCTTACTCACTGAGCGGCGAGGCGATATGCCGGTATTTTCGCTTTAGGCGGGTGAGGTAATGGACGACGCCGTTAAGTAGTTTTTGGAGATGTAAAATGGCAACAGGAACCGTTAAATGGTTTAATGACGCAAAAGGCTATGGCTTTATCACTCCGGATGACGGTGGCGAGGATCTTTTCGCTCATTTCTCCGCTATTAAGATGGAAGGTTTCAAGACCCTCAAAGAAGGTCAGCGTGTTACCTTCGACTTGAAAGTTGGTGAAAAAGGCAAACAAGCCGACAACATTACCCCAGCCTAATTTGCTAGGTTAGTTTAAGCCCGAGATTTTATGTGCTCGGGCTTTGTTTTTATGCATCGATTTATATTTCTTGTATCGCTCTTGTTTTCACTTCCGTCATGGGCTACAGAAAAACTATCTTCTATTAATTTACCAATAGCTGACACAACTATTTCTGTAGAAGTTGCACTGACTACGCAACAAATGAAAACCGGACTTATGTATCGGAAAGAGCTTCCTAAAAATAGTGGAATGTTATTTGTCTTTCAGCAACCGACGTTAGTCTGCATGTGGATGAAAAATACGCTTATTCCTCTTTCAGTAGCTTTCATCGCGGATAACGGAATTGTTACTAACGTTGAAGACATGCAGGTGGAATCACTTGATTTACATTGCGCTCATCTACCCGTTAAATATGTGCTTGAAATGAATGCGGGCTGGTTTTCTCAAAAAAACATAAAACCAGGAACCCACATTCCTATTTTCAAAAAACTCTCTAGCGATCTGCTTGTTCGAAATTAGCTTGCGAAAAATCCCAATTCAGTAAGTAATCTAAGAAATTTTGAACAAAATTCGCTCTCGCATTGCAATAATCGAGGTAATAAGCATGTTCCCAAACGTCACAAACGAGTATCGGAACACACATATCGGTCATTGGGTTGCCTGCATTAGAGGTGTTTACAATACTGATCGTTCCATCAGATTGACGCACTAACCAAGTCCAACCAGAACCAAAATTACCAACCGCCTTTGTTAAAAATTCTTGACGAAATTGGTCAACTGAACCAAATTGAGCCACAATTGCTTGAGCTAGACTTGAACTCTCTTCTGGTTTTCCACCACCGTTTGGTTTCATACACTTCCAAAAGAAGGCATGATTCCAGGTCTGAGCCGCGTTGTTAAAAATAGGTCCCTGGCGAGTATTTTGAATCACTTCTTCTAAGGGCATATCCGCATATTCTGTGTTTTCGGTGAGTTTATTTAAAGCTGAACAATATGTAGGATAGTGTTTGCCGTAGTGATAGGACAATGTGTTTTGACTGACATAGGGCTCCAATGCGTTTAAATCGTATGGGAGTTTTTCTACGATAAATGCCATTTTTTTCTCCTTTTGCGATACTCCAATTGTCGGTCAGTTTGTATCTATTTCTTTCGAAATCGAGTCAATTTGGGCATTTACCGTACCGTCGGTAAAGCGAATTTTAATAAGTTGACCAATATTTAGATCGTTTACCGAACTTAATACCTGATCCTCGTGCTCTACCCAGGTATAGCCTCGTTTTAGAACATCATTAGGATTTAAAGCTTCAAGCTTTACCGTATTTTTAGTAAGACTATTTTCAAATTCTTGTACAAGTAACGATACTGTTTTTGATAAATGATTGGTATACAAAGCGGTCTGATCAAACGATACAGCCGGACGCTTTGTTTGTAGGTTAAGCATCAAACCGTGAAGTTTATTTCTTTGTAGATAAACATTTTCTACAAACTCATTTTGAAGCGTTTGGAGCACATAATCATGACGACTCAAAAAAACACTGATTAAAGAGGATGCTGAAACAAAAGTTCGAGAAAGTAAATCACTTGTAATCGAACGATTGTCCATACTACGACTAAAGCTCTCTTTAAGAAGCACCATTTGCGTTTGAACCTCTGTGAGCAAATCCGTACGGTGTGTCGCTGAGACTTCGGCTGCGGCCGTTGGTGTCGCAGCTCTTAAATCGGCAACCAAATCTGCTATCGTGACATCGGATTCATGTCCAATCCCTGTAATCACTGGAATACGACTTGAGCGAATTGCCCGAGCCACAATTTCTTCATTAAAAGCCCAAAGATCCTCGATGGAACCGCCTCCACGAATAAGAAGCAACACATCAGTTTCGGCTCTTTGACTCGCTTTATCGATGGCTGAAGCAATTTCTAACTCTGCTCCCAAACCTTGAACTGCGGTTGGATACACAATGATATTGGCATACGGAGCTCGATCCTGTAAACGAATTAACGCATCTCTCAGGGCTGCGGTCTGCAGACCCGTTACGATCCCAATGGTTTTAGGAACTCGAGGAATTGAGCGTTTAATCGACTCTTGAAAAAGTCCCTCTTCTTGCAACTTTCTCTTAATTCGCAGAAATTGTTCATACAACATTCCTGCACCTGCTTTTCTAATAGCAGAAACGATGCACTGAATTCTTCCTCCTTTCTCATAAAAGGAAAAACGCCCCGATACAGCCACATGATCGCCAATTTTAGGAGTAAACGTTACCCGACTATTATCTCGGGCAAACATAACGCAAGAGACTTGGGCTAAATCATCTTTGATTGTGAAATACCAATGGCCACTACTACGGTAATGGGTAAATTCTGAAATTTCACCTTGCATCACAACGCGTTGTAAAGTTTCATTCAGTATTTCATTTAGAAAACGACAAACGACCGAAACAGAAGGTATTTCTTTGGAATCAGGGTACATAATTAACCTTTTATATTGATACCATCATACCTGTTTAATAAAAAAGTTTCTTAAAACATAAGTCCTTTA
>CAZBHT010000031.1:0-12998 GCA_964491655.1 uncultured Burkholderiaceae bacterium
GAGCGGCGTTGACACTATTGGGTAGCAAAATAGCAACCCGATCTCCTTTCTTTAGACCGGTATGCCAGAAGGCTTTTCTCCAGGTATCAACTATTTGATTGAATGTTTCCCATGTGTAATCGATCCAGCTTTTACTGTGTTCATCCCACTCAGAAAAAGCATGTCCATTCGGATGCTCTTTTACCGAATTTTTTAGAAAATCTGGAATAACTTTGAAATTATTCTGTGGCATATCAGTGGACATAATTATTACTTTCCAAAGTTCTTATATAAGTCATTGATCTCTTGTTCATAATGTTGCGCAATATTCTTTCGCTTTAACTTTAAGGTTGGAGTCAGTAAATTATTTTCAATGGTCCAAGGCTCTAAAGATAAGTGAGTCGCTCGTGGTACGCCGTACTGAGGCAGATCTTTTGCGGCTCGTTTAATTCGACGCAATATTGCATTTTTAACAACTTTACTCTGAAGAGTATCAGGATTAGAAGCATCTAGGGCTAGGCTATTTGCAAGGGTTTTCCATTCCTCTTTGTTCAAAGAGATGACTGCAGAGACAAAGGGGCGATTTTCTCCAACTACCATAACTTGAGAAAATAGCGGATCACACTCAATTGCCTGTTCCACGTCAACCGGAGCAATTTTTTCTCCTGTAGAAGTGACGATGATTTCTTTAATACGCCCTTTAATTCTTAAATAGTTACCTGGAAGGATATCAACTTGGTCTCCAGTTGCTAACCAACCTTCAGAATCAAGAACTTTATCGGTATCTTCTGGACGCTTCCAATAACCCTTCATGACTTGAGGACCACGAACTAAGAGTTCGTCCATGTCTCCGAGTCGAACTTCGACGTTATTCAAGATCAAACCTACGGTTTCAGGATGATTGGCTCCGATTTTATTTACTGAGATGATCGGAGAAGTCTCGGTCATACCATAGCCTTGATAGATTTCAAGGCCTAAGCCAATGAGCATTTTGGCGGTGTTTGGGTTCAGAGCGGCTCCGCCTGAAACCGCAATACGAAGTCTTCCACCAAAGCTACTCATAACTTTCTTACGAATGCTTCGATCGTATACAAAATTCAGTAGTGGATCAAACAACGCAGAAAGACCACCGGATTCAACCGCTAATTGATTGTTTTTACAGAAGCGACGGAAACCACATTCAGCAACATTTTTAAAAAGCCACTGAATAAACGGGCCTTTAGAACGAACTTGTTCTTGAATTTTGCTGTAAATTTTTTCGTAAACACGAGGAACAGACATCAAAATCGTCGGTTGAACGGTTCGTAATTCCTCAACCAAATGTGCAACACCTCGGCTGAAATAGACGTGATTACCTAAACCTAGACCAATGTAGTAACTGGTCGTTCTTTCAAACATATGTGAAAGCGGTAAAAAGGATAACCAGACATCGGTTGGGTCAGGACAAATATTATCCAAAAGCGCATGGATATCACTCATAACGTTTCTGTGAGTTAACATAACGCCTTTGGGTTTCCCGGTTGTACCAGACGTATAAATCAAGCAGGCTAAATCTTCAGGAGTAGGTGGTTCTAATTGAACAGAACTATTTGACGCTTGATCAAGCCATGTATTGACATTTTGGATACAAATATTCGGATCCGTTTCATTATCATCTTCAAGATAAATCACCAGCTTCAAATTTGTTAAAGCTTCTGCAGACATGGCATCTCTAATCGAGTGCCAGCGAGCACGGTTTAAAGTAACTAAAACTTTGGCTTCACTGTTTTGCAGAATATAGGCACAATTTGAAGGAGTATCGATGATGTGTAAAGGAACTGGTACAAGACCAGCTTGTAACGATCCTTGGTCAAAAGCAACCGCCCCAATAGAATTAGGTAACAACATGGCTACACGGTCACCTTTTTTAAGACCAGAATGAATAAACGCTTTTGCCCAACGTTCACTTAATTCATGAAGTTGTTTGAAACTAAGTGTATGCCACTTTCTTTCTTTGCTGACATATTCACTGACCGCAGGCAAATCACCGCGTTTGGCTAAATGGTGAGAAATAAGTTCCGGTAGGACATTGAGTTTTTGAATATCTTCTTTAGTAGCATGATTATGCAGTGATGACATCAAAAATATCCTTTCAAAAAGAGAAAACTAAACATGCGATAAGTTAATCTTCATTAGGAAAGGCTCATAAAACAAAAGATATAAGCCTTGTATATCACCTATGGTTTTACCGCTACTTGGGTCGTATTGTACGACCAAAAGGGCTCTGCCTCTACAGAAACGGATGTAAGAGGAGCTTTGCTTCCTGGAAGTGTAATTCCTTGTTCTACTACATAACGATAAACCGTTGAAACACACTCATTTCGATTGGAAGTGGCAATTTTTTCAATCAAAACTTGCATGGTTTGAGATTCGTCATGGAAGTTGGGATATTCAGAAAAGTCGTAATCTACAAAATCTTCAACAGAGATACGTCCTTCATCAATCGTGACATATTGAAATAGTGTGGCAAATTCTTCTTGTTGAGGGTCGTACAGTTTGAATGAAAGACGGAAATCAAGGATTTCGTCATTAAAAGTATCGTGTTCCTCTTCGAATTCTTCTTGTAGATTTTCACGTGAAATATTGCTTAGTACCACTGTAGCTTGTCTAACTCGTTCCCAAAGTGCTTGGCAATCGTACTTTTTTAATCGGAAACTTTGAGCTTTTATGCGAAATGTCGCATCTCCGTCTTCATCGTGGCCAAAATCAGCCGTGAATTGATTAATCAATTCATCTGCGTGAGCTAGGGCTTCGTCGTTAGAAAAAAGGGCACCGGAATCAGCAAGAAAAGATAAATATTTTTGTAATCTGCGAGTATCGTATCCCTTACGATCCAATTTAACCTGCTCGAAAGCATACTGCCCCGCTAACTGTCCACTTGTAAAGTGAGCGCCAATAGCGTCAGTATACGACTGATTTTTATTAATAAAATCAGATACTTTTTCTAATGAACTGCAACCGTAAATGGCAAGGCAGATTGGTGTTTTTGTTGTAGTTGGATTTGTATAACGCATTTTTATCGATTCCTGAGGAGTCGTAATTTTACATATTCACGCTCTTGTTGTGGCTATACTGCTTTTCGTTGGTATGCGATACGAGAATAAACACCTATATGTCTTTTCAAGACTAGATATTGTGTATTCATGAGGGGATTTACTTCACCGTTAATCCCAATGTTTTAATGCCAACTCATTGATCAGAAAGAAAGCTTACTAATTTATGCAAACCACAACTTCTTGATTAATCGGTACTTAATGTGGTGGTTTGTGTAAATAATGGACACAAAGTTTAGTGGTATAGTTGGTCAATTTTCTGTGTTTTTGATAAACAGAAGATTTTCGTACTGTACTTGAGGGAGGGGCTAGCTAATGAATTCGGTAAATAGATTGCCTTTGCACGTTATCAAACGTGACGGAAGTGTTGTAGTTTTTGATTCTCGAAAAATTGCAGCCGCCTTGGAAAAGGCAGGTAAGGTTACCGCCGAATTTGATGCCGTGTTAGCTAACCAACTCACGGAACAAGATGTCATTGACCGCTTACGTGAGTTGAATATAACTACTCCTACCGTTGAACAGATTCAAGATGCTGTTGAAAAAACGCTTTTTAAAGCTGGTTTTTTCAAAACGCTTCGAGCCTACATTGTTTATCGTGAACAAAGAGCTAAAGTTCGTGATACACGACACACTTTGATCGATGTTGAAAGTTCAATGAATGAGTATTTGCAACAGCTCGATTGGCGAGTTAATGCAAATGCGAACCAAGGTTATTCTTTAGGTGGCCTCATTCTGAATGTATCTGGAAAAGTGGTAGCCAATTATTGGTTGTCTTACGTATATCCAGCAGAAATTGGTCGAGCCCATCGAGATGCTGATTTGCATATTCATGATCTCGATATGCTTTCTGGTTATTGCGCTGGATGGTCTTTAAGAACGCTTTTGAATGAAGGTTTAAATGGTGTTCCGGGTAAGGTAGAAGCAGGAGCACCTAAACATCTTAGTAGTGCAATCGGTCAAATTGTGAACTTTTTAGGCACGATGCAAAACGAGTGGGCTGGAGCTCAAGCTTTTAGTTCCTTTGATACTTACTTGGCTCCGTACGTTCGTCTTGATAACCTCAAGTATGAGGAGGTGTATCAGTGCATTCAAGAACTTATTTATAACCTTAATGTTCCAAGTCGTTGGGGTACTCAGACTCCATTTACGAATCTAACTTTTGATTGGGTTTGTCCAGAAGATCTCCGCAGTCAACATCCTATTGTTGGTGGTCAAGAAGTTGATTTCACTTATGGTGAGTTGCAAAAAGAGATGGATATGATCAACCGAGCATATATCGAAGTGATGCTCAAGGGTGATGCAAAAGGAAGAGTATTTACATTCCCAATTCCAACTTATAACATGACCCCTGATTTCGATTGGGAAGGAGAAAACGCAAGACTTCTTTTTACAATGACCGCTCGTTATGGTCTGCCATATTTCCAGAACTTTATCAATTCGGAATTAAAACCGAACATGATTCGTTCCATGTGTTGCCGATTGCAACTGGACTTGCGTGAGTTACTCAAGCGAGGTAATGGGTTATTCGGTTCTGCCGAGCAAACTGGATCTCTGGGGGTGGTCACGATCAACTGTGCGCGTTTAGGTTATATATTTGCGAAAAATGAAAAGGGACTTTTTGATCGTTTAGATGATCTTCTGTTATTAGCGAAGAATAGCCTTGAAATTAAGCGTAAAGTGATCCAACGTCATATGGATCAGGGACTGTTCCCATACACTCGTCGATATTTAGGTACCTTACGTAATCATTTCTCGACGATTGGTGTCAATGGCATTAACGAAATGATTCGTAATTTCACACAAGATGAACACGATATTACGGATGACTGGGGACATCAGTTCGCATCAAAAATGTTGGACCACATTCGTGAAAGGATGGTTCAATTTCAAGAAGAAACAGGTCATATGTACAACCTTGAAGCAACGCCTGCGGAAGGAACGACATACCGTTTTGCTAAAGAAGATAAAAAGCGTTTTCCTCAAATTATTCAGGCCGGAACACCTGATCACCCGTACTACACCAATAGTTCTCAATTACCTGTGAACTATACGGATGATCCGTTTGAAGCACTGGAAATGCAAGAGGATTTGCAAAAAAAATATACGGGTGGAACGGTTTTACATTTGTATATGAATGAAGCGATTTCATCGCCGGAACTTTGTCGTGACATCGTTAGACGTGCTCTAGAACGTTTCCGTTTGCCTTACATAACCATTACTCCGACATTCTCTGTGTGTCCAAAGCATGGTTATATTGTAGGCAACCACGAGTTCTGTCCGTTGTGTGATGCGGAATTAATCGCTGAAAAAGAACGTCAACAAACCATCGAAAATCAGTAAAAACATAAAATACTTCGATTGTTTTTTGTTTTTGACAGCGTTGCATTAAATGGATTTAGAACTTCGGGATTCATCGCTTGATAGTCTAAGAATTGGAGCGGTCACAAGATTTACAACCATTGATTATCCTGGTTGTATTTCTGCTGTGGTTTTTATTCAAGGATGTCCTTGGAATTGTTTGTATTGCCAAAACCAGGATTTACGTCATAGAACATTAGAAGACACCTCCTTGCTTATTCCTTGGGCAGGTGTCGAAAATTTTCTACAAAAAAGACAAGGTTTAATTGACGCTGTGGTGTTTAGTGGTGGAGAACCTTGTTTAGACTCCGCTTTGCCAGTAGCGATGAAGCGAGTTAAAGATTTAAATTACAAAGTCGGTTTACATACCAGTGGAGTCTATCCTAATCGTCTAAAGAGTTGCCTATCTTATTTAGACTGGGTCGGTTTAGATATTAAAGCCCCTTTATCAAATTCAATTCTGTACGAAAAAATTACCCGCTGTCACGATGTAACTCATAAAGTCATTGCCTCTTTAGAGTTGATTTTAGAGTCTGGTGTGAGTTATGAGACTCGTTGTACGGCACATCCTGATTACCTAACCAATACCGATTTAGAGACTCTAGCAGAGGATTTGTATCTTAAAGGTGTAAGAAACTTTGCACTACAGTTGTATCGGCAACCTCCGGGACTTGAAAAGGAATTGTGCTTAAAACCAGTGAAAATGGATTATCCTGAAAAAATGGTTTTAAACCGTATGGAAGAATTATTTACTCATTTTGTAGTGCGTCGAAATTAGGGGAAAAGAATGAAATTTTTTAAGGTTCTTATTTTTCTTCTAGCTTTTGTAGCGAATGTTCAAGCGGCTCAGTTTGAAGCTCGAGTAGTACGAGTTTCAGATGGAGACACGATTACCGTTATAGATTCTCAAAACCAACGGGTTAAAGTTCGATTCTTAGGGATTGATGCTCCTGAATTTAAACAATCGTATGGAAAAGCAAGCCTCGAGTCTCTCAGAAGACAGATCTATAGTGCCGGTAACAAAGTGACTGTTGTATATGATCGTCGAGACGGTTTTGGTCGAATTGTGGGTAAGGTTTTAGTAGACAATAAAGACCTAAATCTTGAGCAAATTCGCCGTGGTATGGCTTGGGCATTTAAACGTTATTTCCGTGATGTAGCGCCCTCAGATAGACAGAAGTACATTGAAGCTGAAGAGATGGCTCGTAAAGAACGCAAAGGACTATGGTCTCAGAATAATCCGATGCCACCGTGGGAGTGGAGACGAGAAAATAGACGGTAAAACAAAACCATTTCTGAAAACTTGACTTACATCTAGGAATCAGAAATGGTTTATTTTTTGCAATCGAAAATCACTAACTATAGATATTGCTTAATGTTAAGTGATTTTTTCCATAAGAAAGCAAGGGTCAAAGCAAAGACTAAAGCAGTAGCTCCGAAGCTGAGAAGCCAACTACCTTGAGTAAAGCCTGCTACTAAATACCCAACACAGCAACATATTGCGACAAACCAGGCATATGGAAGTTGGGTTGCAACATGAGAAACATGAACACATTTACTTCCCGCACTCGAAAGAATCGTCGTATCGGAAATAGGAGAACAGTGATCTCCAAAAACGGAACCCGCAAGCGTTGCTGACAGTGAAACGATTAATAATGTAGGATCAATTGACTGGGCTACAGGAACAACGATTGGAATCAAAATACCAAAGGTTCCCCAAGCGGTACCGGTGGAGAAGCTTAAGAACGCGGCGATGATAAACACGACAACAGGAAGGAAAACATCGAGTCCCGTGCTTCCTGCAACAAAACTTTCAACAAAGTTTTGTGTCAAAAGTAAATCACGACAAACTCCAGAAAGTGTCCATGCTAAAACCAAAATGATATTGGCAGGAAGCATGACCTTCATACCTTCAATAGCGCCTTCCATAAAGTCTGTAAACTTCACGACTTTTCTCGGAATGTACATGACAAAGGCGGTTACCAAAGCGCCAAAAGAAGCCCAAATCAATACCTTAGATGCGGAACAGTTACCTAAAGCAGATATAACGTCGTGATATTGAGGATCTTTACCCCAATAACCTCCATCGTAAAGGAAACCAACAACCGCAAAGAAGATCAAAGCGAAAAGAGGGAGCAACATATCCCAAACGGTACCGAGGGTACTCGGTTTATGTTTTACTGTTTCTTCGTCAGATAAAGATATATCCTCTGCTTTTTGTGTTAAAGCCTGTATTTCTGCCTGTTTCATTGGGCCAAAATCTCGATTTGTCCAAGAAATATAAAGTACAAGCAGTAAAGAAAAGAGGGCGTAATAGTTGTATGGGATCGTAGCAATAAAGGCTGAGAAGTCACTTTCAAATGCCCCCGTTGATTTAAGACTACTGCCAACGGCCGCGGCCCAGGATGAAATTGGGGCAATAATACACAGGGGAGCTGCGGTGGAGTCAATAATATAAGCGAGCTTTTCTCTAGATACTCGATAAGAATCCGTCAGTGGACGCATAACGGTACCAACGGTTAAGCAATTGAAATAGTCATCAATAAAGATGACAAAACTTAAGCCACATGTTGCGAGAATAGAGGATTTTCTACTCTTAATTTTTTTACGAGCAATTTCTCCATATTTACGAGTTCCTCCTGACATTCCGAGGACGTAAACAAGTGCTCCAAGTAGAGTGCAGAATAATAAAATGTTGAAGTCTACTTTTTCACCCATGAGATTAAAACCAATCTCAATGGTTCGGATGATTGGATCATCTAATCCTTTACCCATAGAGTAAATAAGAGTTCCGGAGAAAACTCCAATCAATAGTGAAGAGAAAACTTCTTTTGTCAGTAATGCTAGAGAAATTGCAATTACTGGTGGAAGGATAGAGAGCCATCCGGCTGCGTATGCATCCATAATAGTTCCAATAAAAGATCAATTTGTTCGTCAATTATTGTAATTCCTTAAATCAAAATCAACGGTTATGCGTCATTTGTCAAACGGGACGAACAAAACAATTCAAACTAAAAGGGAGGGTATGGTACCCTCCCTTTCTTTTTACTTAAGACAAGTAAAATTACATGACACGAGAACGATATTCGTCAGTTCTTGTATCGATTTCAATCTTATCGCCAGTATTAACGAAAGCAGGAACCTGGATAACGTGTCCTGTTGCTAATTTAGCAGGCTTCATGACCTTACCAGATGTGTCGCCCTTAACTGCAGGTTCTGTGTAAACAACTTCACGAACCAAAATAGTAGGCAACTCGATAGAAATTGCACGACCGTTATAGAAAACAACTTCTGCAGCCATACCGTCTTCGAGGTACTTCAAGCAGTCTTCCATAACTTCTGTTTCAACTTCATACTGGTTGTATTCTTCATCCATCCATACATAGTATGGATCGCCGAAGTAAGAATAAGTAACTTCTTTGTGTTCAAGAATGATGTCTTCAAAGCGGTCGTCAGCACGGTAAACCGTTTCTGTACCAGCGTTGCTGAGAAGGTTCTTCATCTTGAGTTTAACTGTGGATGCGCCACGGCCACCCTTGCTGTATTCGGCCTTGAGAACAACCATAGGCTGGCCGTTGATCATAACAACATTTCCGGATCGAAGTTCTTGTGCTGTTTTCATAAAATCTCTGAATTAAATTGACAAGTGATATTCTGATAAACAGAATAAATATAACAAAGTAAACAATCTCATCATTTTAGCCTTTCTTTAGCAAATTTGCATAAATGATCGATAAGAGATCCATTTGAAAGTAAAAAATCACGCCAATCTTTCATTTTCTTATGGGTGATCTCTGTGAGATCTCGCCATTTAGGCCAAAGTTCAATGAATTTAGAGTCTGCTGTATTCCAGGCTAAATTGATATCGTGCCAAATTTCATCATTTGGCTTTAGGTGGCTTCTAATTTTATTTGCAAAGGCTTCAAGCTTTTCTATGTGTGCGCCATCTTCAATAGGGTAAATATTCCATAAGAAGGGCCGTGCGACCATTTGAGCCCGTACAAATGAGTCTTCACCCCGAACAATAAGTGAATCGGCACTCCATAGTATCTTTTCAAAATCTTTTTGATCAAAAAAAGGCAAATTGATGAGCGTAATATTTTTATGAGAGTGTTTATTAAGAATTGCAATTAATTCTTCTCTTGCTTTTCCTGGTGCTAAAAGAAGTTGAATAGGCCTATCGTCTTTAAGTAAAGCTTCTGCTAAAAGTTGGAGCCATTTACCGGGATAACAAAAAACAAATAAAGAGTATGGATCGGCAGAAGCACCTAATTCTTTTAAAAAATTAATTTTGTTTTTTTCAAAAGCTTGTTCTTTTTTTAATAAATCCTTTTCAAAAATAAGGCCTCCTGTTTTATTACTAAAACCTGGATAAAAATAGTATTTATTGATCGGTAGTGTTGGATGAGGAGACGGTAATTGGTGCCACTCTTCGACCCAATCTTCTGCTGAAAGGTAATCTAAGTTAATCCAAATTGGTTGTGGCTTTAGTGATGCCAATTTTTGTTCATAGACATTCGGTAATCGACAGGCAAAGGTTTCTAGAACCAGTCGAGCCGGCATAATTTGTTCTGATAAGGACCATTGACAAATGGTAATGTCTTGGACTTTTTGTTCTATTAGATTTTGAGAAACTTCAGGAACAATAGTTGCTAGAGTGGTTAAATCAGATACAAAGAGCCTTACCTGCCATTGTTTTTCTGTAAATAAGGTTCTCGCAAGTCGCCAACAAACGCCGGCATCGCCATAATTGTCGATAACCTCACAGAAAATGTCGCAATCAAAAGTTTGCTTTGATTCTGTTGATTTAACTAAATATGCCATCTTAAACGCTTCTAAGTAAAACTCGTTGTGGTATCTTCCGAAACAGTGTGGAGAATTGTAAGTTGAAAGAATTAGTCAAAACAACTATTAAGGCTGAAGAGTCCAAACAGTTTGATCTAGACTCTTTTCTAAGAAATCTTCCAAATTTGCCAGGAGTCTATCGATACTTTAATAATGAAGGACAATTGCTTTATGTCGGTAAAGCGAGAAATCTGAAGCGTCGTGTTCTAAGTTACTTTCAAAAAAACTTAGCCCCTAGAACCCGACTCATGGTGGGAATGATTGCGTATGCGGAAATTACTGTAGTCAATAGTGAAGCTGAAGCTCTTATTCTGGAAAGTAATCTTATTAAAACCCAAAATCCTCGTTTTAATATTGTTTTTCGTGATGATAAAAGCTATCCCTATTTAAAGCTATCAACTGAATCTTTTCCTAGGATTTCATATTATCGAGGTGCGGTAGATAAAAGGAATTCCTATTTTGGTCCTTACCCAAATGCAAATGCGGTAAAAGATACGATTAACGTACTACAGAAAGTGTTTCGATTACGGACTTGTGAAAATTCGGTATTCAAAAGCCGTACTCGACCCTGTCTCTTGTATCAAATTGGAAGATGTAGTGGTCCATGTTGCCAGCATATTACGGAAGAACAATATCGCATTAACATTGAAAGAGCCTATCAATTTCTAAAGGGTGGATCTTCTGTAATTCAAAAAGACTTACATGAAAAAATGCTGAGCTACGCAGAAAACCTCGAGTTTGAAAAGGCAGCAGTGATCCGTGATCAACTATCCGCTATTTCTGATATTACACACTCCCAGCATATGGAATCTACTTCAGATATTGATGTGGATATCATTGCAATAGAACGTCTTGACGGTGAGATCTGTGTCAATTTAGCTATGGTGCGTGGTGGTCGGCATTTAGGAGATCACGCTCAATTCCCAAATTTTGGTAAACATGATGAAGCACCTACGGATGTAGAAATTCTAGAAGCATTTGTTAATCAGCATTATGCAGACTTTGAAATACCTCAAGTTATTGTGACTAATGTTGAAGAGAATCTGGATGCTACAGAAGAGTTACTGACGGTGTACGCAGGAAAGAAAATTAATCTGGTTCACCGACCAATTAATGAACGACGTGTCTGGTTAGATCTTGCAAAGAAAAACGCTCAAATTGCTCTTGTAAGAAAAATTAATGAGAAAACAAATCAAGTTCATAGAATTAGTGAATTAGTTAAAGTTTTACAGTTACCGCTTTTACCAGAGGAATACAACTTATTAACTATAGAATGCTTTGATATTAGCCACACTTCCGGTGAAGCAACCCAGGCTTCTTGCGTAGTCTTTAATCAAAACCGTATGGATACGAGTCGATATCGTCGATTCAATATCACGGGAGTAACTCCAGGTGATGATTATTCTGCAATGAGACAGGTTTTGTCACGTCACTATCAGAAAGTTGTAAAAGGAGAGGCTCAATTACCAACTATTGTTTTAGTTGACGGAGGACGAGGACAGGTTCGTGTTGCTACAGACGTATTTAATGAGTTGGGTCTAGATACCTCTGTCATTATTGGTGTAGCAAAAGGAGAGGGAAGAAAGGTTGGATTGGAGCAGTTAATTTTTTCTGATCCAGAAAAAACGACTCTTTATTTAGGAAAGGAATCCGCAGCGTTGATGCTGATAGCTCAAATCCGCGATGAAGCTCATCGTTTTGCTATAACAGGTATGAGAGCTAAGCGAGCAAAAGCTAAAAACTATTCTCGGATAGAGGATTTGGAAGGTATTGGTCCAAAAAGAAGACAAAAAATATTGGCAAAGTTTGGTAGTTTGAAATCTTTATCAAATGCCTCAATCGAAGATATTGCCTCCGTGCCGGGAATTTCAAAAAAGACTGCAGAGAGTATTTACTTACAGCTTCATGGTCAAAAGTAATGAGAGACAGATGTTCAAAGGGCGTGTGATTAGTGTTTAAAATATAAATATGAGATGGATTTATTAGTGACGTCCAAGAGATAGGTTTATGGATAGTAGTTCACAAAAAAGAAAAAAACTTTCATTTAATCTCCCTATGTGGCTTACATGGGGACGTATTGCTTTGATTCCGTTGATTGTTGGCGTGTTTATGTTGCCGGAATCGGTTATGAACCGACAAACACAAAATAGTTTAGGTTGTTTGTTCTTCGTAGTTGCTGCGGTTACCGATGCCCTCGATGGTTTTATTGCGAGACGATTTGGCATGGGTACTGCATTAGGTGCCTTTTTAGATCCGGTTGCAGATAAATTGATGGTTAGTGCTGCGTTGATTGTCCTTTTGGCTTTTGGCCGTGTGGATATGTTTGTAGCTTTAATCATTATTGGACGAGAAATTACGGTTACAGCTCTTAGAGAATGGATGGCAAAAATTGGTGAGTCTGGTCGAGTAAAAGTAAACTGGATTGGAAAGATCAAGACGATTGCTCAAATGAGCGCTATTCCTATGTTGTTGTATTACGAATCGATTTTTGGGTTGGATATTCAGTTTATTGGCTCGGTACTGATTTATGTCGCTGCGCTTCTTACACTGTATTCCATGGTTGTTTATCTAAGAGCTGCGGCGCCGTACTTTGATAAAGAACCTAAAAAATAATTAGATTTACTATCAAAAAAGAAAGGGGATTCTGGAAAAAAGAATTCCCTTTTTTAATTTTTTTTTGTTGTACAGCTTGACAGTTAAGAAATAGGTGTGTAATATTCGAAT
>CAZBHT010000032.1:0-12780 GCA_964491655.1 uncultured Burkholderiaceae bacterium
TCTGTTGTACTTAATTTTGTGATACCGGATATCGGCATCACATTTTCGTGGAGCTATCGATGCGTACTCAATATGCAGGTTTGATTGATGACAGCTATATTGGTCAAACCGTCACCCTCTTTGGCTGGGTTCACCGTCGTCGTGACCATGGCGGCGTTATTTTTATCGACTTGCGTGATCGTGAAGGTCTTGTTCAGATTGTTTGCGACCCAGATCGCCCAGATGTTTTTGCTACTGCAGATAAGGCACGTAATGAATATGTTCTGGAAGTGAAAGGATTAGTTCGCGCCCGCCCTGAAGGAACTCGTAACGATGAACTCATTAGTGGTGGTATTGAAGTTTTAGCTCAAGAATTGAAGATTTTAAATCCTTCTGCTACTCCACCATTCCAACTCGATGATGAAAACTTATCTGAAACGACTCGTTTAACCTATCGTGTTCTCGATTTACGTCGTTTACAGATGCAACGTAATTTGAAATTACGCTACAAGACTACAATGGCTTTCCGTCGTCACTTAGACTCTAAGGGCTTCATCGATATTGAAACCCCTATGTTGACTAAGAGCACGCCAGAAGGTGCTCGTGACTACTTGGTTCCTTCTCGCGTTCATGACGGTAACTTCTATGCTTTGCCACAGTCACCACAGCTTTTCAAACAGCTTTTAATGTGTGCAGGCTTTGACCGCTACTATCAGATCGTGAAGTGTTTCCGAGATGAAGATTTACGCGCTGACAGACAGCCTGAATTTACTCAAGTTGATATCGAAACCAGCTTCTTGAATGAGGAAGAAATTCGTGCCCTCATGGAAGATCTCGTTCGTTACGTATTCAAAGAAACGATCAATGTTGAATTGCCAAATCCATATCCAGTTATGACATGGACTGAAGCAATGAATCGTTATGGTTCCGATAAACCAGACCTTCGTGTCAAGCTTGAATTAACCAACGTAACCGATATGATGCGTAATGTTGACTTCAAGGTATTTAAGTCAGCAACAGAACTGTCTGATGGTCGCGTTTTCGCTCTTCGCGTTCCACACGGCGCAGAAATGCCACGTAGTGAAATCGACTCTTACACCGATTTCGTAAAGATTTACGGTGCTAAAGGCTTGGCATACATCAAGGTTAATGCTAAGGAAAATGGTCGCGACGGTTTACAGAGTCCTATCGTTAAAAACTTAAGCGATGATGTTCTTGCTCAGTTGTTAGAAAAGACAGGTGCTGAAAACGGTGACGTTATTTTCTTCGGTGCTGATCGTAAGAAAATTGTCTTTGATGCACTTGGCGCTCTTCGTGTAAAGATCGGTCACAGTGAATTTGGTAAATCTCACGGTTTATTCGAAGAAGGCTGGAAAGTTCTTTGGGTTGTTGACTTCCCAATGTTCGAATATGACGACGAAGAAGATCGCTGGGTTGCTTGCCACCACCCATTCACAAGTCCTAAGGATGGCGATGAAGACAAGTTAGCTACAGATCCAGAAAATTGCTTCGCAAAAGCTTATGACATGGTTCTTAACGGTTGGGAAATTGGTGGCGGTTCTGTCCGTATCCACGATTCCACAGTTCAGAGCAAGGTCTTCTCTGCATTGAAGATTACTCCTGAAGAAGCTAACCAAAAATTTGGATTCTTGTTAGATTCCTTGCAGTTTGGCGCACCTCCTCATGGTGGTCTGGCATTCGGTTTGGATCGTATCGTTACCATTATGACTGGAGCCAACTCCATTCGTGACGTTATTGCATTCCCGAAGACACAAAGAGCACAGTGCTTGTTAACACAAGCTCCGTCTCCTGTTGATGAAAAGCAATTACGTGAACTTCATATCCGTTTACGTAACGAAATCAAACACTAAACAACTTGTATTGATCCTCAACTGAGGATCAATACTCACAAAAAAACGATCTAAAGCAATTTGTATTTTCAATATAACTTTGTCTTTTGATCGTTTTTTATTTTTCTAAAATTCCCAATCAGAATCTCGTTGAGACCAGGGATCAATACTCAATACGTACCGTAAAACCTCATCTCTTTCTAAATCAAAATCAACCCACAAGGCCATCGGAAAACCGGCTATATCCTGATAGCGATACATGAACGTATGCTCTCCCAAATTTTTATACGTCCACTTTTCACAAGGTTTACCAAACATTAGAAGAATATCTTCACTCGTTTGAATTTTAGGTTTAATACGATCAAAGTACTTTTCTTGCAGAATGTTGTCTTTAAAAATCATCTTGCCATCTTTATCGAAAATCAGCTCGTATACTTGTTGCCCCATTGGCTGTTGAGAATAAACAAGACGACGACTTCCATCCTGCAACACGATTTCAGAATCGGGTTTACCCAATTGTTGTACGACATCACTGTAACGATCCTCTAATTTGATCAAATCTGGGTGTGCACATGCAGTCAAAAGGGTGACTAAAATAACTCCTAAAAACGACTTTATTTTCATTTTTTTTCGCCTTTTGTGGTTTGTTCTGAGTAAGTAAACTCAATTGAATTAACTAAATCTGCATAAATTTCTCTTACCTGTGCTTTTGAACATCCCATCAAAATCGCATCATCAAAAGCTTCTTGTAACAATTCCCGAATCTCTTGATAATTTTCATTCAAAACCATAATTTTTTCTGTGCAAGAAACAGGAGTTCCATCAGGTTTTTTCCATATTTGACACGTTTGTTTCATCACTGTCTCATTATTCACTACCTACGGTAGTTTTACTTATATCTTATTAAAACCACTGATAAATCAATAAGTTCACTGCAAAATATACTACGATGATTTCTAAATTTTGAATCGTTCACCTTTTTATAAGTTAGGGTAAACAGAATTAATAGTGTTTGCAGATATTTTCAATTCTATTAACTTCATCAATATTTATAAAGTCGGTAAGAATATAAAAAACTTCTTCTTATCTTATGGTTTGCTATAGTGTAAGAACATCACTCTATGCACTGGAATCACTATGGACTTCAGCCATTATCTTTGTCCGTTAATTAGCCCTAAAAGCATTGCTGTTGTAGGGGCCAGTAAACGCCCTGAAAGCGTAGGAACTTTCATATGGAATCATCTCTATGAAGCTGATTTTCAAGGTGTTATTTATCCAGTCAATCCTAAATATAAAAAAATCTCAGATAGGACTTGTTTTCCTTCTTTAAAAGAAATCAAGGACAGCATAGATTTGGCGGTAGTCGTATCCCCTCCTAGTAGTTATTTAAAGGTTTTAAATGATTGTGTTCATAAACACATCAAAGCTATCTTGCTGTGTGGTGGACACTCAAGAGACAGTCTTACTGTTGCAATTCAAAAGAAAATTCAGGAAGTCTCTAATCTAGGTATCTTAATTGCTGGTCCTCAATCACTAGGCATTATCAATACACCGAATCGATTTAACGCCTCCTACCTAGACTATTTACCTCCGGCTGGGTCTATTGGTCTAGTTAGCCAATCACCAGGATTGACGAACGCTATTATTGATTTCATTGCAACGACGAGTGGAGGTTTTTCCTCTATCGTAGATCCAGGTTTCGAAATTGGTTTAGGGGTCGCAGATTATATCGACTACCTAACTTACGACAATAGGACAGAATGTATTGTTCTGTATCTAGAAAGTCTAAAACAACCAAGAAAATTATTTTCAGCGATTAAACGAGCATCAAGAAACAAACCCGTCTTAATTTTGAAAGGCGGAAGAACAAAAAGTTCGTCCGACATTGTAATTAACAACAATGGTATCTACCATAGTGAATTCACTACGATGGAACTTGCCTTTAAAAAGGCTGGAGCTCTACTGGTTGACTCTCTAGCGCAATTAAGTGAGATGCTTGATGCCTTTATCTATCGCCGTCACTTAACAGAAGGCGAATTCATGGGGATTGTCAACAGTAAAGGACTCGATACTCTGGTAGCGGATAATGCATCGAAAGTTGATTTACAGTTTTTGACAGCAGATAGTCAATTTGCAAAAACCTTAAACGAACAATATGGAATTGCGTTTCCTTATGTAAATCCAATCAATGTCGGCTTATCGATGGCACCAAAGAAAATTGCTGATTTACTTAATCATGTTTTAGCGAGTCCAAACTGTTCCGCAGTACTGTTAGCGATTGCCTCTAATCCAATTCAAAATTCTCTTTCGATTGCTAAAGCCATTCTTCCTGTTGTCACGAAATCACCCAAAACAGTTATTTCGTGCTTTGTTGGAGGACAAGAATCCAAAGACGCAATTACCTTCCTTCGAAAAAAGGCAATTCCAGCTTTTGACAATACACAAGTAGCTACTCATGTATTAAAACTAATGAAAATCTTTAACACATTCCGTAGTTACAAAAAAAAATCAGCAGAAACACTTCCTATTATCCGCTCTTGTCTTTACGATGATGCGAGAAAAATCATTACTCGAGCTCGGAAAGAAAATAGAAACCTTTTATACGAATCTGAAACAAAACGTCTTCTTGCAAGTCTTGGATTTAATACAACGGCTTCTCTGTATGCTGGATCCTTCGGAGAGTTGATACAAGCGGCTAAGGCACTTGGTTACCCCCTTGCTATGAAAATAAGTGTATCCGGAGTTCTGTCAAAAAGTGACTTTGGAGGTGTATTGCTCGGTATACGTAATGACGAGGAATTAAGAGAAGCCTGGGAAAATATGAGACTCAGAGCTGAAAACCTATTAATTAGCAAGGATGACTTTGCCGTTGAAGTTCAGAAAATGATTTCTTCTGATCATAAACGTGAATTACGATTAGGTTTTCGATCTACGCAACAATTCGGTCCAATCTTCTACATTGGATTGGGTGGTTTTTACGGAAAAGCATTAGGAACAGAGTACTTTTCACTTATCCCTTTGAATTCCGAAGATATTCATGAACTATTAAATAAGCCTCAAATTCAGGTTCTTTTAAATAAATACAAAGGACTACCATCTATTAATATCGCTAATTTGTGCCGACAGATACAACTTATTTCAGAACTACCAGTAGAGATACCTGCCTTAAAATCTTTGGAGATTGATCCTCTTTTATGTGGCTCCGATGACTCTATCGTTTTAGATGCACATGCCACCATTGGTTCATTAGAGATCACACCTCAGATTGATAGTTCACATCTACTCTTCCCGAATCGACTTATGAGTCAACCACAAGTGATTCAAACTCGTTGTGGTACCGTACAACTACGCGTACCCCAACCAGGAGATTACTCGGCGTTTATTCGCTATTTAGGTTCGCTGTCTGACCAAACATTACATTTACGTTTTCATACTACAACTAATAACTTAGAGTCTTTAGCGAAATCTGCAGTCTTTTGTGATTTAGACCGACAATACACAATACTCATGATTAATGATGCTGAAAATCAGTCTTCTCAAATCATAGCGGAGGCCACTTTTTCTGTTTTACCTAACAACCGAGGTGCAGAGTTTGGTATTTCAATCGCTGATCAATACCAAGCGCAAGGGCTTTCCGTACCCTTAATGAATGCGTTAGAAAATGAAGCTAAAAGACGTGGTCTAGATTATCTTGTAGGATATGTTTTGAATGAAAATATCCATATGAGTAAGATGATGAAAAAACGTGGCTACAATGCATCACAAGATGAAAACGATAGCCGGGTAACTTTATTCACATTACCACTAAATTAGTCTTCTTAAATTAATGTTCTTACAGGAAATCTAAATGGCCATTACCACAAGCCTTGATAAGGGCGTTTTTCAAATTCTTTTGGATCGTCCCGAAAAAAGAAATTCTTTAGACAGTCAACATTGCATTGAGTTATGCGCACAACTCAAACAAGCTGATGAAGACAAGAACGTCGGTGCCATTGTTCTATGCGGTCTTACAAACGTTTTTTGTCCCGGCTTAGACATCGACGAAATGCACTCTACACCACAAACTGTTATTTCGGCTTTTGATGCGTTGATCGAACAAATCGATACGACTCAAAAACCTATTGTGGTTGCGGTAAATGGACCAGCTGTGGCTCAAGGCGTTGCTTTACTTTATCACTGCGATATTGTTTATTGTGGTGAACACGCTCTGTTTTCTCTTCCTTCGTTAGCTTTAGGATTGACACCTCGATATGGCGTAAGCTCATTGGCTGTCAAGAACGGCGGGTATAAGTTAGCGGCTCAGAAAATCTTACTCTCCGAGCCAATTTCTCCTTCTGAAGCCGTTGAATTAGGTATCGTCAATCACGTTTTACCGGACGATAAAGTACTAGGACAGGCAACAGCTAGCGCAGTTCGTCTCGCATGTATGCCCCCAATTGCTTTAAAAGAAACAAAACAACTTTTAAAAAATGCTTATTTTTACGGCATCCAAGATGCAGTTGAACAAGAAGAAGCTATCTTCCCAAACATGTTGGGAGCGAAAGAAAACCAAGAAGCTTTAGCCGCTTTTATGGAAAATCGTCAACCAAACTTCGAACGTTAGTCTAATTTTAGGCAGACACAGACCGTGTCTAGAGTTGCCGATCAACCGGCTGTGGTCTGCCATCCTCTCCAATCGCAACGTACACTAATTGCGCCTCTGTCACCTTTACAATTTTGTGATTGTCTTTGTGGAGCCTTTCCGCAAAAACTTCCACATCCACGGTAATTGAAGTCGTTCCTACTTTAATGACACGGGCAAAAAACGAAACCACATCACCAACCCAAACGGGTTCTTTAAACACAAAACTGGTTACAGCAACCGTAACCGTTCGGCAAAGTGCGCGACGAGCTGCGGCGCTGGCTCCAGCCAAGTCAACTTGGCTCATGATCCAACCACCAAATACATCCCCATATTGATTCGTATCAGGTGGCATTGGCATAACCCGTAAGGCAGGCTGTTCCTCGGGTAATTTTTCAACTTCATTACTCATTATTTGATCCATTTCATCAACCTAATCGTTCGTTTTTTACGACTCGAAAAGATTTATTTAAATAATTAGGGGATTTTACTGTGATCAACGAGATGAAATCATTGAACAAAGCCCGAGTTTTGCAACAAATTTGAAATTTTTGCTTAAATTAAAGTCTATAAACTATAGACAACGGTATACTTAGAAATTACCTTTAAAATCAAGTTGAACTGCATCTAGAGCGAATTGAGGACCTCGTAATTAAATGGCAATGATCGAAATAAAAAATGTCAGTAAGTGGTATGGCGACTTCCAAGTATTAAGAAATTGCTCAACCTCTGTCGAAAAGGGCGAAGTCGTTGTTGTTTGTGGTCCATCGGGCTCCGGAAAATCAACTCTAATCAAAACAGTTAACGCACTCGAACCTTTCCAGCAAGGACAAATTATTATCAATAATGTTGATGTTGGATCGCCATCAACCAATTTAACCAAGTTACGGGCTCATGTTGGTATGGTTTTTCAACACTTTGAGCTTTTCCCTCATCTGACGATTACTGATAATCTAATTCTGGCTCAAATGAAAGTTCTGAAACGATCACGTTCAGAAGCAACCAAACGTGGATTAGCATTATTGGATCGAGTTGGACTCTTAAAGCATGCAAATAAATTTCCGGGCCAATTATCCGGAGGTCAACAGCAACGCGTTGCTATTGCTCGAGCACTAGCAATGGATCCAATCTGTATGTTGTTTGATGAACCAACATCTGCTCTTGACCCAGAAATGATCAAAGAAGTCCTTGATGTTATGACGGAACTCGCCAGCGAAGGAATGACTATGATGGTCGTTACCCATGAAATGGGATTTGCAAAGAAAGTTGCAGATCGTATTATTTTCATGGATGCTGGGGAGATTGTTGAAGAAGCACCTACTGAAGATTTCTTTGGAAAACCTCGTAGTGAACGTGCTCAGAAATTCCTTGCAAAAATTTTAAATCATTAAAAATCGAATACCATGAAAGACTGTATCTCTACTGAAGAAGGGATTCTCCAACTTGGAAAAGAAGTACTTTTAGCAGAAGCTTCTGCTGTTGCCAACCTTGCAGAAACGTTAAGTACTCCATTCGTTAAAGCAGTCAAACTTCTGCTCGGTTGTAAAGGACGAATTGTCGTAAGCGGTGTTGGTAAAAGTGGTCACATTGCTAGAAAGATTGCAGCGACGTTAGCCTCAACAGGATCTCCGGCTTTTTTTGTGCACGCAGCGGAAGCGGCTCATGGCGACTTAGGCATGATCACCCCTGATGATGTGGTTATTGCGATTTCTTATTCTGGTTCTTCTTCGGAACTACTCACCATTATTCCATCCGTTATTCGTGAAGGTGCTTCCGTAATTTCAATTACAGGTTCTGATCATAATCCTCTCGCTGATCATGTTACGGTAAACCTTAATGTTCATATTGAACGTGAGGCCTGCCCGTTAAATCTTGCACCAACCTCTTCAACTACCGCAACACTAGCGATTGGGGATGCATTGGCGGTAGCGTGTTTAGACGCTAAAGGATTTGGACCTGACGACTTTGCTCGCTCTCATCCTGGTGGTGCTTTAGGACGACGTCTTCTAACTCGAGTTGAAGATGTTATGCGTAAGGATGAGAAATTACCTTCTATCCCGGTTACCGCTTCCGTGCTTGATGCAGTAAAAGAAATTACCGCAAAGAAAATTGGCATGACGGCCATCGTTGACAATGAAAACTGTGTTGTCGGTATTTTTACAGAAGGTGATTTACGTCGATTAATTGAAAAGGTCGGAGATATTCGACAAATCAGTATTGCTGATGTCATGACTAAAAATCCCACTACGACAACGGCCTCTGCGTTGGCAATCGAAGCGGCTAAAACTCTGGAACAAACATTACGTAACCAACTTCTTGTAATCGACCGAGATCGTCATTTAATTGGTGCTCTACACATACATGATCTCATGACAGCAAAGGTGATCTAATGAACACAGATTCCATTCTTAAAGATATCAAACTCGTTGTCTTAGACGTTGACGGTGTCCTTACTGACGGTTCTATCTATACAAGTGGGAATGGAGAGTTATTTAAAGGCTTTTACGTACGAGATGGTCTCGGCATAAAATTCCTTCAAGATGCTGGAATTCAAGTGGCCATCTGTACAGGTAGAACCTCAGCAATTGTTAGAGAACGCACGGCCGAGCTTGGTATCACACTTGTGATGCAAGGCGAAAAGGACAAACGTGAAGGATTTGCCCGTATTTGTGAAACGGCTGGCGTTAATCCAAAGAACGTAGCCTATATGGGAGACGACATACCAGATCTTTGTTTGTTCCCTTTAGTTGGTTTAAGTTGTGCTCCTAAAGATGCTCAACCTATTGTCCTAGAAAAAGTAAAATGGGTTTCGAAGTTCAATGGTGGACGCGGTGCTGTTCGTGAATTAGCCGAATTAATCTTACAAAAACAAGGTAAATTTGAACAAGTTGTTCAAAAAAGATTTAAGACGGAGATCTGATGCGAGATCGATTGACTGCAATCATTGCCATTTTCTTGTTGCTTATTTTAATTGGAGCTAGCTATTGGTATTCCATACAAGCAAAAAAAGATCTATACGTTCATTTATCTGACTTGGATAGTCCAGACTTCATTGCTCAGGATACGACCGTTACTTTTTTTGATAAGGATGGGAGTGCCAAGGCAAAAGTCTTTACTGTACAAACCATGCATTACACAGATGGCCATGCACAAGCGGTCGCCCCTCGTTACTACTCTTTAAATCCTAACATGGCTCAAATTACGGCCCGATCAGACCACGCAAAAATGGTCGATAGTGGTCAAGTGATACATTTCCTTGGTAATGTTGTATTGACCCAGGACGCAACGAATAAACGTCCTGAAAGTAAGCTCGAAACGTCTCAACTTGATGTGTATCCAGATACCAATGAGTACAAATCGGACAAACCCGTTAAGATAACTCGAGGACACGACGTCTCAACGGGAATTGGAATGGATTACGACAACGTAGATCGTACGTTTAAGTTACGTTCACAGGTACAGACTACTATCCTTCCAAACACTGTAAAGAACTCTCCTTTACGGTAGGCGCAAACAGCAAAGCCCCTTCCGATTTAGAGCAGTTTTGCTAAAATGACAAATTATCGCCCCTTTATATCGGGTGATGTTGATTTTTACCTTAGACCGTTTTCGGCGACAGCATAGATGAATAAAGTTATTGTCGGTTTTGCCTGTTTGGCTGTTTTGTTTGTAACCAGTTTTGCTCGAGCAGATTCAACAGACTCGAAGCAACCTATTCAGATTTATGCAGATAAATTTGACGGTGATGAGGTAAAGCAAACTGCGATCTATACAGGTAATGTCTCCGTTCATCAGGGTACATTAGAAATTCATGGAGGCAAGCTTACCTTATCCTTAGACCCTCAGGGTTATAGACATGCGGTAATGACTCCAATCAAAGATAAGTTAGTAAAGTTCAAACAACGTCGTGATCCTAAAAAACCGGGAATTGAGGAATGGATGCACGGCCAAGGTAATAGGCTCACTTACAACGAAAAAAACAATCAACTCATCCTAACTAGTAACGCCCGAGTTTCCCGCTATGAAAATGGAAAACTCATGGATGAGAGCTCAGGTGAAAAAATTACATACAACCTAACCACCTCAACTGCAGAAATTGACGGTAATAAGGCTAAGGGAGTCTCTGGCAGAGTTACTACTGTTATTGCACCTAGAAGTGAACACGCACAAGGAAATCAGCAAAGCAATGCCGTCACATTACAGCCTAAACGTTCGGTGCAACAGAAATGATTAAGACTGCACACAAAGAAAAACAAACTAATGTCCTCGAGGCTATTGGACTTAAAAAGATTTACGGTTCTCGAACTGTTGTAAAAGATGTCTCCCTTTCCGTTAAAAGTGGAGAAGTTGTAGGGTTACTCGGTCCCAATGGGGCAGGAAAAACAACCAGCTTCTATATGGTTGTAGGCCTAGTGCCTGCAGATGGTGGTTCTGTTCTCCTTGATAGTGTTCCGATCCAACATTTACCTATTTACAAACGCGCTCGAATGGGAGTCACTTACCTTCCTCAGGAAGCAAGTGTTTTCCGACGACTTACGGTCGAACAGAATATTCGTGCAATTTTAGAACTTCAAACCAATCCAGACGGCTCTTCTTTAGCGAAGAAACAGATTGACGAAGAACTAGAACGTCTTCTTGAAGAACTTCAAATCACGCATATTAGAACGAGCTTAGCTATGAGCTTGTCTGGAGGCGAACGTCGGCGTACGGAAATTGCACGTGCATTAGCGGCTCGTCCACTCTTTATTCTTCTCGATGAACCGTTTGCTGGTGTTGACCCAATTGCTGTCATTGAAATTCAACGTATCGTTCATTTCCTAAAGGAACGAGGTATTGGCGTGCTTATCACGGATCATAATGTACGTGAGACGTTAGGAATTTGTGATCACGCCTACATTATTAGCGATGGACGCGTTCTTGCCTCTGGAAAACCAGAAGCTATCATTGAAGATACTTCCGTGCGTAAGATTTATCTAGGTGAACACTTTAGGATGTAATAATGCGCTTTGGCTTGGAGTTGAAGACTTCTCAACGATTAACGCTTACCCCTCAACTTCAGCAAGCGATTCGTTTATTGCAACTCCCTACCCTTGATTTAGTTCAAGAAATTACAGCTCAGATTGAACAAAATCCTCTTCTGGAATTAGTAGATTCGTCTGGTGAGTGTCTAGAAGACCACCCTACAATAGAAGAGAACGGTAATTTAATTTGGGACCACACTGGAGAATCAGACAAGGATCCTCTTGACTGGCAGGAGGCACCTGTCACTTTAATGACTTATTTAAATGAACAACTCGGGTGCCTACAGATCGAGGAAAATCAAAAAAATTTAATTCAGTGGTTAATCGGTTCATTAAGTGAAAATGGCATTCTAGACTCTTCGCTTGAAGATATAAAACAAGCCTCTCCTTTCAAAGAAGTACCTACTTCTGTTTGGGAAAAAGCTCTTCTAATTCTCCAAAGTTTGGATCCTGTAGGTGTTGGAGCTAGAAATTTACAAGAACAGTTACTTCTTCAACTAACCTTTAATCAAAAGAACAAAACAGACTCTAAAGCCTTAGATCTAGCAAAATATATTTTGACGACAGAATTCGAAGCACTTTCTCGAAAAAACTACAATTTACTTCGAAAAACATTGAATTGTTCAGAAAATGAACTAAAAAACGCTTTAGATATCATCGAGAGTCTTGACCCTCATCCTCTATCTAATTGGCAAAATGATAAAAATGTCGCCGTCATTCCTGAAATAAACGTTGTTAAAAGAAACAATCATTGGATGGCAATTCTGATCGAAAATGTTTTCCCTGATATCAGAGTCAACAAACTTTATGCCCAGGTTATTAATCAATCCTCAACTGAAGAAAGTCATCATATTTGGCTGACAAAATTATCTGATGCGCGACAATTCATAAAAAACTTAGATCAAAGACAAAGAACTCTTCTTTCGGTTGCTCAGTTAATTGTTCAGAAACAACAGGGATTCTTTGAACACGGCGATTCAGCAATGAAACCCTTACTACTAAGAGACATTGCAGACGTATTAGGAATGCATGAGTCTACGATTTCTCGAGCTACTAACGGAAAATATTTGAAGTGCCACTTTGGTATTTTTGAATTAAAACACTTTTTTTCAGCGGGTATATCCTCAAACCATCAAGGAGAAAGTATTTCTCCGCATATGATCAAAGAGCATTTAAGAAAAATTATTGAACAAGAAAATCCGCATAAACCGCTTTCTGATGAAAAAATATCTTATCTTCTAAGCCAACAAGGTATTACTATCGCCCGTAGGACAGTCAGTAAGTACCGTGAGCAGTTAGGAATCGGACC
>CAZBHT010000033.1:0-12649 GCA_964491655.1 uncultured Burkholderiaceae bacterium
ACTCATAAAACACTCCCGTTTAATAGATGGTCTACTAAACGGGGTGTAGTTCACTGTTAGGAGTGGCTTATGTCTTAATCTAGTTCCTTTAACACGCTAAACATCCAATCATGTAGTTCCTTGCGGGTTCTACATATCTTAACTACAGGATTATTTCTGGCGTGTTCTCGTATTTGATTAGCTCTTTCCTCAGACATAGGGTAGTAATAAATGGGATAGCCCCCTATATTTACTTTAAGCATTTTCTGCTTTTTATTTTTCTGGTTTTCATACATCCTTACGATCTCCTTGTAGAGAGTTACCGGATCTCTTTATTGCATATAAATACAACAAAATCAGTCTAGTTTTTACTGCGTAAGTATGTGTCGTATTTAGTATTTACATTGAAACATCAATTTTGTTTGTGTTTTTTAGAATTGCTTTATTTCGGTGGGTGCAGTACTAAAAATAGAAAAGTTTCGTTTGTTAGTTTGATTAAAGATTAGATTTTGAAAAAAAGAGGATATACGTTCGATGTCTACAAGTCTTTTTTCCAATCTATCGGATACGTAGCTTAAGTCCTTTCTCTACGGTTCGAGCTACATAAATCGCCATGATGGTAACGGCAATACCGGATAAGGTTAGACCGATTCCAATCGCCATCCAATAGCCACTAGCTCCCATCGGAGTTGGTGTTAAATAGGAACTAAAGGTAAATAAAGTACCAAGTCCTAGACCTAAGCCCCAAAGTAGTACACCATAGAGGATCATGGGAACAACGGTGATGCGATAGCCACGCATTGCAAAACTTCCGACACAGTTTAAAGCGTCAAAGAAGTGATAGAACGCGGCGTAACCAATCAAAGAAAGTGCAATGGTAGCGACCGCTTCCTCATTGGTATAAAGCGCAATCATTGAATTTCGGCCAAAGTAAAGGGCACCACTGACAATCAATGCACAGAATCCGGCTAGTTTTAAGCCTCTTAACGTAGCTTGTTTCGCTGATTCCGGATTTCCTGCACCAATAGATTGGGAAACTAAAACGGAGGAAGCTACCCCATAGGATAGTGGTAACATATAGAAAAGTGAGGTGATGTTAGCCACAATTTGGTGACCTGAAACCGTAGTAGCCCCTAGACGAGAAATAAAAATCGTCATGAAGGTAAAAGAGGTTACTTCAAAGAACGCAGAAAGACCAATGGGGATCCCGAGACGAAGTTGTTCAAATAGAGCTCGCTTATTGGGAGGAGAGAATTTCTTCAACCGCATCCGAGCGTAAAAAGAGTCGTAATGCCAGATTAGCCAATAACACAGTAACGTTAACCAACCGGATAATGATGAAGATAAAGCACAGCCGGCGCCACCAAAGCCAGGAACTGGACCCCAACCATAGATAAATAATAAATTAAACGGGACTTTTAAAACCAACATCAATAGAGCGATCCACATGGCGATCTTTGGACGCGAAACTGCTGCGTTCATGGCCATAAACGCTCTTCCAGCCATTGCTCCTGGAAGACCAATTGCATTGAAGTACAGATATAGGCAAGCAACAGTTGCAACCTCTGCAGATGCATTGGTTAATGTCATCCAGAGTGGAGTCCAACACATCAGAGCGATGCCGATAACAGACATCAGAGCCGCGAGGTATAGCGTTTGATGTAGTTCAAATCCAATTTTTTCATGCTTTCCTGAGCCGTAATGATGCCCGGCGATTGGAGAAAGACCTTGCATGATGCCAACTAGTGCAATAAAAATAGACACGGTCACAGCCATGCCAATAGCAACACCGGCTAATTCATTAGCACCAAGGCGACCCGCCATGAGGGTATCAATAGTTCCACCACCCACAATAGCTAAGTTAGACACCCAAATTGGCAACGATAACTTGATAATGGCCCAGTAACTGGTACTAGGAGGGGTTAGTCGATGATGAAATTCGGTGGTCATAGGTCTTACGAAAAACTGCAAACAAAACTACACAGACAGCTCTTATTGTAAAGACTGTTCTTTCAATCAAGAAGTACTGTAACTTAATGGTACTTAATCTTGTTTGAGACGCAAGCGGTAAATAATCCCACTTCGAGGTCTACCTAACACGCTAGCTAAGGTGTAGTGATGATCTTCATGCACACTATGTTTATTGTGTGAAGAGACAACGAGTTCATAGCGACAGACTTTATCTCCTAATGGAGCAAAGTGAATACCAACGTGGTAGTTAAAGGCGGCTCGATCCGACAAACTCAATTGATCTCCAGAGATACAACCGTTATGTGTTTGAATTTCTTCTAGTGCGTGGGTAAACGCATTCTGAGTGTAATTCATGGAACGGGCACCATTAATTAATGGACCGAATAGTGAAATAGCAACCACCCATGAAGCAGTAACCCCACAGGCCGCAATCCACGCCCCTCTCCAAAGGAAAACCGGGTGCCTAAAGAAGCGCCAAACTAGTAGGTATATCCACAAAAGACTAAATAGAAGAGCGCCGATAATCGAGACAGACAATGCTTGTGGGACTTCAGGGGCCAAACGTGTTATCGAGAAAGCCATCTTGGTTGGAGCACCTGTATACCAAGCGAAGAAATAGGCCCACATAGCGATAAGGCCTAGTGTAAATACAATGCCACTAAAGAGATCCAATACGTTTTCTTTACTGCGCTTAATACTCACAATGCCGAAAGCAGCTAACATTACCATAGAAGGCATCACGCACAACATGGTGCTACGTGCATCAACTCCAGTAAATAGAATCGAAATGAAGGCAATTGAAATGATGGCACAAGGAACTGCTAAGTGTGCAGAACGGATATTACGGCGCCAAGCATAAACCGCATAAATAGCAAATGGCCAAGCTGGTAAGGTTGCCCAGGCAAAATTCTTAGCTAGCCAAACGTAGTCTGAAAGAGGTAGATAGGTAAAGTCACTGATACTTGCAGACACGAATTGTGAAAACCATTGCGTAGCTTGCGTTGGATATAAAATGAAAGCAAGTAAAGGCCAAACCAAAGCCGAGATAATAGCAACGGTAATAGAAATGAAAGCTCGTCTAGAGCGACTGGTGTAATTGGGTGTAAAGAAAATGGCAACCCAAGCAGCGAGCGTGAACCAAATACCGGTACCGATAGAAGAGGTCATCACCGCAGCACCGCAGGCTAGTCCCGTAATAACGGAACCAAGAATACAATTTTCTAAACCTAAAATAACACCAAAAGAAAGAACTCCAGCAAGCGCCAATAGGGTGGTTTGAGGTGTGACTTCATGTAAAACCAACACTAAGCCGTAAGTACCTACTAAAAGTAGGGTTGCAATATCGGCCACCATACGACCGTAGTCCTTTCGAGCAGCTTCGCCTCCGAAAATAAATGCCAAAGGCTGAGCTTCGTCTCTACGAGAAAGAAGGTAAGTAGAGTACCAAACACTAGCGGTTAGAAGTGAGAACCAAATACCACTAGTTAGGTGAAAGGCGGCTACCGGATCAATAACCCGCCCTAAGGTTGCCATACTGAGAGCGCCAATCCAAGCGGTTAGAGGTCCAATGTTATGAATGTACGCACCATCTACATTAGGGAAGAGCCAACTACCAGGGTCTCCATTGAGCATACTCCATGCGACACCAAAGCTTGTCAAATCTCGTCCACTCCAAAGGACAGTTGAAAAAAGTTGTGGCAAGATGAAAACGACCAAAAGAGCCAATAAGGCCCAACGAGGAAGTTTTGACGCAGCCACTGCGCTGACAAGTGCGGGAGAGGAGCGATTGCTCAGCATGAGTATTAATAGATGTGAGTACTAAAGAATATGAATTTTAATAAAAAAAAGGTAGCCGAGGCTACCTTTTTTAATTCGGTCAGACGAATTATTTCTTCTTGGCCTTAGCTGTCTTAGCGGCTTCTGCAGAAGCGTTCAAAGCAGCAGTCTTAGCAGCAAATTTCTGACGGAATTTTTCAACACGGCCAGCTTCAACGATACGAGTCTGAGCACCAGTATAGAACGGGTGAGAAGCAGAGGATGTATCCAACTTAACCTGAGGATATGTAACGCCATCAATTTCGATTTCATCACGAGCTTCAGCTGTGGAGCGGATGATGAAAGTTTGACCAATAGACATATCGGTGAAGGCTACTTCACGATACTTTGGGTGAATTCCAGATTTCATTTTTAGTCCAATATATCGGTCGCCACTCGCCTTACGATACTGCTGACCGGTGCCAGTCTTACGTATGGTATGCAAGAACGTGCCTACAAGATTACAAAGAAGGCGAAATTATGCACGATTTCGCCTTTAAAATCAAACGAGATTAACCACCTCGACGCATCATGTCGAAGAAGTCGCTGTTGTTCTTGGTACGCTTCATTTTATCTGAGAGGAATTCCATTGCTTGGATTTCATCCATATCAAATAGAAGTTTGCGTAAGATCCAAATCTTTTGCATTACAGCGGGTTCTAACAACAATTCTTCACGACGTGTACCACTCTTAGCAATATTGATTGCTGGGTAAACACGCTTTTCAGCTAAACGGCGATCCAAGTGGATTTCCATGTTACCGGTTCCCTTGAATTCTTCGTAAATCACATCGTCCATACGGGAGCCCGTTTCGAAAAGAGCAGTTCCGATGATAGTTAAAGAACCACCTTCTTCCAAGTTACGAGCGGCGCCAAAGAAACGCTTCGGTCTTTGAAGTGCATTAGCATCAACACCACCGGTTAAAACCTTACCTGAGGTTGGAACCACAGTGTTATAAGCACGGGCTAAACGAGTGATGGAGTCTAGAAGAATAACAACGTCTTTTTTGCTTTCTGCTAAACGCTTAGCTTTTTCAATCACCATTTCTGCAACTTGTACGTGGCGAGACGCGGGTTCATCAAAAGTCGATGCAATTACTTCACCACGGACAGAACGTTCCATTTCAGTCACTTCTTCTGGACGTTCATCGATCAACAAGACCATTAATACACAATCAGGATAGTTTGTTGTAATTGCATGAGCAATGGTCTGTAAAAGAACAGTTTTACCGCTCTTTGGAGAAGCAACTAAAAGAGCACGTTGTCCCTTACCAATTGGAGCGACTAAGTCGATGATACGCCCCGTTAAATTTTCTTCTGGCTTTACGCCTTCACGTTCCAACTTAAGTGGTTCATCAGGGAAAAGCGGAGTCAAGTTTTCGAAAAGAATTCGATGCTTTAGTTGCTCTGGAGGAAGGCCATTAACCTTATCCACTTTGACGAGAGCGAAATATCTTTCACCGTCTTTAGGAGTACGCACCTCACCTTCGATGGAGTCTCCTGTGTGTAAATTAAAACGTCGAATTTGGGATGGAGAAATGTAAATGTCATCGGTGCTCGCCAAATAAGAGGACACTGGAGAGCGTAAGAAACCGAATCCGTCAGGAAGAACTTCTAGCGTTCCGTCACCGAAAATCTGTTCGCCAGCTTTCGCGCGCTTTTTCAGGATAGCAAACATAAGCTCTTGCTTGCGCATACGACTAGCGTTGTCGACTTCAAGTTCCAGAGCAATGTCTAAAAGCTCAGAGACATGCTTTGATTTTAATTCTGATAGATGCATACAAAAGAACAGCGCGATCGCAAAACGACCTCGCCAATTAATGAAAGATCAGAGGGAGAAAAAGAGAGGGTTCGATCATGAAACCGAACCCGGTTCGGGGCGAATTATAAATAATTCTGTAGAAGAGATGCAAATTGAACTTCGTTTAAGGCACCAGACTGTTGTGCAACTAATTGACCATCTTTATATAGAGCAATGGTTGGAATTCCACGAACATTCAGTTCTTGAGCCATAGCCTGGCTTTCATCAACGTTGTATTTCACAAACTTGGCTTTGCCTTCGTAGGTGACAGCAGCCTTTTCTAAAACAGCACCAAACATACGGCATGGACCACACCATGGAGCCCAAAAGTCAACAACTACAACACCCTTAGCATTGAGCACTTCACTTTCGTAGGATTGATCATCCACATTCTGTAAAGCCATAAATTCACCTTTCTTAAAATTATTCAATTAATTCACTACATCTAGATCAACTGTATTACGACGATTCAATCGTAGTCGAATAAAAGAAACTTTTTCAAAATAACTACCCTAAATGGGCTATACGTATGACCTAAGTTTTTAATAATCCTACAGGATTTTTTTTCTAAAAGAAAACTTAATAGAGAAATACTAATCAGTACAAAGGATTTTGAAACAAAGATCGATGTAAAGGAAACGTATTTTAGATTTTTTACACTATATGTAAATTTATTTGATAGAATAAGAATCTTGACGGGCCCCTCGCATGTTGAGGCCGTGAACCTGGTCAGGTCGGGAACGAAGCAGCCACAGCGGATTTTCAATAGTGCCGAGTCAGGTCCGTCATTTCTTTATCTATCCAGAAATATCCCTAAGAATTAAATTTCTTTTGAGCAAAGTCGTCGTGATCGAGTAGTATTAGATGACTAATATCTCAGGCAGTAAGCTCATGTCTTATCAAGTATTGGCTAGAAAGTGGCGCCCTCATACCTTTGAGACCTTGATCGGTCAAGATCATGTAGTCAAAGCGCTAAAACATGCATTAACTGAAAATCGATTACATCACGCCTATTTGTTCACAGGAACTCGAGGTGTGGGTAAAACTACGATTTCTCGAATTTTGGCAAAGTGCCTTAACTGTAAAGGGGTTGATGGTGATGGCGGTATTACCGCCGAGCCATGTGGCGTTTGTGAAGCTTGTCGAGCTATTGATGAAGATCGTTTCGTTGATTACATCGAAATGGACGCAGCGAGTACTCGAGGCATTGACGATATGGTGGCCTTGCTTGAAAGAGCTAAGTATGCTCCAACGAATGCTCGCTTTAAGGTCTATATGATCGACGAAGTTCATCAGCTAACGACTCCGGCTTTCAATGCCATGCTTAAAACTCTGGAAGAACCACCTGAGTACGTTAAATTTATTCTTGCAACGACCGATCCGCAGAAAGTCCCCGTTACGGTTCTGTCCCGTTGTTTGCAGTTTAATTTAAAGAGCTTATCTCCCACAGTCGTTGCGCAACATATGGCGGATGTTCTCAATAAAGAGAATATTCCATACGAGGAGTCAGCTCTAAAAATATTAGCGGTTGGAGCCAAAGGTTCAATGCGTGATGGTCTATCACTTTTGGACCAGGCGATCGCTTTCAGTTCCGGTAACGTGACACAAGATAGTGTTAGAGAGATGCTCGGAACGATTGATACCACAACATTAATTCGATTGTTGTATGCCTTAGCAAACCGAGATGCTAAAGCAGTGATCGAAATCGCAGATGAAATCGGTGAAAGAAGCTTATCTTATACGCAAGCCATGAAGGATTTATCTTTGTTACTTCACCGTATTGCGATGGCTCAATTGATACCGGATTCAGTTGCAGAAGATGAGATGGATCGAGAGGCCATTTTAGAATTGGCTCATACTTTCCAATCCGATGAAGTTCAGCTTTATTATCAGATTGCTATTCATGGACGCAATGATTTGCATTTAGCTCCTGATGAATATGCGGGCTTTACGATGGCTCTTATTCGTATGATGGCTTTTGCTCCGTATGATGGTCGAGTACCTAAATCGGTACCTGCAGAATTCTCGAAAGTAAAACATACAGAAAAAAAGGTTCAGACAGGGATCGTAACTCAGCCTAAAAATGTTCCAGAAGTTTTAGTTAACAAGGAACCCCTAGTTACTCCTATTGTTGAAAAGCAGGAAAAGCCAGTTTTAGACATTAAGGTACAACCAGGAAAAACTGAAGTAAAAAATACGGAAGAACCATACGATATTAATGATATTCCACCATGGGAAGATGATGAACCCTATGTAGCGGATGATTCTGAATACATAGAGGATGATCCTGGTGTATCACTTCAAAGTCGAAAGGGTGAGAGTTTTTCGCGGGGGGAGCCGTTAGCGCCCATTAAGATGGATGCCTGGCTTGATGTGGCGCAACAAATAAAGCTTGATCCTGAAACTCAGGCATTGATCGTTAATGCAGAACTCCATGACTGGACAGGGCGTCATTTAATTCTTGGAGTGCCCGAGCATCTTCGTCGGTTAACCGAAGAAAAGACTCGAATTAAGGAAATTGAAAATTCAATCGGTCAAATTCTAGGAAATCCCGTGAATTTGATGATTGAAGTCGGAAATTTTGAAGGACGTACTCTAGTTAATTTAGAGCGTCAAAAATATAACGAAGAAATTGAACGTTCGTTTGCTAAGATGTCGGCGGATAAAACAGTTCAAAAATTTGCAGAAGTTTTCAATACAAAGCTTGATAAGTCAACATTCAAGCTTTTAGATGAAAATGGCGTAGAAAAAGTTTCTAAATTTAATTAAAAAGGAATAGAAAATGAGAGGTTTTGGTGGCATGGGTCAAATGGGTCAAATGATGAAGCAGGCCCAGATGATGCAGATGAATATTAAAAAGGCTCAGGAAGAATTAGCTACGATCGAAGTAACCGGTGAGGCTGGTTCCGGTGCAGTCAAAATCACTATGACTTGTAAGAATGTCTGCAAGCGAGTTGAAATCGATGCTTCTTTATTAGGTAGCGAAGATGACAAGGAAATGTTAGAAGATTTGATGGTCGCCGCTCTTAACGACACTCAGAAGAAAATCGATGAAGTCGTTCAGACTAAGATGAACGCGGCTACAGGTGGAATGAAGCTTCCTTTCTAATGGAGTTTTATTTTGGCTCAGGCACGTTTAATTGAGGAACTCATTGAGTCGTTGCGTGTGCTTCCCGGGGTTGGACCGAAAGCGGCGCAACGGATGGCTTATCAGCTTCTTTCAAGTAAAAAGAAAGAAGCAGAGCGACTTGGTCGAACCCTATTAGAAGCTGTTGATAAAGTACATCGATGTCCGAGTTGTAATAATTTAACGGATTCGGACCTGTGTCAGTACTGTGCTTCTCTAGACCGAGATGATTCTCTTTTATGCGTGGTTGAGTCGGTCGCTGACATGATGGTGATTGAACAAAGTCTCTCATGGAGTGGTCGCTACTTTATTTTGATGGGACGTCTATCGCCTTTAGCCGGAGTGGGTCCTAGCGATATTGGTTTTAGCCATCTTGTTCAGCGAGTAGGAGATGAAAGAGTAAAAGAGGTTGTTTTAGCCACCTCTTTTACGCCAGAAGGCGAAGCGACTGCCCTTGCTATTACGGAAATTCTCCAACGCTATTACCCTCAATTAAGGATCAGTCGAATTGCCAAAGGAGTCCCTGCAGGGGCTGAACTTGAATACACCGACGTTAATACGGTGGCTCAAGCTATGCTAAATCGACAAATCAGGGAAAACAATTAGTTCTATTTTGGCATATACGATTTTTACGAGGTATCCTTGAGGGCGTAATCATCAAAAAGTATTAGAGATGTCGATACCCCGTTTAACCTTAGCCCTTGCGATGTCGGTGATCCCGGCAAGCAGAGCGCATGCGGAAAGCGCTTGCGTGGGTAAGGTGGTCTCTTATATTTTTGATTTAGTCTGTGATTTTTCTTTGTCTTTGCGTTTGTTGCGATTGCGTCTCAAAGTTTGAGACTGTTTTTGCTACTTGCACATAAGGTTATAGAAGTTGAATATTCGCAGTATCAAGAACGGTCCGTTACAACAACGGACTTTTTTATTTATTGGAAGAAGAAAATGAACAAATTTACCCGTCGAACCATTATTTCCGCCATCGTGGCAACTAGTACCATGATGATGGCTCACACTTCATTTGCTACAGATAAGGTTGAAAAGACAGACCTCACAATCGCTGTTGGTGGTAAGAGTCTTTATTACTATCTTCCACTAAGTATTGCTGAACGCCTGAATTACTTCAAAGATGAAGGCTTAAATGTTAAGGTCGTTGATTTCCAAGGTGGTTCTCGCGCTCTTCAAGCTGTTGTGGGTGGTAGCGCTGATGTGGTTTCTGGTGCCTTTGAACATACTATTTCCATGCAGGCTAAAAAGCAACCGATGATCGCTTTTGTGCTTCAGGGTAGAGCTCCTCAATTGGCTCTTGCCGTTTCCAATAAGACCATGAAGGACTACAAAGAGCTCAAGGACCTAAAGGGTAAGAAAATTGGTGTAACCGCTCCGGGTTCTTCTTCTCAAGTAGTGGCTAACTATATTATTGCTAGAGGTGGTTTGACTGCAAAAGATGTGGCATTCATCGGTGTTGGTTCATCCTCTGGAGCGGTCGCTGCGATGCGAAGCGGTCAGATCGACGCTTTGATTAATCTTGATCCAGTGATGACCATTCTTGAACTCAATGGTGACGTTAAGGTAGTTGCTGATACCCGTAAGGTTAAAGAAGCTGATGAAATCTTCGGTGGTGCACTTCCGGCCGGTTGCTTGTACGCCCCCGCTACCTTCGTAAAGAACAATCCTAAGACCGTTCAAGCTTTAACGAACGCTATGGTTCGTGCTAATCAGTGGTTAACAACAGCAACTGCTGACGACGTAGTTAAGGTAGTTCCAAAGGCTTACCTCATGAATAACGAAGCCGTTTATAAAGCTGGTTTTGAAAACAACCGTGACGCTTTATCTAAAGATGGTCGAATTCCAGAAAGTGGTCCTCAGACATCTCTTCGTGCTCTTATGACGGTTAATGATAAGTTAGATCCTCAAAAATTGGATCTTAGTAAAGTTTGGACAAATGAATTCGTAGAACGAGCTTTACAAAAATATCCAATGAAGTAAGACAAGAATTTAGGTTCAATTTGTTGATTAAATAGAAAGAACAAAATATGCAGAATCAACCCGCATTAGAATTTATCGGCGCGACTTGTAGTTTTGTGAGTGACGACGGTAAGCGTTATACCGCGGTGCGTGATGTCGATTTGACGGTGGGCGACGGTGAGTTCGTTAGTATCGTTGGCCCAACCGGATGCGGCAAGTCCACGGTTCTCAACATGGGAGCAGGTCTTTTAACTCCTAGTAAAGGTTGCGTAAAAGTCTTTGGAGAAGAGCTTCAAGGACTCAATACTCGTGCTGGATATATGTTCCAGGCCGAAGCGTTGATGCCATGGAGAACCGCTATCGATAATGTAAGTTGTGGTTTGCAGTTCAAAGGCGTTTCTGAAAAAGAACGTAAAGAATTAGCAGAACACTGGCTTGAACGTGTCGGACTGGCCGGTTTTGGTGACCGCTATCCTCATGAACTTTCCGGTGGTATGCGTAAGCGAGTGGCTTTAGCTCAGACACTCATTATGGATCCCGATATTATTCTTATGGATGAACCATTCTCTGCACTTGATATCCAAACACGTCAGTTAATGGAAAACGAAGTTTTGGCTCTTTGGCAACAAAAGAAAAAAGCGGTGTTATTCATTACACACGATTTGGATGAAGCTATTTCAGTGAGTGACCGAGTGGTTGTCTTTTCTGCAGGTCCTGCATCACATCCGATTTGCGAGTTCTACATTGATATTGCTCGTCCTCGTGATGTGGCTGAAGTGAGAACAACACCTCGATTCATCGAATTGCACGACGCAATTTGGACGGACTTAAGAGAAGAAGTGCTTAAGGGTTATGAGAATCATCGTAATCGGGTGAAATAAAAATGCATAAAAAGATTCTTGAATCGAAAACAAAACTTGTAACCTGCCAACTTTTGTTATTGGTTGTTATTTTCTTATTCTGGTATGTCATGACCAAGCCGGGCTTGGTTCCGACATTCATGTTTGAAGATGAAAACCAAGCGGCGTTCTTCTTCGGTGAACCTCTGCAAATCGGTCAGGTGATCTGGGATTGGTTCTTTGTTAATCGCGAAATCTATCCTAATCTTGCCGTTACTTTGACGGAAACCGTTTTAGCGTTCTTCTTCGGTACGGTTGCCGGTTTATTCGTTGGTTTGTGGTTGGCTTTGGCTCCAACCGCCGCTGCTATTGCTGACCCTTACATCAAAGGCCTTAACTCAATGCCTCGAGTCATTTTGGCTCCAATCTTTGGTGTTTGGTTTGGCTTAGGTATCGGTTCTAAAGTCGCTCTCGGTATCACTTTGGTGTTCTTTATTGTGTTCTTCAATGTGTACCAGGGTGTAAGAGAAGTTAGTCCTAACGTATTGGCAAGCGCCAGAATGTTAGGTGCCAATAAGAGCCAGTTACTTCGCTATGTATACCTTCCAAGTGCAACCAGCTGGGTATTCTCTTCATTACACTCTTCAGTCGGTATGGCTTTTGTGGGTGCCGTGGTTGGTGAATATTTGGGTTCTGCTAGTGGTGTTGGTTACTTGATTCTTCAGGCTGAAAGTACCTTTGATATCAATACCGTGATGGCGGGTATCTTGGTATTAACGGCATTTGCTTTGGTATTGGACTGGATCGTTTCGCTTGCAGAAAAACACTTTATGAAGTGGCAACCTAAAGGCGGAAAGAGCGAGAAACTTTAATTAAAAAGCTCTAATTCACAAAGACTGAAGCCCCGTTTGGTTTTGAACTAAACGGGGCATAATTTTTCATTATGCCTGTGAGTTGTATTTATTTAGAACAAACGGAACAAGCACCATTACCCTCATCTGCATCGTATAAATCATCGATATCAACGATAGGAATGCCGATCTGCAATGGATTAACAGGCCTACGAGCTAATTCTCGGGCCTTTCGTTTTTCATAATCAGCTTTGATTTGAGCGATGCGTTCTGGCTGGGCAAGCTCTGCAAGGGATTCACCTT
>CAZBHT010000034.1:0-12410 GCA_964491655.1 uncultured Burkholderiaceae bacterium
AAAATACTGAAGTAACATACTCCTACTCTTTTCAGTTATTTTGCGTTAAAATTTTTCCCTCATGCGGGTGTAGCTCAATGGTAGAGCGACGGCTTCCCAAGCCGACGACGGGGGTTCGATTCCCCTCACCCGCTCCAACGTATTTTTATCTATACTTCCCTCATCCCTTATTTATATTCATAGAAGCGAATCAAACTAATTCGTTTAGGCTGTATTTTTAGAAAATCTTTCAAAATAAGCTGTGCCGATAAACTCAAGGCATTTAAACAACCGAAATTCTGTCTAAAATTACGGTCTTATTCCTTTTACTTGATTGAATCTTTATGAAAAGTGAACTGACTCCCGAACAAATCGAAGAGTTAAAAAAGCGACATATTCGTAGTTTTTGTTTACGTCGAGGGCATATTAGTAGCGCTCAAGAAAGAGCGATCGAAGAATTGTTCCCGTTGTATGAACTATCCTATGAGCCGGACAACAAAATCGACTCTCCAAAACTTTTTAATAACAACAACCCACTCGTTCTAGAAATTGGATGCGGTATGGGTGAAACAACCGCAGCGATTGCCTCAGCACATCCTGAAGTAAATTTCGTCGGCTGTGAAGTTTTTCTGGCTGGAGTTGGAGCACTTTCTAAACGTATTCATGACATGGAACTCAAGAATATTCGTATCTGTCGTCACGATGCGGTAGAAGTAGTTCGAGACATGATTCCAGAAAATTCTCTGGACGGTGTTCATATTTTCTTCCCGGATCCATGGAGAAAAGCTCGGCACCATAAGCGTCGCCTCGTAGCTCAACCGTTTATCAATATGCTTAGTTCTCGAATTAAAGTTGGCGGTTATTTGCACTGTGCAACAGATTGGGAAAATTACGCAGAACAAATGATGGAAGTGCTCAGTAATGAACCACTTCTAAAGAATCGATACGATTCTTTCTCCCCGGTAATGGCTAATCCGATTACCGAGCGTCCAACAACTAAATTCAATGAACGAGGTAATCGACTTGGTCATGGTTGTTGGGACTTAGTATTCATTCGTCAGTAAAAGAAAACTCCCACATCTTGAGCTATACCCCGTTGAGTAGACAATCTACTAGCGGGGTATTTTTATGTTCATTTTCTTTGAGAATCTTGGTATCACTTACCAACTCACTAATCCTGTGGCCCAAGTAATCAGAATCACACCACCAAAGAAAATTCGATACCAACCGAAAGAACGAAAATCGTTTCGTGATACGTACTGAAGTAACCAACGGACAACGATTAAAGCTGAGAAAAATGAAACAACAAAACCAATTCCAATGACGGGAAGATTATTGGTTGTCAATAAATCTCGGGATTCCCAAAGATCGTAAATAGTAGCGGCAAAGATGGTCGGAATTGACAAAAAGAATGAGAATTCGGTCGCCGCCTTTCGCGACAGCCCAATCACTAGCCCCCCGATAATAGTGGATCCAGATCGACTTGTCCCCGGGATCATCGCCAAACACTGCAAGCAACCTACTTTAAAAGCATCAACCCAAGTCATATCATCCATTTCTTTAACTCGAGGTTGATAATTCTTACGACTATGTATGGCTTCAATCCAAAGAATTAACAAACCACCAATTACTAATGCCGTAGCAACTGCTACGGGATTAAATAAATAAAATTTAATATGCTTAGCGACTAAGACCCCGATAACCGCAGCGGGTAAAAAGGCCAAAATCATATTAATAGCAAGCTTTTGTTGCTTTTTCTGAGAAAAAAGACCGCATAAAATTTCAATAAGACGATTTCTATAGTGCCAACACACGGCAAAGATCGCACCGGCCTGAATGGTAATGTAGAACGTATCCGCTTCAGCACCTTCATAGTGAAGAAGATCTCCAGCAACAATTAAATGTCCTGTAGAAGAAACGGGTAAAAATTCGGTCAACCCTTCAACAATACCAAGAATCAGGGCCTTAATACAAAGAATCCAATCCATACTTTATTTTGAAAAATATTCTTTGACAAGCGGAATAAACTGCTCTCGTTGTTGCGATGTGAGCATTTGATCAAACTTTTCCATCACACGATCACAGTACTTTCGATCCCCCGCCAAAGGTTTACGACATTTAAACGCCTCAAAAAGTAAACCACTATCACGTTGTTCTTTCGTTAATTGCAAAGCTTTCTCTGCCCTTTCATTAAAACGGACAAACAACTCTCTTTGTGTTTCACTGTATTTTATCTCTTCGTCTATTGATGCCTGCCAGCGCATAAATACCGCCACAGAGACCACTGAAAGAAAAGCGAATACAAACAGTGAACGTCGATGACGAAAAAAGGAAATCATGATTTACGCTCTTTTCTAAAAAAACGATTCGGGTCTATAGAAGCGATTAAATCTGCTTCCACAGGAAGTGGTTCCCCTTCGATTTGAGACGCAATTATACGTGCAGCTAGATCCGACAAAGTAATTGCACGAGAAGCCATCGCAAAACAACAATAAAGTCCTTTACAATCGACATCTGACGAAAATGCATCTTGGGGAACTGCTCCAACTATCGGTAAGCGATCAATTGCAACACATCGCTTTCCGTCAAAAAATCCCATTGCCGTCGCATCTTTAAGATCTGGAAAAAAATTACTCAGTTTCTTCAGATTATCCAGATGAACCACCCTCGCATCTTCGACTTCGTGTCCGTCTTCTTCGTAAGAAGCACCAGTTACCACCCATCGATCCGGACTTCTTAAAGCGTATCCTTTACCTGTCACACTAACTTTTAGATCTGAAAGATCCGCTTCCGTTAGTAGACTAATTCGCCCCCTCCAGTCAGAAATCGGAAAATTAAGTCCTAACAATCGAGGGGTATCACTAGCAGTTGCGATTACTAAGTAAGGTGCTTGAGCTATCTTTGTTCCTGTCTGATCCCAAAGTACCCATTGACCGCTTACTTTGGATATCGATTCAACCCGTTGATTTGAAAAGACCGTAGCTCCACTGCGATAAATCCGTTCTCGTACCCAGCAAGATGCATTCAAAATCCCAGCTTGATAATGCCAAATGCCACCTCGTTTAACGCGCGCTCCAACGCGCCGAGATGCTTCTTTTACATTAATCAGCTCTAAAAAATTTTGAGACATTTCAAAAGGTATTTTTTCATTAAACAAAGACTGCCATTTCAAATATTCAGCATCGTCCTTAGCCATCTGAAAAAGTCCTTCTGCCTGAAAATACAATGGATAGGACTCTAAATGCTTTAGGGTGAGTTCAAAACCTGCTCTTGTTAGACGAAATAGACGGTTATCATCGGCAGACATCTGTGCGTGCAACATCCCCCACCGTATAGCCGAAGCAGAGCTAGCTGGTACACATCCTTCATCAACAACCGTAACCTTCCAACCACGTCTCGAAAACTCTTCAACTAAAGCACCCCCACTTAAGCCAGCGCCTACAATTAAAATATGATTTTCATTTTTATCGGATCTGGGCATAGATACATTAGGCATCCGACGGGTCTTAAATCGTGGCTCATACACACCAACCGTCATTGAGGCCTTATGCCCAAAACCCGTCTTTTTTTCTACAGTAAAACCACCTTCAAAAAGAGCCCTTCTAACGGCTCCAGCAACGCACCAAGTGGCTAATGTCGCTCCAGGTCTTGCATAACGGCAGAAAGCTTTCAGTAACTGAGGTTGCCACATCTCTGGATTCACTTTTGGAGAGAATCCATCAAGGTAAAGCGCATCAAAACCCAAGGATAAACGTCTAGAAGCAAGCACCGAATCCATGAAATATAGGCTCAAAACAACCGAGCCTTGATCAAACTCGATCTGATGAACTCCTGGGGTTCGGATCGGCCACTTAGAAGCTAATTCTTTTGCTTCTACTTTTAAATCGGGATCCGCATAAGAAAGAATCTCTTCTGCGGTAACAGGATGTTTTTCTATAGAAACAAAACAAAGTTTGTCGCAATGCTTAGGATCTTCACGCCAGGCTTTTAGCGTCGTGAGAAAGTTTCCACCAAGTCCGAATCCGTTTTCCAGTATGACAAACTGTTTCTTATCTTGCCAGCGTTTAGGTAGATTATTTCCACCTAGAAAAACGTGACGGGCTTGAGGCATAGCTCCGTCACGTGAAGCATAAATATCACCATACTGCTCAGACCAGGGAGCTCCAAATTCATCCCGTAGAACAATTGGAGCTGAAATCTGAGTCGCATCTGACACTCTGATTAATCCTTCAATGGTTTAAAACGAAGACGGTGTGGACCTGCTTGATCACCAAGACGACGCTTCTTATCAGCTTCATATTCGGTATAGTTACCAGCAAAGAATGTAACCTTTGAATCACCTTCAAAAGCCAGAATATGAGTTGCAATACGGTCTAAGAACCAACGGTCATGAGAAATTACCATGGCGCAACCTGCGAACTCTAAGAGAGCTTCTTCTAATGCACGAAGTGTTTCAACGTCTAAGTCGTTTGATGGTTCGTCCAGCAGTAGAACGTTACCACCGTTTAACAACGTCTTGGCCATGTGCAATCGTCCTCTTTCACCACCAGAAAGAGTTCCAACAATCTTTTGCTGATCCCCACCCTTGAAATTAAAGCGTCCGAGATAAGCACGGCTTGGCATTTCAAAGCGACCTACCTTCAGAATATCTAAACCATTTGAAACGGCTTCCCATACGGTCTTATCGTTTGGTAAAGATTCTCGAGTTTGGGTTACAGAACTGATTTGTACTGTTGGTCCAATATCAATTTCGCCACTATCAGGAGTCTCAACTCCAGTAATCATTTTAAATAAAGTGGATTTACCAGCGCCATTTGGTCCGATCACACCAACGATAGAACCCGGAGGCAACGTGAAACTTAAATCGTCAATCAAAAGACGATCGCCGAAGCCCTTAGATACATTCTTAAATTCAATGACCTTGTTACCCAATCGTTCAGCAACTGGAATAAAAATTTCATTGGTTTCGTTTCTCTTTTGATATTCGTAGCTTGAAAGTTCTTCAAAGCGATTCAAACGAGCTTTACTTTTAGCTTGACGCCCCTTCGCATTTTGACGAACCCACTCTAATTCGTGCTTCATCGCCTTAATGCGAGCGTCTTCTTTCTTCTGTTCTAACAAAAGACGTTGTTCTTTCTGATCCAACCATGAAGAATAGTTACCCTTCCAAGGAATACCATAACCACGGTCTAATTCAAGAATCCACTCCGCAGCGTTGTCTAGGAAGTAACGGTCGTGAGTTACTGCAACGACGGTTCCTGGGAAACGATGTAAAAATTGTTCAAGCCAATCGACACTTTCTGCATCCAAGTGGTTTGTTGGTTCGTCCAACAAAAGCATATCGGGTTTCGACAACAACAAGCGACACAAGGCTACACGACGCTTTTCACCACCGGAGAGATTTCCGATAACAGCATCCCAGTCAGGAAGACGAAGCGCATCCGCAGCAATTTCCATCTGAGTTTCTGCATTTGTACCTCCGGCAGAAATGATGGCTTCAAGACGGGCTTGCTCTGCGGCTAACTGATCAAAATCCGCATCCGGATCAGCATAAGCTGCGTAAACCTCTTCTAATCTCTTTTGGGCATCAAAGATTTCACCCAAACCTTCTTGAACCGTTTCTCTAACTGTTTTAGATGGATCTAACACTGGCTCTTGAGGTAAATACCCAATACGCAAGCCAGGCATTGGAATGGCTTCGCCTTCAATCTCAGTATCGACTCCTGCCATAATTTTAAGAAGAGTCGACTTTCCAGCGCCATTTAAACCTAGAACACCGATCTTTGCTCCCGGGAAAAAGGATAAAGAAATATCTTTAAGAATTTCACGTTTCGGTGGAACAATTTTCCCGACACGGTTCATTGTATATACGTACTGAGCCATTCAATTTTCCAAGTAAAAAAGAGGGTTGTGTTACAAATTAATAATTAATCTACGATATCTTTGCCATGGATATGTTTCGTATGCTTTTTCTTGATACCGAAGTAGCCTCGAACCACCCAAAGCTTGCGAAGTTTATTAATGCGGTCATATTCAGTTTGACGCTTTTCGTCCATAGCTTCTGGACAGAACTTCGCCCATTTTTTGTAAACTCCGCCGATATCCATATCTTCCATAAAAGATCGGAGTTTTTTAGGCAAACCAGAAGTGTGAACACTTGCTTGAAAATCAATTAAACCTGGTGTGCCATCCGGTCTCATTACCCAATTGCCAGTGCCTCGTGTATCTAGATGTACCAAATCACGACCGTGAAGTTCATGAATTAAATCTTCACATTGACACAAAAATTCGGGCGTAATTTCTTCTTTAGGAACGCGAGATAGAACTCGACCTGGAACATATTCAACGGCCAGTGTACAAGCGTCCAACATAAACGCCTCCTGAGGAACACCACTTTTCATGCCCTTTAACTTTCTGACCGCTTTTAATTCGCGTCTTAAAACAAATCGTGCAAAAGTATTTCGGACCAACCAATGTCTTGTTGAAAAGTCTTTAATCGTCCAGCGCTTACCTCCAATCTCAGCTACAGAAACACAAGCATTACCCCAGCGTCCGTCTCTAAGAAGACTCACCTTTGCCGTTTCAAGATCTTTTTTTGTAAAAGGTTGATTTTCTTTCATACGTAAAAAAGTTAACCCCACTAAACACAGAAGTGGGGTATTAAGTTACTCATTACTATCTAAATTTTTCGACACCCCAAATACTGAACATAACCATATCCCGACTTGGTACAGTATGACAAGAGGTAAAGCCAGAAGAAGTTGTGAAAGTACATCTGGAGGCGTCACGATGGCTGCCAATATGAAGGCACCAACAATCATATAAGGACGAGCCTTTTTGAGTTTTTCTACTGTAGTAATCCCCATTCGATTTAGGACCACCACAATAATCGGAACTTCAAAAGTTAATCCAAACGCTAAAAACAGCGCTAATACAAAACTGAAATAGGAATCAATGTCTGGTGCAAAGTTAACCGATTCTGGAGAAAAACCAGCAATAAACTGAAACACCATCCGAAAAACGACGAAATAACAGTACAGCATGCCAACGAAGAACATCAGCAAACTTGAAACAATAATCGGGATGGCTAAACGTTTTTCTTTACGGTACAGTCCTGGGGCAATAAAGGCCCACAACTGATACAACACATAAGGAAGAGCAATACAGAAAGCAACAAAAAGAGTCACCTTTAATGGCACCATAAAGGGTGCAATGACTCCAATCGCTAATAGTTTGGCGCCTTGAGGTAAGGCTACCATTAAAGGCTGACTCAGATAATCAAATATCTGCTTCATGAATGGAGACAAGCAAACAAACACCAGCAGTACTGACGCACAGGCACGAACCAATCTTGAACGCAGTTCTACCAGATGTGCAACGAGCGTCTGTTCCTTATCGTCTTCAGGACCATCGTATTCGATTTGCTTTGGATCCATAATTTCTTACCGAGTAATACGTGTTCGGTTAATACGACTACCACGAGCAAACGTACTTCCTCGTCTTTGAGGCAAAGCCTGTTTACCCAACTCAGCACGGAGCATCTCGATCTCTCGCATCAAATCTTCCACCGTTGGATTCGACACAGATCGTTTTCCAACTTGCTGAACCTTATCCTGCGATGCGTCTTCTGACCAACCATAAGTATCATCGATTTCTTGTGTATCGATCGTACTTACCTCATCATCCCACTCCGTAGATACTTTATTTTTTTCTACCGACTGAGTTGAGTCTGATGGATTGGATTTAGGCGCTGCACTCGTTACCCATGAGTCTCTAAGGTCATTGGAAACATGATCGACCTCTGACTTAACCTCAGAACCGATTTGCTTAAGACTCTGATTCATTGAATCAATGTCTTTTTGAAACTCACTCTGAGTTGTTTTCAAGTCATTTTCGATATTAGCCGCCATGCGACGAGCATCTTCTTGAATTTTCTTCAATTCAGATAACTCAACCTCTCGGTCAATATCATTTTTAACTTGAGAAACAAACCGTTGAGCCTTACCCATGAGTGTCCCTGCAGTTTTAGCCACTGCAGGTAACTTATCTGGACCGAGGACAACCAGGGCTACTACAGCAATAAGCCCAATTTCCCCCATGCTAAGATCAAGCATAGGCTATCCGTTATGCGTTCTTCTTCTCTTTTTCTTCAGCATCAACTGCTTCAGACTTCGTAGCATTGATTGCCTTAGGTTCATCAGTAGCTTCTCTCATGCCTTCCTTGAAGCCCTTTACAGCGCCACCCAAGTCTTTGCCCATGTTCTTAAGCTTACTGGTACCAAAAACGAGGACAACGATTACCAGAACAACCAACCAATGCCAAATGGAGAATGATCCCATTGTGAACTCCTAGAGTTTTTTCCATGGGCGAGCACCGCCCAAAACATGTACGTGAATATGATTTACTTCTTGTCCGCCATCGTGACCCGTATTAATCACTACGCGAAAACCATTCGTAGCGCCCGCTTCCTTTGCTAAAACAGGGGCCAAAGCCAGCATTTTACCTAAAAGCGGAATCTCTGTTTCACCCATAACAGCGAGTGAATCGTAGTGCTGTTTCGGGATGATCAGCAAGTGCACAGGAGCTGCAGGATTAATATCCTTAAAAGCGATTACATCTTCGTCTTCATAGACTTGCTTTGAAGGAATTTCCTTACGTGCAATTTTGCAAAAAATACAATCCTCTTTCTGCATATCCTCTCCTATTTAGGCACAACAACTTATGAATCTTAAAAAAGCTTCGAAATAAATTCAAATTTTATAAACAAATTCTTACTTCTCAATCCGACTCGCTTTTTCAACAAGTCCGGAAACGCCTTCTCGTCGGGCTAATTCAGCAACCACCATTTCAGGTCTTAGACCAGCCTGAGCCAAAACAACCATAGAGTGGAACCAAAGATCAGCTACCTCATAAATTAAATGATCTTTGTCTCCGTCTTTTGCCGCCATCACGACCTCAACGGCCTCCTCACCCACTTTTTTCAACGCTGCGTCCGGTGCCTTTGAAAAAAGTTTTGCTACATATGATGTCTGTGGATCCGCACCCTTGCGGGAATCAATCACATCAGCGATTTCACTTAAAACAGAAACTCTATCCATATTGCCGTATTCCTAGGAATGATGATACATATCTTCAGGATTGCGAATAATTGCCTCATTTACAACCCAGCGTCCATCTTTGAGAATTCGGTAAAAACAGCTTTTTCTTCCAGTATGGCAGGCAATACCCCCGATTTGTTCAACTAAATACAAAATGGCATCACCATCACAATCTAATTGAATCGAGCTGATTTTCTGTCTATTGCCACTTTCTTCTCCCTTTCTCCACAATTTTTGTCGAGAGCGGGAAAAATAAGTACCGTATCCTGTTTGAATGGTTTCTTTTAAAGCTTCCTGATTAGCCCAGGCCAGCATCAAAACACGACCATCGGTTGCATCTTGAGCAATAACTGGGACTAGACCATCTTCATTAAATTTAACTTCTTTAATAATCGCTTCCATCTCTATTAATCCAATCGCACAGGAATACCTGCTTCTCGCATATATTCTTTCGCTTGGCGAATGGTGTATTCACCAAAATGGAAGATAGACGCTGCTAATACCGCATCCGCATGTCCAATCTTCACACCATCAACTAAATGTTGAAGGTTTCCAACACCACCAGATGCAATAACAGGGATATTCACGGCATCGCTGATCGTACGAGTCAGTTCCAGATCAAAACCATTTTTAACGCCATCACAATCCATGCTCGTTAACAAGATTTCTCCGGCACCTAACTCTTGAACTTTGCGAGCCCAACACAGTGCATCAATACCGGTAGCACGACGCCCACCATGGGTATAAACCTCCCAAGTTCCATCTCCACGAGATTTCGCATCAATTGCAACCACGATGCATTGGCTACCGTAAACAGCACAAGATTCGCCAATCAAATCTGGATTTAGAACACCCGCCGTATTAATCGAAATCTTGTCTGCACCAGCATTCAGCAGTCGTCTCACATCTTCGACTTTACGAACACCACCACCGACAGTCAATGGAATAAATACTTGAGAAGCCACATCTTCAATGACCTTCAAAATCATATCCCTGCCATCGGAACTAGCTGTAATATCAAGGAAGGTAAGTTCGTCGGCATTATGTTCATCATATCGACGAGCAATTTCGACCGGATCTCCTGCATCACGCAATTCGACAAAGTTGGTTCCTTTGACAACTCGTCCTGCTGTGACATCAAGACATGGGATTATGCGACGTGCCAGCATACCTTATTCCTCACTATCGAAAGAATTCACCAGATCTAAAGCTTCTGTGAAATCCAATGTTCCTTCATAAAGAGAGCGACCCAAGATAGCCATTTCAACACCATCAGCTTCTACTTCAAGCAATTTACGAATATCTTCAATATCGCGGATACCACCGGACGCAATCACTGGAATATTAACTTCTCGAGCCAATTCAGCCGTTGCATCGACATTACATCCCGTTAACATACCATCGCGACTAATGTCGGTATAAAGGATCGCATCAACACCATAGCCTTCAAATTTACGAGCCAAATCAATTACCTTGTGACCTGTATTCTTAGTCCAAGCATCTGTCATCACCATGCCGTCTTTAGCATCCAGAGACACGATAATGCTTCCACCATAGTTAGAACAAGCATCATGCAAAAAGCCAGGAGCTTTCACCGCTGCGGTACCAATCACAACATAGTCAACACCGAGATCAAGGACATCACCGATGCGCTCTAAAGTACGCATGCCACCGCCTACTTCAAATTCCACATCGCTTGAGAATTCGTTCACAATTTTGCGGATTACTGGAAGATTTACAGGCTTTCCGCTCTTAGCACCATCAAGATCAATCAAATGCAGTCTTTCTGCACCGAGTTCAACCCAATGTCGTGCTTGAGCTACTGGATCATCATTAAAGACGGAAATATTAGAATTTAAATCGCCTTGTCGAAGACGAACACACTTACCATCTTTGATATCGATTGCGGGTATCAGTAACATAATTTGTAACGATAAAGGAGAAAACCTTTAAGGCCTCCAAGTCAAAAAATTCTTATAAAGCTGCAATCCCATTGCAGCGCTCTTTTCTGGGTGAAATTGCGCCGCAAACACATTGTCTTTTGCAACAGCAACCGTAACCGGAATTCCATATTCGGTTACACCAGCAACAATAGATTCGTTTTCCGGCTTGGCATAGTAGCTATGCACAAAATAGTACCAACTATTATCTGGTACTCCAGCCCATATCGGGTGATTCATGGTTTGTTTAACACGATTCCATCCCATCTGAGGAACTTTTAATCGTTCACCCAAACTATCATGCATATCATTCGGGAAACGCACCACGCTTCCTGGGAAAATTCCCAATCCCTCTACATTACCCTCTTCACTTTGTTCAAACAGCATTTGCTCTCCGATACAAACAGCAAAGAAAGGTTTATTGGCGATACTGTCGCGTACCGCTTCTTCTAAGCTATGCATTCTGAGGTGGGCCATACAATCCGGCATTGCTCCTTGCCCCGGAAAAACCACTCGATCTGCGGAATACACAACTTCAGGATCAGAAGTCACGATAACCTGTGCACTTCCTTCTGCTACTTTCTCCACGGCCTTACTGACGGAACGCAAATTCCCGGATCCGTAATCAATAATGGCAATTTTCATAAAACCCCTTTTGTAGATGGAATGATTCCACTCATTCGTTCATCCATTTCTAAGGCCATTCTAAGTGCGCGACCAAATGATTTAAAAATACTTTCACACTGATGATGTGCGTTAACACCACGTAAATTATCAATATGCAGTGTTACACGAGCATTACTTGTAAAGGCTTCAAAAAACTCTCTAACTAGTTGAGTATCTAATTCACCAATCATTGGAGCCGTAAAGTCTGCATGAAACTCAAGGTGAGAGCGACCTGAAAAATCAATCACCGTTCTTGAAAGAGCTTCATCTAACGGAACACAACTAGCACCATAACGCACAATGCCCCGTTTATCCCCTACAGCATTACAGACGCATTGCCCTAATGCAATACCAATATCCTCTACCGTATGATGACCATCTACTTCTAGGTCACCCTGGCAAGATATAGTTAAATCGATCAAACCATGACGAGAAATCTGGGTCAGCATATGATCTAAAAAACCAATTCCTGACTCAATTTCACTTTGTCCGGTTCCATCCAAATTAACCGAAACCTCGATACGTGTTTCATTGGTTTGGCGAGAAATGTGTGCTATTCGTTGCATCCAATCACCTTTGCGAATTACTTTTCCAAGTCTTTTACACGATACATAGCGCTACCTGCATGACAAGTCAGGTATTCGCCACGAGCTAATACGTCAGCAATACGCCCTAAGTGAGCCGCACCCTGCTTTGAAACCTTCAAAATACTTGTACGTTTCTGGA
>CAZBHT010000035.1:0-12220 GCA_964491655.1 uncultured Burkholderiaceae bacterium
CCTTAATCGCAGGTGTAGGAATCAACTTACAAAGTGCTCCATCAAAAGAATTTTTAAGAAGCGATACAGCCCTAGAAGCAACTTCTTTAAAGGATTTGAATCCTAAAATAGCTAGTCAATTTACCCCACAATCACTTTGGAGAGAAATTGCTCTAGGCATTAAAGAACTAGAAGAAAAAAATGAAATTTTCCACAATTGGCATGCTTTAGCTGAAAGACTTCTTCTGTGGAAAAATGAGCCAATTTCTATCCAGCATAATGGTGTTACTCGTTCTGGAATTCTTTTAGGAATTCAATCCGATGGAGCCCTATTGCTAAAACAGGATGAAAAGATTGAAGCGATTTATCAAGGATCGATTCGCCCCTTTTCTGATTAGTAGTTAATCCAAAAAAGAAACTTTTATATATGCTCTAACCTTAGAAAGGTAATTCGGAAAGCCAACTTAAAAGAAGAAAAAGGAATACCAAAATCAGCAATATCTTTGAGTACTCCCTCGGAAATTATGTAATAAAGGATTCGAACGCAAACATTGTTTGATTCGAATCCTTCAAAATTATGTCAGATTTCTGCTTTTAAGAATTAAAGAAATACGAGAGAAGATCCAACACAAGTGATCGTAGCAATAATCATCACAGGAATTGTGCGACGAGCTACATCAAATGGTGAAAGATTGGCAATACTGGATACAGCAATCATGACACCAGCAATTGGAGACATGGAACGAGCAATACCAGCAACCAACTGAACAGGACATGCCATTACAACGGTCTGCCAACCAACAGCCTTAGCTGCAGCTGGTAACAAGCTAGAGAATGCAAAGAACGCTGCGTTACCAGAACCAGTTACAAGAGCTGCAACAATCATAATGCCACACATCACGAATAACATGAGTACACCACCAGCATCGTTCATAGAAGCAGCGCTTTCAATAATCGTATTGATACCACCGGTTAACTTCAAGCCTTCAGCAAACACACCCGCACAAATAATCAGCGCAACAGTAGTACCAAACACACGTCCCATTCCTGTAAAGAATGTCTTTGTACCGGCAACACACTCTTTTAAGTGACGACGAGTAAGTAAGTCAACCAAGAAGGCCGTTACCATACAAGTCACAATACAAGTTTGAATACTTAACTTCACACCAACGATACCAAACTTAGAGAAAATAAAGAGTAAAGCAATTGGCATCACTGGCAAAATTGCATAATAACTAGGAGCATTAGGTGTCTTGGCAATAGCTTTGTCTGTTGTAATTTCAGACTGCAGTGTAAAGTCTGCTTTAGTAAGACGACCACTAGCTAAGTCCTTTCTATCGAAATAGCGTTGAATATAGAAGTGGGAAACGGCAATAGCGATCATGGTCACGATAGCAACAGGAATTTGGCCTTCAATAAACCAAGTCATAACATCCAAACCAGAAAGTTTAGAACCCATGATCGAGTTTGCAGAGGCGGGACCTAAGTCCAAACAGCTAGCAGTTACCATAATAGCCGCAGCGGAGTAACAAGAAACACCCGCAGCCATCAACAGTGGATAAATTGTCAACATCAAAAGAACACCCAAACCGACCGCAGACGGAATAAAAATATTCATTATCTGACCAACAATATAAGCACAAGCCAACAAGAGGTATGGAGACTTTACAAAGGATAAAGGCTTAGAACAAACGTTTACAAAAGCCTTTGTTGCACCAATGTGATCAAGGTAAGCAGCAAAACCACTGATTAACATGATCTGAAGACCTAAGCCACCAAGGGTTGATTTAGAAATGTTGGTGAACACTTCCATAATATCGAATAAGACACTATGGGTTGTTTTCTTAACAATCGGTGTATTGGTAGTCAACGATACAATTGTTAAAAGAATTAAACCGACAAGAAGTAAAGCCCATGGTGCATAGTACTTTTTGATAATGAGGTAACCAACTAAGATCACGCCTAGTAAGACCATCGTAATACCAAACATAAAAACTCCTAATAAAAAAGTTATGGGATGTAGCGATTTGAAATAGATTGGGGGTCTAAGGTTCCCTTAACAATGGCACGAATACCTCGCTTGGTAAGATAAGCCTCACCACGTTCATCACAGATGATATTGGTGCCTTTACCTAGCAACTGACCATCCTTCATGATGACTTTTCCGTCAACAATGGTTGCATATGCTTTCTTACGTTCAAAATCAAGAATTGAAATGTCAGCATCCGCCCCTACGGCCAAATGTCCTTTATTTGGAAGATTGAGTGCTCGAGCACCATTTAGGCTGGCCTTTATGACAAATTCTTTTAGTGTGATAGCTCCAAATTGAACGAGGAGTAATCCATTTTCAACAATGACATTACGTGGATAACTACCTCCGTCCGTAGAGAAACAATCCACTACAAACGATCCATCATCTCGCTTAGCCTGAGCCAACATAAAGCGACTTGTGGCTGGATTAACCGCAAAGCTACCCGTTGAGACTGTTCCAACTGATTTCCAGTATAGAAACCCCTCATCACCGTGGATCAGCTAGACAAAGACACCGATAAAACGCAAAACACCAGCTAAACCAAGACGTAAGGCTATATCCATACCGACCATAACAGGAGTACATACTACTTTTTTCAAGCACGTTGCTGTGACTTTACTGACGGGTTCATTATCTTTAATGGATAAGCGAGTTCCATTTAATGGGGACAGATAAGACTCTGAGAAAAGATTTGGATTTGCCTTAAGCAATTCAATTGCTTCAAGTGCTTCACTTAATTCATCTCGGACTTGTGCTCGGCAATAGCTATTTACATGAGCAACATGTAAAAATTTTCCTTGAGAAACTTTAACTGCATCTCGAAGTCCAAGAATATTAGAACCGTTTACAGAATTGCCGATATGCCAACCAACCCATGCTTTTTTCTCATTAGCTTCATTAATAAAAGCTTCTGAAATGTCAAGATCCATCGGAAAATGTCCTCCCATCAATTTAATACCGATGGCTCCTTGTTCCAGAACACGATCCAATAGAGCTTTGCGTTCAGTCGCATCTGGACGAGCACAAGAAAGAGTTAGCGGTGGACGAGCTGCTTCCAGTATTGCGATATTGACACCAGATCCACTACCAGGAATAGAATCCAGAATGTCATCTAAGGGACCTGCCATATCTAATGTAGTACAAACACCCGCTAAGGCAATCATTCTCTGGGCATGAGGATGACCTAACTTTGTACGCATATGGGTATGCATGTCGATAATGCCTGGCATTACGATCTTGCCAGTCGCATCCACAACTTCTCTAGCTCGTGAAGGAGAAATCTCTTCTCCAATTTCAACGACACGTCCCCCTTCTAAAGCAATGTCAACTACTTTGTCAATAGCGTTTTTCGGATCGACTAATCTTCCGTTTTTTATTAAAAGATCGAACATAGAAGCTCCTTATCTTTATTAAGCGAGTTACAAGCCAAGGAAAATGATTTTTCTATAAAAATCAAAAGGTTCTATTGCGATCCGATTGTAGTTAGCCTTTTAATTAAAGACTATTTTGCTATTTTGACAATAAACATTTAACAATATTAAAAATTATTATTTTTCAATAAATTAGCGGATAAGAAAAAATACAAAACAAGGTCTAATAAAAGATAAATTGCTATTTCATTAATCTAATTTGTTTTATTTACAAACTAACTCTAACTTTATAAAACTACAGTCTTAAAATGCAAACTGATTGATCGGAGATCATGATGAGTGGTGACGATTTTTTAAATTGGCGTGTATTTCTTTCACTTTATGAGACTCGTTCTATTCAGGATACTGCAACAGAACTTAAATTAGATAATTCTTCTGTATCTCGGCGTATTTCGATTTTAGAAAGAAAATTAGGATGTAAACTTTTCAATCGCTCTGTTCGTCCCTTCGAAAGCACTATCGAGGCCCGTGACATCATTGTCTATGTCCAGGAGATGATTTATCAAAGAAATAGAATCAATCGCTACTGCAGAGAAAGACAAGATAACGATACAAGAACTATTCGATTAATGGTTGGAAATAATTTTTTTAAAATTACACCAAATTTGATTCATCAATATTCTGAAATATTTCCTTCATTGCACTTTAACATCATTACTCCAATGGATATAACTGATTATCTTGAAGGAAAAGCAGACATCATCGCAGTGAGTTCTCACACTACATTACCAAATAGTGTATTTTTACCTCGCCGTCGGATTGCTTTTATTCCAGTTGCATCTCCTGCCTACATCGAGAAACATGGACCAATTAATCATCCAAGCCAGTTAGTCAACCATCGAGTATTCCACAACCAATTTAAGGATCATTATTTATTGTCTGTAAACTTTATCCTGACGAAAAATGGTCAAGCGATGGTATTTTCAGCTCATCAAAACGTTCAGTATTCCAATGTAACCATGGTTAAACAAGCAACGATTGATGGGCACGGCATTGCTATATCTCTGGCACCTTACCATTGCATTGACGAATTAGAAGAAGGTAAGCTCATTCCTATTCTTGACGGATGGCACCGCCCAAGCCAAGCAAATTTCATCGCAGTTAAAGATAACGATTGGAAAATTAAAAGTATTCGTCAGTTTGCCTCCTGGTGGACTGAACAATTGAATCAATATGAAAAATCCTGCGAAGACCGATTAGTTAAGCTCTATGGACAGTCCTTCCTAGATAACTTAATACACGATTAAGAAACCAATACTGTTTTGCATTTATACATAGCACTAAAAATCTTTTCAATTGCAATTTATTTTTCAGTTGCAAATGTATAGTCAAACACAAAGATACGACGAACTTTTGTTCTATATCTCACACTTTTACGGCGAATAATGCAATTCGATTTATTCATTGAACCAACCAAAAACGCAATTTATTGCCAAGCCTCTATAAAAAATCGACTAATAGCATCTAAACCACAATAATTAATTTGATATGTTGTTTTGGTTTTTAAAATAGGCTTGGAATGGAATGCAACACCAATACCCGCTTCTTGGATCATGAATTGATCATTGGCCCCATCACCGACACAAATAGCTTCTTTAATCGAACCACCTAAATTTTCAGCAATACGACGAACTTCTCTCTCTTTTCCTTGAGCATCAATAAAAGTTTGGGCACTAATCCCCTCAATTTCACCGGTTAAATGTGCGTCTTTGATTGAAAGCTTATTACAGCAATAGCCATCCATAGCCAATTTCTTAGCGACATAAGAGGCTTGTGTATCAAAGCCACCCGTTACAATCCAACTGCGCAAACCCTGTGTTTTGATAAATTGGATCAAATCCTCACCACCGGGAGAAAACTCAATATCTTTAAGTTTCTCAATAAGAATTTTTTCCGGAATTCCTTTAAAGAAACGAATTCGTTGTCTCAAAGAGGCTTCAAAATCAATTTTGCCAGCCATCGAATCTCGAGTTAATTGACTAAATGAAGCATCAATACCGCAAAATCGAGCCAATTCATCCAAACTTTCTTGGCGAATAAGCGTGCCGTCCATATCAAAAGCAAAGAAACGAAAGTCCTTAATGGATAAGCCAGATGGAACCGCATTGATATCAAGATGGTCTATAGCATACTTCTGACGAAGTTCTTCTATATCAAAATTAGAGGTATTCCAAAATCGAATTGCATTTTTTCTAACAGAAATTCGATCGTATTGAACTGGAAACGATGAAACTTCAGGAAGCAATTTTTCTTCTGTTGCTTCTATGATTAAATCGTAAGTTTCCAAATTAACCTCCATTTGTTTAGCACTAGAATGCGCCTTCTCTAAGGCCAGACATTAACCCACATTCGCCTTCGTGATTGTGACCGTGACAACGACATTGTAAATTTTCAAGCTCAATTTTTAAGTTTTTAAGCAACGTCATTTGTTGATCAATCGCATCTAGATGCTTTTGCACAATTTCATGAGCAGTTTCTGCACCTCGATCTCCATTTTCACTAATCGAAATCAGGACACGAATATCGTCCAAAGACATATTCAACATACGACAGTTGCGAATAAATCGCATTCTTTTCAGATGTCGCTCATCATAAAGTCGATAATTGGCCGGACTTCTAACCGCCGGTGGTAGCAACTGCTTCGTTTCATAAAATCGAATCGTCTCTACTTGGCAACCGACTTTTTGAGCTAATTCACCAATACGCATTCAGTAATTCCCCTAACTTGCTTGACTCTATAGTTAGTAGAAGGTTTCTAATTAGGGAATCTTAACAAAAATCATTCCTTGTAAGCTATGTCTACATCGGATTTAAAGAATACAAACTCAGTTGAGGATCCCAAAATGGGATCTGCAGAACACGCAGAAGATTCTCATCATCACGAGCATCACTGTCATTGCCACAGTCATGAATCTCACCATTCTTGTGGTTGTCATAACCATCATGGATCAGATCATCATTGTTGCTGTCGTGGACAAAAATCTCACGGTCACTGTTGCGGTCACGGTCATCACCATCATCACCATGAGCATGAAAAGCATGAACACCATCATTGCCAATGCAAAAATCATGACCATCAACACGGATCAGTAGAAAACAGTATGGATACCGACTGGGATATTTCTGCTGTTGACCATTCTCAATATCGCTTGCTTTTTATGACCTTAGGTTCTATTGCAGGCATTAAAGATGTCGGATTAAATCCAGATGGTTTGCGTTTAGTTCATACGCCCGATGCCTTACTAGCAATTGAAAAGGCCTTCGCCGCTAACAACCTAAAACTAAAGCGAGTGGTTCATAACGAAAGAATTAGGACTCAAATCCATATTCCTGAAATGGATTGTCCAACAGAGGAAGGTCTCATTCGTGGAAAACTCAATGCCATGAAAGGAGTTAGTGACCTAGAGTTCAATTTAATGAATCGTGTTCTTACCGTCTCTCATGATGAACATTTACTAGAAGAAATTTGCGGTGTCATTCGTTCTTTGGGTTACACACCAAACGTACAAAAAGAAGCTACTAAAAAGAATACACTTTCAGAATTTAAGACTACTAAGATTTCCTGGTGGCGTTATGGTTTCGGTTTAGTATTAGCAACATTTTCTGAAATCGCCCACTTCTTAGACTATCCAGAATGGAGTTCTATTATTCCAGCGGTTTTAGCTGTACTTGTTGTCGGTCTGAAAACCTATAAAAAAGGATTTATTGCTCTTAAGAACTTTAACTTTAATATGAATGCATTGATGGCCGTTGCAGTTACTGGCGCATTCTGTATTGGCAATTGGCCTGAAGGTGCCATGGTTATGGTTCTTTTTGAGATTTCAGAAGCTATTGAAAGTTTATCTTTAGACCGAGCCCGAAATGCGATTCGTTCCTTATTGAATCTCACACCCGAAAAGGCACGGGTTCAACAAGCAGATGGCTCTTGGGATGAAATTAAAGCTAATTTAATTGAACCCGGCATGATTATTCGAGTCAATCCAGGAGAACGTTTAGTTGTTGATGGTATTGTTAAAGCTGGATTTACCTCAATTAATCAAGCTCCTATTACTGGGGAAAGTATCCCTGTTGAAAAAAAGGTTGGTGATTCGGTTTATGCTGGTACGATCAATGAGCATGGATCCTTTGACTATGAAGCAACATCTTCAGCAGAAAATTCAATGCCTGCTCGAATCATTTCAGCGATTGAATCCGCACAAAGCTCACGAGCACCAACACAACGCTTTGTTGACTCATTTGCTCGAATCTACACACCGTGTGTATTCCTATTAGCTTTTGCAACGGCGATTCTTCCCCCTCTATTTTGGGGATCCGATTGGCACGAATGGATCTATCGTGGTCTAACACTTTTGGTCATTGCCTGTCCTTGCGCTTTGGTTATCTCAACTCCGGTTACGATTGTTTCCGCGCTTGCTACGGCCGCTAAGCGAGGCATTCTAATTAAAGGTGGTGTTTATCTTGAAAAAGGACGAACTTTACAAACCATCGCTCTGGATAAAACCGGTACGATTACAGAAGGTAAACCTAGTGTCATGGCCATTGAGTATCTTCTCTCCGATTCTGATCCTGTATGGATTCTGAAGCGAGTAACCGCTATTGCGAATCGTAATCAACATCCGATTAGTCGTGCAGTTGAGACCTATGCCGTACAAAGCGGAGTAGATCTTACTCAGTTAGAAGAGGTTCATGGTTATCAATTGATTCCTGGTAATGGTGTGATTGCGACCATTTTAGATGAAGAATATTACTTAGGTAATCTTGTTGGTTTAGATCGTTATTATCTACAGAACGAAAATATTCGCAGAATTGCTCATGTCATGCAAGAAAAAGGACTTTCTCCTTTGTTCTTCGCAAGCTCTAAAGAAGTCATCGCTGTATTCGGTATTGCAGATCAAATCCGAGATCTAGCAAAAGAGTCCATCTCAGAACTCAAACAGATGAATATTAAGCTTGTTATGTTAACGGGAGATACAACATCTACCGCTCGTAGTGTTGCTCAAGAAGTTGGAATTGACTCTGTGAAATCGGAACTTCTCCCAAGTGATAAACAAAAATTAATTGATAATTTTGCTAAACGAGAAGTGATTGGTATGGTGGGTGATGGTATTAATGATGCTCCAGCCTTAGCCCGAGCTGATATTGGTTTTGCCATGGGAGCAATCGGTACCGATACAGCTATTGAAACGGCGGATGTTGCTTTCATGGACGATGACCTTCGTAAATTGCCAGAATTTATTCAATTGTCGAAAGCAACTTTCGCTGTTTTGATCCAAAACATTCTACTTGCTCTCGGTATCAAGCTAGTATTCTTAGTACTGACTTATATGGGATTAGCCACAATGTGGATGGCAGTTTTTGCTGATACAGGAACCTGCCTTATCGTAGTTGCTAATGCATTACGAATGCTACGTTGGAAAAAATAATTTCATATTAACGAGGTAAAACCATCGATATTTTTCTGAAGTATTGATGGTTTTTTTTATGGGTAACAATCGATAAAATTAATAGGTGTCTATATTCAAATAGATATAACCCTTGTAAAGGAGAAAACGATGCAACAGCGACAATTAGGTAAGAATGGTCCTATCGTTTCAGCCATTGGTTACGGTGCAATGCAATTTGCCGTCGGACGCGGTGCCTCTTTAAACTCATCTGAAGGTATTCGAGTATTGCATGAGGCTTTCGATCAAGGTATTTCCTTTTTTGATACAGCCCAAGTCTATGGCCCATTTACGAATGAAAGGCTTATTGGGGAAGCTTTTTCAACTATGAGGGATCAGGTCACAATTGCCACAAAATTCGGTTATGAATTTATTGATGGTAAACGAGGACCGCTTAATTGTCGTCCCGAAAATATTCGGCAAACGGTTGAAGACTCTTTACGTCGACTAAAAACGGATTACATCGATCTGCTTTATCAACATCGAGTTGACCCTAATGTTCCAATGCAAGAAGTCGCTCAGACTATTAAAGCTCTTCATGATGAAGGTAAAGTTCGATGGTTTGGTATGTCTGAGGCCGGTATCCAAGCGATGAAAGATGCTTCAACAGAATTTCCTGTTACAGCACTTCAAAGTGAATATTCTCTGTGGTGGCGAGAACCAGAAGAAAATCTTATACCGTTCCTAGAACAAGAAGGAATTGGCTTTGTCCCATTTGCTCCTTTAGGACGAGGATTTTTAACTGGTTGTATGAAGTCTGGTGTCCAGTTTTTGGATAATGATATTCGGCAAGGAATTCCTCGTTTTAGTATTGAAAACCAAAACAAAAATTGGCCACTTGTTGAACAAATTCTAGAATTTGCCACTCAGCATAAAATAACCGCAGCTCAGGTTGCTTTGGCCTGGCTTATTCATCGTAAACCGTTCATTGTGCCGATTCCCTCGACTACCAACTCGACCCGATTGACAGAAAACATCGCTGCAGCAGAAATAGTGCTAACACCAGAAGATATAGCAAAACTTGATGAAATTACTCGAGATTTTATTGTTTCTGGTGATCGATATAACAAAAAAAATATGAAATTAATTAATCGGTAGATTTTAGGATAGGAAAACGAATAGACCTATGGTAGGTGTTCCGATTGACTTATATCCTTTGCAATTTCTATAGATTGAGACAATGCAAAATATAAAATCTCAAATACTGCTAACTTCTGCTCCCATGGAAGGTTTAACTACTTTTGTATGGCGTCAGCTACATGCTAAGTATTTTCTAGGTACTGATCGGTATTACCTACCTTTTGTTTCTCCAACGGTGGAACCGCGTTTTACCGCTCGTTAAATGCGGGAATTAAACCCGAAAATTAATTCAGGATTTAAAGCGGTTCCTCAGCTATTGACACGTCGAAGTGATGATTTTATCTGGGCCTCAAAAGCACTAGCAGACCTGGGTTATGATGAGGTTAACTTAAATTTAGGATGTCCTGCAGGAACTGTTGTTGCAAAGGGAAAAGGTTCTGGATTTTTACGCGATCCATATGAACTAGAAAGTTTTCTACATCGAATTTTTGATGCAAATCTTCCAATCAATATTTCTGTTAAAACTCGCCTCGGTTGGTGTGATGAGAAGGAATTTGAACTTTTATCCGATGTCTATTCACACTTCCCCATGAAAAGTTTAATCATTCATGCACGATTGAAAACCGATCAATATAAGGGGGAACCTAGACGTAATGTTTTCGACCGATATTACTCGCAATTTACGATACCTGTTGGCTACAACGGTGATGTGATTACTGAAAACGATATTCAGAATCTTATGTCTCTTTATCCTCAAATGGATCAGGTTATGGTTGGACGAGCTCTTATGGCTGATCCTGCTCTATTTAGGAAAGCCAAAGGCGGAGCCGAAGCCTCAAGAGAAGAAATTCAAGCTTTTTCTGAAGAATTGTTTGACAGCTACACCGAAGCATTCGAAAATCGGCGTAACGCAATGATGAGAATGAAAGAATATTGGTTCTTTCAATTAGGTCTTTTTGAAAATGGCCTAAAGAATGCAAAACCTATCTACAAAGCTAAGACTCCAGAGGAATTTGAAGAGGCTTTAAAACCTATTTTCGACCTTCCCCTTTTAAGTCAGGCCGAAAGAACATGGTTCAAACCTCTTTACTGATCACTGCCTCATGCTTCAAGATGTTTTTCAATAAAAGCTTTAAATAAGGCAACTTGTTTAGGTTCTACTAAAACGTCAATAATTTCACCATTGCGTAATAACAGAATCGTTGGAATATGGCGAACTTTGAATTTTTCGTTTAGAGCACTTTCTGTATCAAAATTACAATGTGAGAATAGAACTTTCCCTGCATATTTTTCGGCTAATTCTTTAAAGTAAGGTTCAATCCGACGACAGTCTACGCACCAAGATGCTCCAATATTCAAAACAACAGGAAGTTCTGATTGAACCACCTTTTCTTCATAATTAGCAACCGTAACTTCAAGAATTCCTACAGACATATATTCTTTTCCTTTTTTGAAAAACCTTTTTTAAATGGTAAAAAAGGATAGCATCCAATCGACGATTAACATATTCGTAATGCTAATCAAAATAATCCCTACAACTGCTACGATAAAAATAATTCGCATACAAGGGCCGTACTTTTCGCATAACGATTGCATATTACTCAAACCATTTGGCGTAATACCAATCGAAAAACCAATCCCACCAATGGCTAACATCATGGTTTCATAATTTCGTCCTAATAGTTTGAAATAAGCAAACCAGGCAAAAAATAAATTTAAGACCAATTGTAAAAATAAAATGAAATAGATTTCCCAGTTTAGGTAAGTCAATGACTTTAGTGGAAGCGCGCAAGTATTCGTGACGATTACGAGTGTTAAGGCAGCTTTTGTCATCGTACGAAGTGCCACTCCTTCTATAAAGCAAGAAGTTTTAGCATCAAAATATAACCTAAACAGGATAGCAATGATCATGCCCGCTACGTAAGATGGAAATACCATCCATTCAGAGAGGGATTTTGTAATCAAATCACCTAAAAGAACCGAAACACCTACTAAGGCTACAATTTTTAAGACTTCTTTACTTAAGTATTGATAAAAAGGTTTTGGATGCTCAGACAAAAAAATCTCTAATAACCGATTATTACTTTCAGGATATTCTGCAACATGAAGACGATACCGATGGATTAGATATTCTCCCATTGGAGCACCTAGAGTTAAAGCAGCTAAGACACCAAATGTTTTTGTTCCTAAAGCAATTTCTTCTGCATTCGTAATTCCAATAATGGAAAAAGTATCGATGAAATTGGTATACGTTTCAA
>CAZBHT010000036.1:0-12148 GCA_964491655.1 uncultured Burkholderiaceae bacterium
CCTTAAGCTTATCCGGCGAATTGGGATGGCGCTTACCTGTAAACGATAAGTTCTATGTCGAACCACAAGCTGAATTGACTTATACCTATATTGACTCCGACACATTGAAGTTAAACAGTGGCGTTAGCTATGAAATCGATTCTGTGGATAGCTTAATGGGTCGTGTTGGCTTTGCAGCAGGTTTGAAGTGCCCAGAGAATAAGGGTGATGTTTATGTTCGCGTTTCAGCGGTTCATGAATTTTTAGGCGATGTTGCAGTTACAGGCGGTCGCAATGTTCATGAAGTCGATGGTAAGGACACATGGGTTGAATTTGGTATTGGTGGTCAATACAACGTCAACAAGAGTACTTACATCTATGCAGACGTAGAACGTACTTCCGGGGCAAAGCTTGAAGAAGATTGGCGTGCTAATGTTGGGTTACGTTATAACTTCTAATAACTTTTAAAAACAGAGGTTTAGGGGTAGCGTAGTTAATGTAAGTTACGCCTAAATAAAAAAACGGTAGAGGGATTTTAAAATTTGAACTCTACCGTTTTGCTGTCTGAATCAAAAACTTGATCAATAAAATCATTTAAGAAATGATGTTTCCGTGGACTCATCTTTTAATTTTTCTAAAGCTTGCCGAAGATCCCATCTCATCTGTAGTATCAACCAAAACTCAGGATCCGTATCAAAATATAGAGATAACTTGATAGCAGTATCTGGGGTAATTGAACGTTTACCAACAACTAATTCATTGACACGACGTCGAGAAATACCCAGATCTTTGGCTAGTTGTGCTTGAGAAATTGCAAGAGGTTGCAAAAACTGAGTTTCTAGAAAAACACCTGGATGGGGTGCACTCCGTGTTGAGCGAGTCATCCTAGGACTGAATTTGACTCCAGTCAGTTGTTTTTTTTGAGCTGCTTTCAGTACTTTGCGAACCTCTCTTGGCATTACAAATAATTCCCTTATTTACGGACGGGTTCCTTGAAGTATCGGATACCATTGACGATCGTTGAGATTTGAGTGTCATGTCCCATGATATCTTCGCGGAAACTCATATAAAGATGGAAGCTTAAGAAGAGTAACAAGTAGTACATTAAAGCATGATGCACGGTTCGTACAACTTGTGCGCCACCCATGTAATGCGTTACCCATCCAAAGTAAGTCATCCAGCTAGTATCCCATCCCCACTGCTGAGCATATAATCCAAAGCCAGTGATGATGATGGCAATACTACCGAGGACATACATGGCAAACATAGCGGTTTGAGCTAATGGGTTGTGTCCAACATAGATAGGTGGATGCTTTTCAATGAATAAGTAATGCATCGCAGTCTTCCAAATGCCTTTGACCCACATGGCATCCCAGAACGGCAATATGAAAATCATACGAGAGTACTTATTACCGACGAATGCCCAGTAGATGCGATAGATCATAAGCAAAGTGAAAAGCATTGCACAGATCAAATGCACCACAATGATGTTACCGAAGAGGTAGGTTGACCAGGTGTCTGCATAGTTGGCCGGTAATGGCCAACCAATGAGAAATCCCGTGATGCAAAGTAGGAAGAACGTGACAGCCTGAGCCCAATGCCAGAAGCGTACGGGTGCTTCATAGACATAAACCGGCTTTGCAGGTCCTTCTAGGATTTCATATGACCAATTTGAGATTTTCATAATGATCTCCCAAATTAACGAACCTTAACTTCACAAAGTTCCTTTCCTTTTAAGTCAAGAACATGTGTTGCACAAGCTAAACAAGGATCAAAACTATGAATGGTTCGAAGAATTTCGAGCGGTTGATCCGCAATGGCAACTGGGGTTCCCAATAAAGAAGCTTCGTAAGCACCGAGCTGACCAGCGGGATCTCTTGGACTTGCATTCCAGGTTGAAGGTACAACGGCCTGCCAATTTTCGATTACACCATTCTTAATGACACACCAGTGACCTAATGCACCACGAGGAGCTTCTGCAGGACCGACACCTCGACATTCTTTTGGCCAAGTTGCTGGTTCCCATTTGTCCATATTCGCAGCGACCTCGTCACCATTTTTAATATTGGTCGTTAAGTCATTGAGACACTCTAACATGTACTCAGCCATGAGACGGGCTTCTAGACAACGGGCCAATGTACGTCCAAGGGTAGAGAAAAGGGCTTGAACTGGAACATTTGCTTGTTGTAGAGCTTGTTCAACTAACTCTGTTTGTCGAGGCATTTTCTTTGCGTAAGCCATGACCATACGAGCTAGCGGTCCTGTTTCCATGGCATGACCTTTCCAGCGAGGTGCTTTGATCCATGAATAACGACTTTCGGCTCCAAGCCATTTGATATCCGTCTTAGTCCCTTCGCTACCTTGACCGAGTTCAAATTTAGGATTCGTGATGCCATTCCATGGATGCAGTCCTTCATTAGCTTTCGGGTACTGATACCAAGAGTGGTCTACAAATTCTTTAATTTGTTCAGGATCCCTCAAGTCAACGTGATGGATTTCAGAAAGTTTGCCATCAATAATGGCACCATTAGGCATTAAAAGACTCTTTTCAGACCAGTCGTTCGCATACTTTGGAAAGTCGCCATAACAGAGTAGATTCTGATTAGAAAGACCTCCCCCAATCTTGAACCAATCTTTGTAGTACGAGGCAATCGCCATAAGGTCTGGATAGTAAACATCCTCAATGAATCGAATCGTGTCTTTAGCGACGTCAATCATGTGATTCATCCAAACTTGATTGATCATAACGCCTTGAGCACCCGTATCGTTCATGTTAATCGGGCAAGGAACACCGCCTACTAAATAGTTCGGATGCGGATTCTTACCGCCGAGAATGGTATGAACCTTAATAATTTCTCTTTGGAAATCCAACGCTTCTAAGTAGTGTGTAACTCCAAGAAGATTGACTTCGGGAGGTAACTTATAAGCAGGGTTGCCCCAATAGGCATTTGCAAAAATACCTAATTGACCGCTTGCAACAAATTTCTTTAACTTGTCCTGAATGCCTTTGAAGTAAGCGGGTGAAGAAAGAGCATGATTAGATAAAGATTGTTGAATTTCGCTCGTTTTTTTTGGGTCTGCATTAAGAGCGCTAATTAAATCAATCCAATCTAAGCCGTGTAATTGATAAAAATGAGTAACGTGGTCCTGACAATAAAGAGTTGCATTCATCAGATTGCGGATGATGTTGGCATTAGCTGGAATCTGAATTCCAAGAGCATCTTCAACAGCACGAACCGCAGATAATGCGTGGATGCCAGTACACACGCCACAGATGCGTTCGACAAAAGCCCAAGCATCGCGTGGATCACGTCCTTTTAAAATGACTTCTAAGCCTCGCCACATCGTACCAGTAGACATGGCATCAACGATTACGTTGTTTTCGTCAAGAACCGCTTGCATACGTAAATGACCCTCAATACGGGTAATAGGGTCAACAACTATCTTTCTATTTGCCATTATTCATCTACTCCCATATCTTTGTTGACTTCTTTACTACGAGCTCGGGCAACAGCACTAGCCGCGATGTGTGCTGCGATCGCTACGCCAGTGACACCGAGGGCGGCTAAACCCACCTTATCGGTAGTAGCCTGAATTCCCAGTCCCCAACTCGGAGGCAATACGGTAGTTTCATGAGCATAGAAGCTACCTTTATCGAAGTAATCGGGTTCAGAGCAAGCCAAGCAAGGATGCCCCGATTCAATCGGGAATGAAAGTCCATCGTTCCAACGAATTGCTGAACATGCGTTATAAGTGACCGGTCCTTTACAACCTACCTTGTAGAGACAGTATCCTAATTTAGCGCCCATATCGTCGAATTTTTCGACAAACTGTCCTGCGTCAAAATGAGCACGACGGTAGCATTTATCGTGAATTCTTTGACCATAGAACATCTTAGGACGAAGTTGTGAATCAACAGGGGGTAGTCGATCGTAGGTCAACATGTATGTGATTACACCGGTCATTACTTCAGGAATTGGTGGACAACCTGGTACTCGAATAATCGGCTTATCTTTAATTACCGATGTGATTGGAACTGATTGAGTTGGGTTTGGTTTTGCAGTGTTGATGCAACCCCAAGAAGCACAAGATCCCCAAGCAATAATCGCTTTAGCACCTTGAGCACAATGTAACAGTTTTTCTGTAAAGGGTTTACCACCTGGAATACAGAAGACTCCGTCGTCACCTAATGAAGGAGTACCCTCAACCGCCAAAATGTAATTACCGCGATACTTTTGGATAAGTTCTTCGAGAACTTCATGATCTTGTTGCCCAGCAGCGACCATAAGCGTGTCATCATAAGCCAAAGAAATCATCGAAAGAATGACATCTTCAACTAACGGATGGTAGGAGCGAATAAAAGATTCGGTACAACAGGTGCATTCATTACCATGAAGCCAAATTACAGGAGTTCTCGGCTTCGTTTCCATGGCATGAGCAATGTCTGAGGCTCCTTGAGCACCTAGGCCGAGCGAAGCAGCTGTTAGTGAACAGAATTTCAAAAAACTTCTTCTTGAAACCCCTTGCTTACGCATCATTTGATAGTTTGTTTCTACTGTCATAAGTATCCTTTCTATCGTTAGGGGAAAACAAAAATACAACTATGAGTGAAGATTAATCTGAATTAATAAATGGTGCAACCCCAATTTGACTCTTAAAAATCCAATTAAATCAATTAGTTGTGTTGCATATAAAGTAACCTATATGGTTACAGGTGTGTGAGTAATATTAAGTTGAATTTCTTGCGTCGTAATTGAGTGAAAATTTCTATGTTATTCATTCTTAAAATTTCATAAGGTTGGATTAATGCTTTATTCATAAACTGTGACAGCGTAGAAATAAAATAAAGCTAGTAAATACATCTATGACCGATCAGACTATCCAACTGCAACTAAAAGATATCCGTTGTCAACGAGGCGATCGTTTGTTATTCAAAAATTTGAATTTCATCTGTCCTAAAGCAACGTTAGTTCGCGTTGGTGGACCGAATGGCACGGGAAAAACAAGTCTTTTACGATTGATTGTGGGGCTCATGCAACCGACTCAAGGTCAGATTCTCTGGGGCGGAGAATCCATTACTAAATTAAAGGAAGATTTTTGGAAAGACCTTGTTTATATTGGTCATCTCAATGGGGTTAAAGATGAATTAACAGTTCTTGAGAATTTACTGATTAACTGTGAAATTGGAGAACACGCTATTACGGAGGAAGAAGCAATTTCAGCCTTGGAGCGTGTTGGACTTGCAGGGTTCGAAAATTATTTAGTGCGTCAATTATCTCAAGGACAAAAAAGACGCGTGACATTAGCTCGGTTATATGTCGCTTCTTACGCCAAACTTTGGGTACTCGATGAACCCTTTGTTGCATTAGATGTTAAAGCAGTTGCTGAATTGGCAAATCAAATTGTTCAGTACGTCAACGCGGGTGGCATTGTGATTTACACAACGCACCAAGAAGTACCAATTGCGGTTAACCATTCAATGCAAATTGATCTTTCTGGTGGCGTATGGCTTCGTGGAAAGAATTTGGAAAGGAGCGTGGGATGCTAAGACTTTTTTGGGCAGTGTTTTGCCGAGATCTGCGTTTGGCATTACGACAAAAGTCCGATGTTATTAACACCGTATTCTTTTTTGTTGTCGTCGTCTCCTTGGTTCCACTTGGAATCGGTCCAGACACAGCATTGTTACGTTCTATTGCTCCTGGAGTGGTTTGGGTTGCTTCACTGTTAGCCGCTCTCCTTTCTTTACCCCGTTTATTTGCTAATGATTATGCGGACGGTACTTTAGAGCAGATGTTGCTTTCAGGTGAACCCTTAGTAGTGATTGTGCTCGGAAAGGTGTTTTCCCATTGGTTAACGACAGGGGTTCCTTTAACTCTCATTTCCGTTGTTTTTTCATTCATGTTTGACTTAAGCGCTGAAGTATCAATTGTCTTGTTGATATCTTTGTTGATTGGTACTCCGGTTTTAAGTTTGGTGGGTAGTGTGGGAGCCGCTCTTACCCTGGGTCTAAGAGGTGGTAGTGTTTTAACTTCTCTTTTAGTGTTACCCCTTTACATTCCAGTACTTATTTTTGGTGCGGGAGCTTCTGAGGCCTGTGCGGTCGGTTTAGCTTCAACCGCTTATTTTTTAATTGTTTGTGCTTTAACGCTCTTTTCCTTGGTGGTAATGCCGATCGCAGCCGCGGCTGCGCTTCGTATTGCTGTTGAATAACTTTTTCCCGATGTGCATATGACCTCTAACCGCAAATTATTTACCCCTCAAGGCCTTTATCCTGTTGCCGGTAAATTGATCAAACCTATTTTATTAATGGCATCGGTTTTAATCCTAGTTGGCCTATATGTGGGATTTTTCCTTGCTCCAGTTGATGCGACACAAGGAAATTCCTATCGTATTTTGTACGCCCATGTTCCATGCGCTTGGATGGGGATGTTTCTTTATGTGGCAATGGCTATCTTTTGTGCTTGTGGCATTGTGACTGGTAATCGTTTATGGTCGATGGTTGCTTCAAGCATTGCCCCAACCGGAGCTATGATGACCTTCCTGTCTTTGTGGAGTGGCTCTCTTTGGGGGCGTCCTACCTGGGGAACTTACTGGGTTTGGGATGCACGTCTTACTAGTGCATTGATTCTGCTTTTCTTCTATCTTGGTTTTATTGCTTTAGAGAATGCAATCGATGATTGGAGTCGAGCTGACAAAGCTTGTGCTGTGATTGGGATTGTGGGTGTGATCAATGTTCCAATCGTTTATTTCTCGGTCCAGTGGTGGAATACCTTGCATCAAGGCGCATCGATTACGGCTTCAGGTTCTAGCATTCATCCAATGATGCTATCTGCAATGCTTTTAATGGTGTTTGGTTTCTTGTTCTACGGTATTGCGGTTTCTTTAGCTCGATTGCGTTCGATCATTCTTGAAAGAGAAAAAAGTGAACAGTGGGCTCAGAACTTATCAATTAAGGGAGAGGTCTAATGGATCAGTGGAATAGTATTTCAGATTTCTTTTACATGAGTGGTTATGGGCAATACGTCTGGGGCACTTATGGAATGATTCTGTTTTGTTTTATTTGTGAACTGGTTGGATTAATCAAGCGTCGTCGTCGAGCCACTCGCGAATTAGCGTTAGAAGCACGTGCACGTCAAGCAGAGGAGCGTATCTGATGAATAGTACTCAAAAACGTATGGGATTGGTTGTTGGGGGCTTAGCTATAGTCGGAGTCGCTGCCACCCTTGTCTTAAGCGCCTTTGAAGAAAATCTGGTTTTCTTCTTCTCGCCCTCACAAGTCGTTGCGAATGAAGCGCCTGAAGGTCGTGCTTTCCGTATTGGTGGTTTTGTAGAAGAAGGTAGTGTTAAGCGTCAAAGCGATGGTGTTACGGTTCAATTTGTTGTGACCGACACCGCCGCTTCCGTTCCGGTTACCTATAGAGGTAGCTTGCCCGATCTTTTTAAGGAGGGAAAGGGTGTTGTGGCCCAAGGTAAATTGAAAAAAGGTGTATTCCATGCGGACCAGGTTCTAGCTAAACATGATGAAAATTACATGCCTCCTGAAGCGGAAAAAGCCGTGCAAGACGCACATAAAAAAGTACGCTCAGCTTCTAATTCGCGTTAATACTTTTTAAGGAATATAGCGATGATTCCTGAATTAGGTCATTTTGCATTGATTTTGGCCCTAATCGCCGCTCTGATCCAAGGCATACTTCCTTTAGCCGGAACGCAGTTAGGAGTTCGTAGCTGGATTCAAGTGGCACGTCCGGCTGTTTTTGCCAATGCCTTCTTTTGTACATTTGCTTTTGGTTGCTTGGCTTGGAGCTTCTACGTCAGTGACTTTTCTGTTCTAAATGTGGCAAGTAACTCCAATACTTTATTGCCATGGTACTACCGACTCTCAGCTACCTGGGGTTCACATGAAGGATCCATCCTGTTTTGGACCTTACTTTTAGCTGTTTGGGGATTAGCGATTGCTTTAACTTCTCGACATCTGCCTCAAGAAACAGTGGCTCGGGTCATTGGTGTGATGGGGCTAATTTCAGTTGGATTGACGCTGTTTATGCTTTTAACAAGCGATCCGTTTGAAAGACTTTTCCCAGCCGCGGCAGAGGGCCGAGACCTAAATCCACTCCTTCAAGACCCAGGTATGGTTTTCCATCCACCTCTTCTTTATATGGGCTATGTTGGTATGGTGGTGCCATACGCTTTTGCAGTCGCCGCTCTGATCGGTGGTCGCTTGGACGCCGCTTGGGCCCGTTGGACCCGTCCCTGGACCAGCATTGCTTGGGTGTTTTTGACATTAGGCATTGCATTAGGTTCCTGGTGGGCTTACTACGAACTCGGTTGGGGTGGTTGGTGGTTTTGGGATCCCGTTGAAAATGCATCCTTTATGCCTTGGTTAACCGCAACGGCATTGCTTCACTCATTAGCGGTTACAGAAAAAAGAGGGGCTTTTAAAATCTGGACGGTTCTTTTAGCCTTACTCACTTTTTCGCTCTCATTGCTTGGTACATTCCTTGTTCGATCCGGTGTCTTAACATCCGTTCATGCGTTTGCAACGGATCCTCAGCGAGGTTTATTCATTTTGACGCTTCTGATTATTGTAATCGGTGGGTCTTTACTACTATTTGCCTGGAGAGCTCCTAAGGTTGGTTCCGGTGGCTTTTTTGAACTATTCTCTCGAGAAGCCATGTTACTCGTTAATAACGTACTACTGGTTGTATCGATGTCAGCCGTATTGTTGGGTACGTTATATCCCTTGTTTATTGATGCGTTAAATGCAGGAAAGATCTCCGTAGGTCCTCCATATTTTGATTCAGTATTTGGTCCTTTAATGGTACCGGTTGTATTTTTGATGGGAATCGGTCCGTTAATTCGTTGGAAAGATGCCAGCATTGTTGATATCAGTTGCCGTATTGCTTGGTGTTTTGTAGTTGCCTTATTACTTGCAGGAGCTTCTCTTTGGGCGATGGGAGGCGGTTGGCATACATGGACTTTTGTTGGACTCTTTTTAGCTTTCTGGATCTTACTGACTTTTGTTGAAGGCTTTAGAGAAGTGACTCGTAATATCCGAGGTAATTTCTTCAAAAAGGTTACTCAACAATCTGCATCTTGGTGGGGAATGATGGTAGCTCACTTGGGAATTGCTGTTTTCATTGTCGGTGTTTCAATGGTGATGACTTATCAGCTGGAAAGAGATGTCACGATGGTTCCAGGACAAGAAATTTCTGTGGGTTCTTATACTTTTAAATTCACAGACGTTAAGGTAGGAGTTCGTGGTCCTAACTATATTGCCGATGAAGGAACCTTTGATGTCTACAAAGAAGGTGAAAAAGTTACGACTTTAACGCCTCAGAAACGTAAGTATTTCTCGAGCGAAATGCCAATGACAGAATCTGCCATTCATTCATCACTATCTGGAGATCTCTATGTTTCCATGGGGGCTCAAACGGCAGAGGGGGCTTGGGTGGTTCGTGTCTATGACAAGCCATTTGTGAATTGGATTTGGTGGGGCTGTCTTGTGATGTCAATCGGAGCATTCATTGCTATGTTTGATCGACGTTATCGGACACAACGCAAAAAAGATTTAGCTCATTCAGGTAGTTAATTTAGAGAGAGTTTGAATATGAGATTAAAGTTTATTCTTCCATTAGTTCTCTTTTTAGGTCTATCTGCGTTTTTGCTTTTTGGTTTATTTAATGACCCAAGAGAAGTTCCATCTCCATTGATTAATAAGCCTGCACCTGAATTTGCATTGCCTCGTTTAGATGACCCGTCTCAAGTCGTGACAAAAGACAGCATGAAGGGCCAAGTCTGGATGATGAATGTCTGGGCTTCATGGTGTGTATCTTGTCGTCAAGAACATCCGATGTTAGTGAAAATTGGTAAAGATGGTGCGCGAGTTGTACCGATCATTGGTCTCGATTACAAAGATAAGAATTTCGACGGAAAAATGTTTTTAGCCCGTAACGGAGATCCATACGATTTTTCTATTACAGATCCAACTGGAGAAGTCGGAATTAACTTTGGCGTTTATGGAGTTCCGGAAACTTTTGTAATCGATAAGAAGGGTGTAATTCGTTACAAGCAGATCGGTCCAATTACAGAAAAAGTTTGGAAGCAGACCATGTATCCACTTATTCAAAAACTGGAGAAAGAATGATGAAACGGTTTTTCTTATCTCTATGGATTGTGGTAGCTGTAGCAACGGGATTGAGTTCAAATTCGATTGCACAGATTTCCGCTGCGGATGTGAAACCAACCATGTTGGATCCAGTCGCTAATAAGCGTGTTGCAGAAATCTCTTCTCAATTACGTTGCTTAGTTTGTCAAAATCAGTCAATTGCGGACTCTAATGCAGAGTTGGCAATGGATCTTAAAAACCAAGTGATGAGACAAGTGGCTGATGGTCGAAGTGATGAACAAATTATCGACTACATGGTGGAACGCTATGGTGATTTTGTTCTCTATGATCCTCCTTTTAAACTCAGTACCGTATTGCTTTGGATCGGTCCAGGTGCACTTTTCGTTATCGCTCTATTTGCTCTTTTTTGGACTCTGTCTAAGCGACAAAAAGAAGTGGCATCTGAGCGACCGTTAACTGAAGAGGAAAAGAAAAGAGCTCAGGCCCTCTTGTCTGGTGAAGCAGGTCAATTTAAAAGAAAGGGGTAGGGCATGGCGATTTTTTTCATTAGTGCTACGGTGATGACGCTGGTTTTACTCGTCATTATCGTTATTCCATTGGTTCGCAAGCCTAAGAAAATTAAGGTGGACGCCGCTCCTCAAGCAAGTCTTGCCGTCTATCGTGACCAATTCAAAGAATTAGAAAACGAACTAGCCCGAGAAGCGATCACTCAAAAAGAATACGATGAAAGTAGAGCAGAACTTGAAAGACGAGTTTTGGAAGACTCGGCTCCGACTTTAGTACTTCCGGAAAAAGATTCTAAGATTGGAGTCTATACAGCCTTTGCACTTGTTTTGATCGTCCCCTTATTTTCGGCTTTCCTATGGATTTCTACGCAACCTTTAGGAAACTTCCGTTTAGACGGAGGTGTTCACGAAGGAATCATGGATTATGAAACAGGCCGTCAGTTTGGAGGTCAAGCGCAAAGTAGTGAAATGATGGATATTAATCAAGCTATCGTTAAACTGACTCAGCATCTTAGCCAAAATCCAGGAGACTTAGAGGGTTGGATGATGTTGGGACGCACGATGCTTGTGACTCAGCGTTATTCTGATGCAGTTCAGGCATTTGAAAAAGCAAATCAATTGGCTCCTGGAAATCCAACGATTATGGTGGATTTAGCCGATGCTATGGCGATGACTCAGGGGCAAGATCTTTCAGGTCGTCCTTGGGAATTGATTCAACAGGCTTTAAGAATTGATTCAACGAATTGGAAAGCCTTAGCAATGGCCGGAACAGATAAGTTCAACCACAAAGATTATCGTCAAGCCATTATGTACTGGGAACGTTTATTGAAAGTGATTCCAAGTGGTGATGGAATGGTTGATGGGGTCAAAGCAAGTATTCAAGAGGCTCGTCAGTTAGGCAATATTATTGGGCCGGTTAAAGATACTTTGGTATTTGGTGCACGAGTGGAAATGCCTTCGATGTCGATGCCTTCTATGATTAAAGAGGAATTGCAACCATTGGGTCAAAGTCCTGTTCCGACTCGTAAAGAAGTGAACCAGAACCAATTGAAAAAAGTAACTCATACTCTATCGGGTGTGGTTCAATTAAGTCCTTCTTTAGTTGAGAAGATTCAAGATCGATCCGTTCTTTATGTGAGTGCTCGTCCGGTTTCAGGAAATTGGGCGCCGATTGTCCAAATGCGTGTTGTCGTTTTAGATTTTCCGGTTCAATTTAAGTTGGACAATACGATGGTGCCTCCCATGGATATGGGCTCTGGTTCTTTAGATCAACATGAGGAAGTGATTATTACGGCTCGCTTAGGAAAACAGAATAGTCTGATGCCACAAGTAGGTGACTTAGAAGGTTTAACAACAAAACCGGTTCGCTTGAATTCGGATTCAATCCAAATCGTATTGGATCGAGTTATTGCTCAGTAAATGAATTTAAGTCAATAAAAAAGACTCCATTTATTCAAAGTAAGAGTAAATGGAGTCTTTGTGATAGAGGAGATTAATCAATAGAAATTAGTTCGTATTGTTTTTTCCCCATTCCTAA
>CAZBHT010000037.1:0-12096 GCA_964491655.1 uncultured Burkholderiaceae bacterium
GCTTTGATAAAGTCGATAGCATCCTGAACAGTCTGGATCTTTTCTTGCTGATCATCAGGAATTTCAATACCGAATGTATCTTCGAGAGCCATCACCAATTCAACGGTGTCCAAAGAATCGGCACCGAGGTCAGCAATAAAGGCACTTTCATTCTTGATATCAGCTTCATTGATGCTGAGCTGTTCTGCAACGACTTTCTTAACCTGTTGTTCGATGTTTTCCATTTGAATCCTCTTGATTAAAGTTACGTCCTTAGTTAAGGACAAATTTAGATTTTAACAAAAACCTATACGTTAAATCACATTGACATTCCGCCATTTACACTAATCACTTGACCAGTGATGTAGGAACCTGCGTCAGAAGCTAAGAAAATGACGGACGCGGCGATGTCCTCAGCTCGTCCTAACTTAGCTAATGGAATCTGTTTTGCTAAAGCATCTTTCTGCTCATCTGATAGTGCGGCGGTCATATCAGTAGCAATAAAACCAGGAGCAATACAGTTAACCGTCACACCACGAGAACCAAGTTCTCTAGCTAAAGACTTACTCATTGCGATTAAGCCAGCTTTGGACGCAGCGTAGTTGGCCTGACCCGGATTACCGATTTCACCCACAATAGAGGAAAGGTTAATGATTCGACCATATCTAGCCTTAATCATGCCACGCATTAAAGCTCGAATCAGACGGAATGAGCCTGTAAGATTCGTTTCAATCACTTCATCCCACAACTCATCCTTCAATCTCATTGCAAGTGTGTCTCGAGTAATACCCGCATTATTAACCAAAACGGTTATAGCGCCATAATCTTTTTCCAATGCTTTTACAAAGTCATCAGTTTGAGCTCGATCTGCAACATTTAATACGCGACCTTCCCCTTTAGCGCCCAAAGATGCAATCTTTTCGGTAATTCGATTGGCACCCTGTTCACTTGTTGCTGTTCCGATAACTGTAGCACCTGCCTTGGCACAAGCTTCGAGAATCGCAGCGCCAATACCACGGGAAGCTCCAGTAACCAAAACACACTGACCTTCCAGTGCTGTTGATGTAAAAACGTTCATAATCAACCCTCTTTGAGAACCATATCAATGGCTTCTAATGTATTAATGGATTTTGCAGACACAGATGGCGTAATACGCTTAACCATACCGGTCAACGCGGCACCAGGACCACACTCGTAAATCGTTTCAACTCCCATGCTTTCCATTTCACGAATGGTTTTTGACCACAGGACTGCCGATGCGACCTGATCAGACAAAGCACGCTTAATACCATCAACAGTATCCCGAGTCTTCACATCTATGTTATGCAAAATTGGAATGCTTGGCACAGTAAATTCAACTTCTGCTAAACGTTCAGCTAGTTTATCAGCAGCGGGTTTCATAAGACTAGAATGGAAAGGACCAGAAACCTTCAATGGTAATGCGCGTTTTGCACCAGCTTCCTTACAGCGTTGCATTGCATCCTGTAACGGAGCCATTTCACCAGCAATAACTACTTGTCCAGGAGTATTAAAATTAACGGCCTCAACCACCCCAGAACTAGAAGCCTCTTTGCAGATTTCGATTACTTTTTCATCGGGAAGACCGAGGATCGCGGCCATTGAGCCCTGTCCGACAGGAACTGCTTGTTGCATCTGTTCAGCACGGAATCGTACTAACCTTAAGCCATCCTCAAAGCTGAGGGCTCCTGCACACACCAAAGCAGAATATTCACCAAGACTGTGTCCAGCCATGATATCGGGTGTAGCACCACCCAAACTTCTCCAGTATGAATACATGGCGTAACTTGCTGTAAGAAGAGCCGGTTGAGTATTTACCGTAAGATTCAACTCTTCAGCCGGTCCCTCTGTAATCAGTTTTTTTAAGTCAAAGCCTAAAGTATCACAGGCTCGATCTAAAATCTGATCCACTAAGGGAATATCAACAAAACTGGCCAACATGCCAACGGACTGACTTCCCTGTCCAGGAAAAACAAAAGCTATTTTATTAGTCAAAATATTTCCTTATATTTAGATATAACAAATCAAATACGTAGAAGGACCGAGCCCCAGGTAAATCCACCGCCAACTCCTTGCAACAAAGCAAGTGAACCCTCTCGAAGTTTATGAGTATTCATAGCCTTATCCAAGGAAATTGGAACACTAGCGGCGGAGGTATTACCGTGAGAATCAAGTGAAATCATCATCTTTTCCGCATCAATCCCCAGTTTATGAGCCACCATCGTCATAATACGTATATTAGCCTGATGAGGAATATATAAATCAACATCACTTGGCGTATAGCCAGCTTTACTTAAAACTTGAAGCGCACTGTCATGCAATTTCTCAACAGCCATACGAAAAACGGTTTTACCATCCATTCTAATAAACGGATCACCTACAATTTGACCCCCTTCGATTCGAGCATCAGATGCTAAAACTCCAACTCCAAACTGTCCATCAGAGCCTAAGACCGAAGAGAGAATACCTGGAGTATCACTTGATTTAAGTAGTGCAACCCCCGCTCCATCTCCAAAAAGCACACAGGTCGTTCGATCTTTCCAATCCAAAATTCTAGAAAGAACCTCACTACCAATAACTAGGACACAGTTAGCTGAACCACTACGAATCATCGAGTCAGCAACAGATAACGCATAAACAAAACCGGAACATACTGCTTGCAAATCAAAAGAGGAAGCCCGCTTACAGCCTAAAGCATTTTGAACATAACATGCCGTACTCGGAAAAATCCTGTCGGGAGTCGTCGTGGCAACAATGATCAGGTCAACCTCTTCAGGTGAAACCGATGCCTTCTCTAAGGCCGATCGCGATGCCCGCACGGCCAAATCTCCAGTCGACAATGGAGACTGTTCATTTACCAAATAACGTTGTTTAATACCGGTACGACTTAGTATCCATTCATCACTTGTCTCTACTCCTAGTTTTGCTAGGCGTTGAGCAAGCTCATCATTTGAAATTGGTTTGCCTGGCAAATAACTACCAGTTGAAACAAGCCGAGAATACTTCATACTTTAAACAATCGAATTGAACTGTTGGTTAGCATAACGCAACTTAACAAACCAAAACACTGCTGATTAACCTAAGTTAAGCGAAATTAACTCCAAAAAGAAAAAGCAACCTCGAAAGGTTGCCTTTTCTTTTTATTCATTTCGTTTCGAAGTGAGCCGTCCGCTGTGGGGCTATCGGATCCACTCCAAATCAAAAGAAATTAATTATTCTGCGTCAGACTTTGTGTCGATCACTTTCTTGCCACGGTAAAAACCAGAAGCAGAGATGTGGTGACGACGATGCACTTCACCGGTTGTCGGTTCGACAGCCAGAGGTGGATTTGTCAAAAAGTCATGAGCACGATGATTGCCGCGCTTATTAGTTGATTTCTTGTTCTGCTGAACAGCCATGGTAACCCCACGATTTAAAATGGTTAATTTACTTTAATCATATCACCGGAGCACATACCTCCCCGATGACACTCATCGAAAACAACGGATTTTACACAATTAGTCCGCTTTTCTCAAGTTCTTCATCTCTTTTAATTGAGCAAAAGGATTTTTTTTCTCGTTTTCTTCATCTTCGCCTAAACGAATGTGTAACGGTTCGATACATTGTTCCTTATGCATTGGCACTAAAGGTAATGAAAGCAAAGCCTCTTCTTCAAGCCATTCCAATAAATTCATCTTAGTGCTACCGACGACAATTTCAATATCATCATCTTCTTCGATAGGGATCTGATTCGCTTCAGACTCGCTTTTTGCAAATCTAAAAACCACCTCCCGGTTCATTTCAAAGCTCATCGGTTGATTGCAACGATTACAGACAAGAGGAACATCACCAGATAATGTCACAATAGCTCCTGGCCAGCCCTCTTTACCGACGATGCCACAAATAGTAAATTGCAACGCTTTATTAGACTGTAAAATTAAGTCCTGTAGACGTGGCATGTCACTTAAAAGTACTCGACCTGAGATCGTATCTTTAGTCCGAGACAATTCGTAAACATCCACATATGCATTTGATTTTAGAAAATCTTCGTTCATATTTTTCTCCATATATGCATATTATGACAAACAATGTTCAAGTTATCCTAGCTTCTAGTTCTCCATATCGTCGAGAATTGTTAGAACGACTTCACGTTCCCTTTACTTGTGTTTCTCCCGATGTTGACGAAACCCCTTGTCCTAATGAAACCCCTAGAGACTTAGCTTTAAGACTTTCAAAACTAAAAGCCCTTGCTATAGCCAAAATGTATCCAGGTCAAATCATTATCGGCAGTGATCAAGTACTATGCTTAGATGGAAAGAGTCTGGGAAAGCCACATACTTACGAAAAAGCAAAAGAACAATTAATGGCTATGAGTGGTAAATCGGTTGTATTTCACTCGGGCATTTGCATCGTGGCTCCAGATGGTTCTTATGAATTAGATGAAGTTCAAACGACCCTTTTTATTCGTAACCTTTCTGAAGAAGCCATTGATACCTATCTAAAATTAGAAGAACCTTTTGATTGTGCTGGATCGGCAAAAATTGAAAAACTAGGTATTTCTCTTATTCGAGAATATCAATCGACAGATCCGACTGCTATCATCGGTCTACCCCTTATTCGAGTCTCAGAAATGCTAGCAAAAGTAGGTGTTTCTCCATTGTCCACTATTCTAAAATGAGCCAACTTTATATGATTCCAGTCCCTATTGCTGATGGGACACTCAACCAAGCACTTCCGCAACAAGTACTAGAAGTAACGCGGGAACTGTCTGTTTTTTTAGTTGAAAATGCTAAGTCTGCCCGTGCTTTCTTAAAAGAAATAAAGCATCCTAAACCGATTGCTGAACTCACTATCATTGAAATTGGTCATCACACGGATCCAGCAAAAGTCATTCAATATGTAAATCCACTCCTACAAGGTAATGATGTCGGAATTATTAGTGAGGCAGGATGCCCGGGCATAGCCGACCCCGGTGCACAAATTGTTGCCGAAGCACAAGCTCGAGGAATTTCCGTGGTACCGCTCGTAGGTCCCTGTTCTATTATTCTTGCTCTGATGGCTTCTGGACTCGATGGTCAACATTTCCGCTTCTGTGGATATTTACCGATTAAAGAACCACAAAGAAGTAAGACCATTCGAGCTTTAGAAAAACAAAGTCTGCAAGGAGCAGGAGAAACACAGCTTTTCATCGAAACTCCTTATCGAAATACCGCTCTTCTAAGAGATTTAGTAAAATACTGTGCTCCTAACACACGGATTTTGGTGGCCGTAGATATCACGGGTTCTGCACAATCCATTCGAACTATGAAAGCTTCTGAATGGAAAAAAACACAAGACCTTCCTAAGCTTCCGACTATTTTTGGTCTTTTAGCAAGCCGATAAAAGTAATTTTCGCAACTCGCTTACACTATGAACCAGATAAGTTGGTTGAGCTTGGGCGAGTTGCTCGAGGCTTCCCGCTCCGTAAGTCACCGCAACAGAATCGCAATTCGCATTATGTGCGATTTGAACATCGTAAAGAGCGTCTCCTACCATCAAAACGTGACTGTCAGTTACATTAAATTCCCTCAATAAAGCGTTTAACATCATAGGATCCGGCTTTGAGGCATATTCGCTTGCACAATAGGTTGCATCAAAAAAATTAAGCAATTTCATCCGTTTTAGGATGCGATCGACACCTTTGCGACTTTTACCCGTCACAATAGCGATTTTTATACCCGAATTCTTAAGTGTTTCTAGTAAAGGGAAAATACCTTCAAACAGTTCAATAGAATCCTCTAGTTTTAGATAGTAAGACACGTAGTATTCAAGATATTTTGAATATTTCTCTTCCGGTAGCTCAGGAACCAAATGAGTCAACATATTAAAAAGCGACAAGCCAATGACACTTTTTGCTTCTTGTTCTGAAACAGGATTTAAACCCATTTGTTGATTTGCATATTGAAGACTCTCAACAATTACCCCCGTTGAGTCTGCCAATGTTCCATCCCAATCAAATGCAACGACTGAATATTTCATAGGCCTTGTCTCAAGACATTGATAAGGTTTCGACACTCTTGAGTTTCTGGACACTCAATACAAAGACTGTCACCAGAAATAGGATGCTTAAACTCTAACTTCCATGCATGTAAATACATTCGCTTAAAAGGAATACCTAAAATCCCTTTTTCTACATCATGATTAAAGTGAAAATCTCCATACTTATCGTCGCCCACTAACGGATGTCCTTGAGAGCAAGCATGTACACGAATTTGATGAGTTCGACCTGTTTTAAGAACCACTTCTAGATAAGACACGGAGCCAAAACGCTCTATTAAATTAAAAATTGAATGCGAAGGTAATCCTTTGTCGTAATCTACCCTTACGCGTCGCTCACCCTGAGTAGTCAAATATTTATATAAGGGTTCTTTGATATGTTGACGATCATTAACCCAATCACCTTTTACCAAAGTACGATAGGTTTTATGAACCTCGCCATTTTTCATCATCTCATGTAAACGTACAAGACACTTTCGAGTCTTAGCCATTACGATGACACCACTCGTATCTCGATCTAAACGATGGGCTAACTCTAAAAAAGTTGCTTCTGGTCTTGTTGCCCTCATTCGCTCAATCAAACCATACGAGATACCACTACCTCCGTGACTTGCCAGTCTTTCTGGCTTATCAACGACTAAAAGATGTTCATCTTCATAGAGAATGACAGGACTATCAACAAAAGCTGGCGTTTCTACTGGTTTTGATTCAGAACACACAATCGGAGGAATTCGGACTACGTCATCCAATGTTAATTTAGTCTCTGCTTTCGCTCTAGATTTATTGACTCGAACCTCCCCATTGCGAATAACACGATAGATATGAGACTTTGGCACTCCTTTGAGAAAACCAAACAAAAAGTTATCGAGCCGTTGTCCATCAGAAGATTCTGTAATCTTTTGAAACTGTACTTTGTTGTAATTTTTTGTTTCTTTCTCAGATTTTCTCTTATCTTTCAATAAATCTACATTCAATTGAGCTAAAAGTTCTTTACCGCTTCTAGTTCGTTTTTTTCGTTCCAAACCTGTATTGGACGCTGAAATCGTTCTCTTTAATTGGCGTGAGTCTTTCATTTGCTTTAGAATCCTGGCTGAGGTTTTTACTTCCTACCCTCATATCAGAGGGTTTTTATTTTGTCACTAGGAAAAGACCTAAACAAACGATGGAATAAAATCTCGTCTTGGCATTGATTGTAGCCTGATGAAGACTCTGTAATTAAAAAGTCGGAAAAATAAAGGCTCTCAATAGCCAATTTAAGGAAAGAATGTTAATGATCACTTTGCTTTCGTTCCAATCTGGCATGATTGTTGAGGTAAAGCAAAGGACGTACCGTTGAAACGGTACACTGTTGGAATAGATTTAGTTTAAAGACTTCACGCTTCCATTGATTGGAATGCGTATGAATGTATTGATTAATTAAAGTGCTACGAATTTATTCGTGGCAGGTATTGGTTGATAGGAAACCTTCCGATGATGCCGATGAATTGGATAAAAATGGATCCTTTAAAGGATATGTCCTTTTCCGCCCGGAATTCGTCCTGTCACACGAGGCCACCTTCCTTAATCCTTTTTTTCACTAGGAGGGTTGTGTTCGTGTTGATCCAATACTTAACCTTTTGTTTTTAAACAAAATCATCCAGCACGCTAATAACCCGCGACAGTGGTTGAGGAGTGCTTGATGAAGCGCATGCTTTTTAATGCTACACACCAAGAAGAATTGCGTGTGAGCATAGTCGACGGACAGCAGTTGATCGATATTGATATCGAATCAGCGGCGAATCAACACCGTAAATCCAACATTTATAAGGGTATCGTTACTCGAGTTGAACCTTCTCTTGAAGCTTGTTTCGTTGATTATGGCGAAGAAAGACATGGTTTTTTACCATTTAAAGAAATTTCTCGTCAATATTTCAATGAAGGTGTTGATGTCAGAAATTGCTCTATCAAGGAAGCAATTTCTGAAGGTGCAGAACTTATCGTACAAGTAGAAAAAGAAGAACGGGGGAATAAGGGGGCTGCCCTTACAACATTCATTTCTCTTGCCGGTCGTTATTTGGTTTTGATGCCAAACAATCCTAGAGGTGGCGGTGTTAGTCGTCGTATAGAAGGCGAAGAACGCCAAGAACTGAAAGAAACAATGGAAAAACTCCAGTGTCCTCGTGGTATGAGCTTAATTGCTCGAACCGCAGGTATTGGTCGATCGGTAGAAGAACTTCAGTGGGACTTAAACTATTTAATTAAACTCTGGAATGCTATTTCAGAAGCTGCTACGCCTCAGTACGAAGATAGACAGGGAAACTACGTCTCGATTTCACACGACACCAACGGTCAGGCATTAAAGCGAGTCAATCCAGCTCCATTCCTTATTGTTGAAGAAAGTAATCTCGTGATCCGTGCTATTCGAGATTATTTCCAACCAGAAATCGGTGAAATCCTTGTCGATACCGATGACATTTATGAGCAAGCTCGACAGTTCATGGGGCACGTCATGCCTGATATGGTTGGTCGAGTCAAGCGTTACACCGATGACATTCCGTTATTCTCTCGCTTCCAGATTGAACATCAAATTGAAACGGCTTACTCTAGAACCGTCCCTCTTCCCTCCGGTGGAGCGATTGTTATTGACCATACAGAAGCACTGGTCGCTATTGATGTGAACTCGGCTAGAGCAACTCGTGGTACCGATATCGAGGAAACAGCTTATAGAACGAATTGCGAAGCGGCGGATGAAGTTGCTCGTCAAATGCGTCTAAGAGATTTAGGTGGGCTTATCGTTATCGATTTCATCGATATGGAAGATCCAAAAAATCAACGTGATATTGAACAACGACTCAAAGAAGCCATTCGCTATGACCGAGCACGAGTTCAATTGGCAAAGATTTCTCGCTTTGGTTTAATGGAATTATCACGTCAGAGATTGCGTCCTTCTCTTTATGAAGGTAGCCACATCACTTGCCCTCGCTGTAACGGTGTCGGTGTAATTCGTGATACAGAATCAAGTGCGATTCAAATTCTTCGTATTCTTCAGGAAGAAGCACTCAAGGATGGTACTGCTGCACTGCAGGCTCAGGTTCCTGTTGATGTAGGCACCTATCTTTTAAATGAAAAGAGAGAAGATATTGCGAAAATTGAAAGTCGACATCATATCAACGTGATTCTAATTCCTAACAAGAACTTAGAAACACCTCACTACCATGTTGAACGACTAAGAACCGATGATGAACGACTTGAGGTTTCTACCCCGAGTTATAGCCGTACAGAAGAAATTTCCCAAGAGCAAACAGATCCTTATACAAGGGCTCTTCCTGCTCAACAGTCTGATCGTCCTAAACAGATTCCTGTAATCAAGGGACTTCCGGCAAGAGAGGATGCACCAAAGCATGTAGAACCAGAACGAAACAACTCAAAGAAAAAAGAAGAACAACCTAAAGCAAAGACTCTTTGGGAAAAGATTATCAGCTTCTTCATGGGTGAAAAAACAGTTGAAAGCAAACCCAAGAAGAATACTCGTTCAGAAAGAGAAAATCCTCGCGATCGACGTCTTAAACGTAATCGCGACGATCAGAAAAATACGAACTCTCGTCGAGGAAATGATCGTCGTGATCGTACGGAAGTTGTAGAACGTAATCAGGAAACTGTAGAAAAAACAGCTTCGATGAATAATCGTCGTAATGCGAAACGTTCTCAAGATTTTTCAACTGAAAAATCCTCTAAACGCCAAAATCGTAGAGAAAATCAAGAGGTCGCCACTCAAGAATCTATGGTAAGTGCGCCTTCTTCTACTTTAAATCAGAAGAAGGAAGTAGCTAGCCAAGAAAACTTAAAGACGCCAGAACGTACCTCTACAAAAGAAACATTGGCTATAGAGAACAAGTTAGATACGTCTAAACCTGTACTTGAAAAGGTTGCTACTGAAAATGAAATTGCTCGAGTAGTACCATCTCAAGAAGCTTTGTCTACAACAACGGAACCTCGCAGTCGACGTCGTAGACGTAACCTTAGACGGGATCATCGTACCTCCGACACAACTGGAAAACCACCGGTAGCTATTACTCCTGTGGTCACAGCACTGGAAGATGCGGTTGCTCCTGAAACAGGAATTGTTCACACGCCACATCCTGAAAGTGCTCGAGTTGTCGAACAACCGGTCACAGAGGAAACTATTGCGATTAGTATTCCGAATTTATCGATTGGTTCTATTGATGTAGAGAAACCCTCACAAAATACAAAGAAGGTACATCAAGAGACACAAGAAAAATCGGAAGCTCAACCGGTCAAAGTAACTGAGTCCAAAGACACTGTAGAAAAGACGGTTCCTGCTCAAGAAACAGTACAACCTACACAGGTTGTCGTCGAAAAAGAGGTTGCTAAGGAAATTACTACACAAAAAACTGTAGATTTTGGCACCTCACTTGAAGAAGCAGGATTGGAACTTGTCAGCACGAAAAAAACGGCTACAGCTCCAATTCATGCAGAAAAGAAAGTTAAATTGGGTAGAAAACGAATTAAAAAACCTGTGACTGTGGAAGATGGTGAACTTCAACAGGTTCATTCGAAAACGACATTAAATAACTAACCGCTTTTCTAGATAAAAACTCTACTTGGTGTACCGAGTAGAGTTTTTTTTTCATCCCCTCCTGTGATTCTAGTTTCTAGAGTCTTCTACTACTTATGAGACGCAAAAGCGCTAAGAAATTGAACATGTTTCGCACTTTTGGAGTCTAAAGATTTATTAATTTGAATGTCATTGGCTTGAGAAAGTAACTGATTGAGTTGCTAGCCATCAACTCTTGTTCATTTTAAAACACTGGATATTCCTCAGAAATGAATTGATACCTATTTGATTACTGATTTAAATCATTCCTACTGTATCAGTGTATATTTCCGAGTATCCAAAAAGATAGTAAGGTTTTTTATGAACTTCTTAAAAATTACATCTTTATTAGTCGTTTGCTCCATTGCATTAGGTTCTAGCGTCCCAGCGTATTCCAATTTCTTAAATTTTCATTCAAAAAGTAATTCAGATAACACTCCTAAGCTGTTAGAAAAAACGACCAAACAAATCGCTCTTAATCAAAGAATTTGGTCCTTTGATGGTTCAAAGCTATCTTCTTGGTCAATACAAGAACAAAACAAGAAACCCCTGTATCACTTTAAATACGAAAAAATTGATGAGCATCCTTTAGTATCACAGCTCGGTGCAAGTTCTATTACGATCCAAAATCAAAAAAGGAGCCTAACAACCCCAGATCAAGTTAATTTTTCAAAGGACGGAAATTACATACAATTTCAGTATGGTAAAGGAAAAAAAACAACAAAAATAAACTTACAATTGAGAGCTTATGATGTTAGTGGTTCTCCTATATTTAAGTTTTTACCTTTAAAAAACAACAACTTTCCTCAATTAGATACTCACCAAAAATTTCCTGAGGGATCGATAGTTTATGTCCCTACTATCAAATTTTTTGATAACCAACTCGTTCTGCCGGTTAAAGAATCATTTACGAATGCTCGTAACTCCAATGAACTAATCGAAAATTTCAGTAAAGTTCCTTTCTGTTTTTCTTTTGAAAATCGAGCCGAAGCCCAAGCCTTTGGAATCCTTTTTACCCGAAATAAAAACAGTAAACAAAGCGGGACATTTAAAATTATTCCAGTTCGTAAGGACACCTTATTCTGCCGTCCTCTCAATAACCAAGTCATTACTAAAGGAAACTGGAATTTCATCAAAACCCCTCAACATTCTGCTGTTGTTCTCAATATTCCTGACAATATTGATCCTCGTGACTACGGCATAAAGTTGTATGAAAAAAATAAAGCCCAATTTGCTTTTATTGCTCCAACCAAGGGGGATCGAGTGTTTAGGCCAGGAAAGTTTATAAAGAAAGGGACTCAGATTGAGACAGAACGCTATATGTTTAATGAAACAGTCGCTCGCTTCATTGCTAAAGTAACTCTATAAAATTACGCTCAATCAAAGAACAGAAGAATTTATATCAGGCATCTTCATACTCTCAGTTAATGATATGAATTACTCCTGCTCCCGAAAGGAAGAAAATAGGTTTTGAAATAAAAATGAACCTA
>CAZBHT010000038.1:0-11414 GCA_964491655.1 uncultured Burkholderiaceae bacterium
ATTTCTCGCGAAAGTAGGTAGACTCCGGGCTTTCTCATTTCTAAACCCGGAAAATTCAATTCATTCGATATCCCTATAGCAGAGCTGAAGACCTTAGGTTTGAGGTTCGCTTTCTTCTTTTCTTAAAACCTTTAAAAAATAAGATAAGACTGGGGGATGAATTCATCACTTTGATGTTTTGCTAAATCAGTGGCGCTGAGTCTTTGCGTGAAAATTTCAATGGTCTATTCTCAAACCTCGGTAAACTAAGTCATATCGGTACTCATGCGATGGCTCGACCCACTTTGTCTTACGCCAGCCAACATCGGAACTATCAGGTCTATCAAGATTTTTACTATCGACTCATCGAACACACTTAAAGATGTACGAATCAAACGAGTCTGTCCGGACCGAGAAGTCTTCAGTTACGGTTGGTCTTTGTTTAAAACTTTACGATTGGGCTAAATTCAGCCACCACTAAAGGTGGGATTAAACTTCATAGACTTTTGAACCAGACACATTAATGCCCGATTTCATATCAATTACAGAAGCTAAAGTTACGGATAATACGGCCACTTGAATCTTGGTAGATATTCCCAAGAACCGCATATTAATCATGGATTGAGGTTATTACGATTTCTTGTGGTATCAATCTCTCACAGAAAGAGGTGTAACGTTCGTTACTTTGCATTGTGTCGGACATCCCTACACGAAAGGTTTGATGGGCGTTATTTCTAAAATATAGGATGAAAAGGTGACATTAACCCAAATTTCAGGATCGATACTTCGATTAACAGAAGCCTCGAAAGGATGTGTTTTTCAGCCTAGGTATTCTCATGCAACTACTTATTACTGAGAAAATGTTCTGAAAATGTGAGATGTAGATCCGTTTAGATCCTATTCAAAAATGACCTGCTATCTATAAGTAATAATGAATAATAAGCTTGCAGAGAAAGAGTGTTATCACTCCTGTGACATCTTGCGTTAAACTTATCGCTATCCAGTAGGGGCTTGTGTCGTAATTTCCTTTTTTAAAGAACGATTGTGAAAATTTACAGAAAATCATTAGTTTCAGAGTTATCGAATTCTGTGGGGAGTGCCTTCACCGTTCTGTTTTCAATTGTGCTAACCATTGGTTTGGTTCGAATATTGAGTCAGACTGCCGGAGGGCGGTATGACAGTGATTCTATTTTTGAAGTTGTTGCGTATACATCTTTAACCAATTTACCTCCACTGTTGACTTTAGCGCTCTTTATGGGAGTCTTGATGACTCTGATGCGCTACTGGCAAGAAAATGAAATGGTGGTTTGGTTCTCTTCAGGGGGGCTAAGTTTACTGAGTTGGATTCGACCTGTTTTGCGCTTCGCTATTCCGTTGGTTGTTCTTATTGCTGTGTGTTCTATAGTGATTTCACCGTGGTCTAGAAGTGAGATAACAGCATACAAAGATAGATTCGCTGCGAAAGAGGACGTTACGAAGTTATCATCTGGGCGTTTCATTGAAGCTAAAGATGGTGACAGAGTTTTCTTTTTAGAACAGATTGATCAAGGTAGTGGTCATGTTGATAGCGTCTTTTTGTTGCAAAAGGGGGCGCAGAATAAACAGACGATCGTAATTGCCAAGAAGGGACAATTAGAAACTCAAAGCAATGGAGACCGTTATATTGTTCTTCAAGAAGGAAAGCGTTATGAAACGATACCTGGACAACTTGAAGCTCAAGTCAGCGATTTTCAGAGTTATAAGATGAGAATTGATTCTGCTCCTGTAACTCCGACAGAAATCAGTAAAGTAAATGCGCTACCAATTAATTTACTAATTGAAAAGAATTCGAAAGTTTCTAAGTCAGAGCTTTTTTGGAGGCTTTCATGGCCACTTGTTGCTGTTAATCTTGTCCTGTTAGCGATACCTCTATCCTATAACAATCCGAGAGTTGGTCGATCGTTTGGATTGATCGCTGCAGTTTTGATTTTTATCCTGTACCTCAATAGTCTTTCTATTTTCCAAACATGGATTACACAAGGAAAGATATCCTTTATTTCTGCAATTTTCATCATGAATTTATCTGTCGGTCTTTTTACGGGTTTGCTCTTTTACCGTAGGATGTCGATGAGTTCGTTTGGGATCAGTAGTGCAATATGGAACGGTATGTGTTATCCGCTCAGAATGATTCGTAAGGAGAAAAAATCGTGAAAATTCTGACGCGAATGATTACAAGAGAAGTGCTGATATCAAGTGTTTTTGTTTTGATTGCCTTGGTTGCTCTTTTTGCTTTTTTCGACCTTATTGGACAGGCTGGAGATATTGGTTCTCAGTACAGCATACTAGAAGCTTTTATTTTAACTGCTTTAGTGTTACCGACTAGATGTTACGAGGTATTGCCCATCGCAGCGATGCTAGGAGCAGTTTTTACTTTGGCAAAACTTGCTTCAAATAGTGAGTTTACTGTTATGCGTGTTGCTGGACTCTCGCCTTGGCGTCTTTGCTCCATGCTTATGATTCCTGGATTTGTGTTAGTCAGCGTTGCTTATATGATGGGAGAGTTCATAGCACCCCCCTCCCAACAATTAGCTAAAGAATTTAAGTTGGATCTAAGCGGACGTAGCTTTACGGGTAAGGGTTTTGATTCAGGTATTTGGGTTAGAGATGTACAACGGAATGAAGCAGGAGAACCGGAAAGCATTGGTTTTGTAAATGTGAAGAGTCTAAAACCAGGCGTGGCTGCGTTCGATTGGGAGATTTTTCTTTTTAACAAAGAAGAAGAGCTAACTTCAATAATACGAGCTAAAAAAGGTGTGTATACCGATGAGTTGGGTTGGATACTTGAAGATGTGACTAAACAAAGTATTCCTACTATTCCAAAGGATAGTTTTCAACCAACGGCAGAGTCAGTACAAATTACTCAACACTCCTCGATGGTTTGGGGAAAGAGTTTAGATCGAAATATTTTCGGACTTATGATGGTTAAGCCAGAGAATATGTCGATTCGTGATCTTCAACAGTACATTAATCATCTTCAGGATAATGGTCAGCAGAGTAGACAGTATGAAACCGCTCTGTGGAATAAGGCCTTTTATCCAATTGCGATTTTAGTGATGCTGGTTTTGGCTATGCCGTTTGCCTACTTGAACTCTAGAAGTGGTGGAATTGCAATTAAGATTTTTTGCGGGATTATGGTCGGCATCGCATTTTATGCGTTAAATAATCTTTTTTCCTTTATGAGTGTTTTGCATAATGCTCCTCCGGTGATTACAGCTATGCTTCCAAGTGTTGTAATGCTAAGTCTGGCTGTTGCCGTGATGTACTGGGTCGAGTCGCGTTAGTTTTTAATTGGTAATAAGGCATAGTATTCTTACTATGCCTTATTGTTTGAACTGGTATGGAAATTCTGGACAATTAGAAATTGAATAGAATTGTTGTGCAAGTTAACTTTCTTTTTTCAAAAAAACTCTTAATGATTCAGCAGTAAAGGTCTTTTGTTTAACAAGGTCCTGAGGGGGACCAGAAAAGACAACTTGTCCTCCATTAGAACCACCACTTGGCCCCATATCAATAATCCAATCTGCTTCTGCGATGACGTCTAAGTCATGTTCAATAACAATGACCGTATTACCACTGTCGACAAGGTGATGTAGTACTTTAATTAAATTATCAACATCCGACATATGTAGACCAACCGTAGGTTCGTCTAGGATATAGAGCACATGTTCCTTACGTTTTTCAGTATTGGTATTACGAATTTTTGCCAATTCTGAAATTAATTTAATTCTTTGGGCTTCCCCACCAGATAAAGTTGGAGAGGGCTGTCCTAATGTCAAATAACCAAGACCAACTTCTTGCATGAGTTTTAAAGGATGTACGATAGAACGTTGAGAAGAGAAAAAGTCGACTGCTTCATCAACTTCCATCTTGAGAATTTCTCCGATAGATTTACCTTTCCATTGAATAAGTAAGGTCTCTTCATTAAATCTCATGGAATTGCATACATCACATACAACCTTAACATTAGGCATAAAACTCATTTCAAGTGTTTTAACCCCTTGTCCTTCACAAGCATCACATCTGCCTTCTTTAAGGTTGAAGGAGAATCTTGATGCCGTATATCCTTTAATCTGCGACTCGTTTATTCCAGCAAAAAGTTTACGTATATCATCCCAGAAACCGATATATGTTGCGGGACATGAACGGGAAGTTTTTCCGATAGGAGTTTGATCTACTTCAAGAACTCGGGAGATTTGTTCCCAACCAATAAGATCCTTGCAATTTTGAAGATTTGTTGTGTTTTTTTCACGAATTACAGTTCGTAAATTATTTAATAACAAGTCTCGAACTAATGTAGATTTTCCTGAGCCGGAAATACCGGTAATCGCTATCAATCGATTCAAAGGAAATTGAGTCGTTACGTGTTTAAGATTATTTTTTGTAGCGTCACAGATTTTCAAAACCGGATCATTATTTTGTGTTTTATTTTTAGCCTTACCGCTATGATGAAGAGGGTGCTTTAAGTATCGACCAGTTAATGAATCTGGGCTATTCATAATATCTTGAATAGTCCCTTGAGCGATTACGTTTCCACCTCTTGTGCCGGCACCAGGTCCAATATCAATAATGTGATCGGCTCTACTAATAGTGTCTTCATCATGCTCAACAACTAAAAGAGAATTACCTTTAGAAGTAAGTTTTCTTAGGCAATTTAAAAGAATTTTATTGTCGTGAGGATGCAATCCAATTGTAGGTTCATCCAACACATAACAAACACCTTGTAGATTAGTACCGAGCTGAGAAGCTAAACGAATTCTCTGTGCTTCTCCACCGGAAAGTGTCGGGGCTGAGCGATCTAAATTTAAGTAAGATAGACCAACTTCTTTTAAAAAATCTAATCGAGACACAATTTCTTTAATAAGATCTTCTGCGATCAGTTGGCTACGATGATCTAGTTGGATATTCCTGAAAAATGATTCAGCCTTTTCGACAGTCATTGATGCGATATCTGCAATGGATTGGCCCTGAAATAGAACATGACGTGCAACATCATTGAGTCGAGTACCGTGACAGGTAAGACACGTTGATGTATCTGGTAAATCATCACGTGCTTCCTGGATTTGATTATCTTTATCAATGGCGTCTTTAAAAAGGGAGATACCATTTCCTAAACAGCTTGGACACCAGCCTATCTTAGAGTTATAGGAAAAAAGTCTAGGGTCTGGTTCTGAAAAACTTTTTCCACATTCCGGACATCCTCTTTTTGTAGAGAAAACCTCTAAGAGGTGTAAATGATTTCTGATTTCCACTAAACCTTTACCAAAATCCAGAGTAGATTTCAAAGCGTGAGCAATACGCTGTTTTGTTTCAGACTCAACTACAATGGTTGCGACTGGAAGCCCAATGTTATGTTCTCTGTATCGATCCAAAGCAATAAATGGATGAGTAGAAACATATCGATCATCAACTAAAAGTTTTTGGAATAATTTACCCTTTGCCCAAGAGGCTAAATCCTTATAAGTACCTTTTCTATTTTTTACTAATGGAGCAACGAGAGTTATTTCTTGACCTTGAAATTTTTCCATTATTTGAGCAAGAATGGACTCAAAAGACATGGGTTCTATCGGAATATGGCAATTAGGGCAATATTGAATTCCTAATTTCACAAATAAGAGTCTCAAGAAATGATAAATCTCCGTAAGGGTAGCGACCGTTGATTTAAATCCTCCTCGAGAAGTTCTTTGTTCGATTGCAACAGTTGGTGGAATACCGTAAATCGCATCAATATTGGGGCGACTAGCCGGTTGAATAATAGAACGAGCGTAGGCGTTCAGAGATTCTAGATAACGTCTCTGACCTTCATTGAAAACAATATCGAACGCTAAGGTTGATTTACCTGAACCTGATACCCCCGTGACAACCGTAAAACAATTGCGGGGAATGTTGAGTGAAATGTTTTTTAGATTATTTTCCCGTGCATTGACTACAACAATAGAATTTTCTTTACTAGAAAGATTTTGTAAGTCAGTATGCTGGTTAGCACTGTTATCCCAATCGTTTTGGAAATTGTCAAAATAATTATGACTAGGGGAAGATTGATAATATTCTGCCAGTGCTAGTCCTGTAGGAGTTTCTTTAATCGCAAGTTTACTTGGAGGACCAGCGAAAAGTTCAAAACCACCCTTATCTCCACCTTCTGGTCCTAATTCAATAATCCAGTCAGACGAACTAATGACGTCTAAGTTATGCTCAACAACAATGACAGAGTGGCCGGCATCTATCAAGTCTTTTAACGCTTTCATTAGCTTAGAGATATCTTCGAAATGCAATCCTGTTGTAGGTTCATCGAAGACAAAGAGTGTTTTTGATGAGGAATTTTTTGATGAATCGATAAGATATTTAGCAAGTTTTAATCGTTGCGCTTCTCCTCCAGAAAGGGTTGGAGTCGGTTGTCCTAATTTTAGGTAGCCTAGTCCGATATTTTGCAAAGGGGAAAGGGTTCGTACAATCTCCTTGTTTGAATCAAATAACGTGAGTGCTTCTTGAATAGTTAGGTTTAATACATCAGAAATAGATAATTTACGGTCTTTTACTTCTACTGTGACTTCTAGTGTCTCTGGTTTGTAACGCTTACCTTGACAGTCTGAGCAACAAAGATACACATCTGAAAGGAATTGCATTTCAATGTGCTCGTAACCGCTACCTTCACAACTTGGGCAACGTCCTGTACCGGAATTAAAACTAAACGTACCTGCTGTATATCCACGAGCTTTAGCTAACGGAGTAGATGCGAAGAGTTTTCTGATCGGATCAAAAGCTCCAACAAAAATAGCTGGATTACTTCGTGTTGTTTTGCTTATTGGATTTTGGTCTACGAATACGATGTCATCAATAAAATTAGCTCCTAAAAGTTTGTCATAACTTCCTGGAGATTCAGTTGTTTTTTTCTTGGCCTTGAGTAAAGCCGGAATTAACGTATTTTGGATAAGAGTCGATTTCCCCGAACCAGATACTCCAGCAATGCAGACTAAAGATTGAAGGGGAAAACGAATATCAATATTTTTTAGGTTGTGCTCTTTTGCACCAAGTAGTACCAACGCAGGTGTTTGAACCGTTATTTTTCGAGGTTTATTTTTACTAATCTTTAGTGTTCCTCGTAAATAACGACCTGTTAACGTATTGGCCTTTAGGATTTCAGAGGGGGTGCCATCAAAAACAATACTTCCACCATGAATTCCAGGTCCTGGTCCCATATCTAAAATTCGATCTGCTGACATCATAACTTGAGGATCATGATCTACAACAACAAGCGTATTTCCAGCCCCTTTCAGGCGTTGCATCACTGTATTGATTTTGTTCATATCTTGAGGATGCAATCCAATGGAAGGTTCATCTAATACAAAAAGCGTATTAGTTAGAGAGGTACCAAGTGCAGTTGTTAAGTTAATTCGCTGTACTTCACCACCGGAAAGAGTACGGCTTTGTCGATCCAAGGTAAGGTATCCGAGTCCGACTTCGTCAAGAAAATTTAATCGAGAACAAATTTCTTTGATAATAAGTTCAGAATTCTTCTCATATGGCTCAAGGTAATTGAAAAATGTTTTAATTTTATTAATAGGTAACTTTACTAAATCGTATATGTTGAGCCCTGGTAATGTCATTAAAACATCATCGCTAAAAGAAGCGGAGGTTGGACGCGTTTTTTGATATTCCTTTCCGAGGACTTCCGATGCTATTTCGGCGGTACCAATTCTCCATAAGAGGGCTTCGGGTTTTAATCGAGAACCATGACAACTAGGACATTCGTTATAACTGCGATAACGGGAAAGTAAGACTCTCACATGCATTTTATAAGTCTTAGTTTCCAACCAATTAAAGAAATGTCGTATACCATACCAACGTTTTTGATTCCAATTGGTCCATTTGGGATCACCTTCCAAAACCCATTGCTGGTGCTCTACGGGTAATTCTTTAAAAGGTGTATTTATTGATATCCCGTCCTTTTGAGCGTAATCAAGTAGATCTTTTTGACACTCTGCGTAAGCATCTGTAGTCCAGGGTTTAACAGCGCCATTCTCAAGGGTTTTATCTTTATCCGGAATAACTAGGTCATAGTCGATATCGATGATTCTTCCGAATCCTCTACAAGTCTCACAAGCGCCTAAAGGCGAATTGAACGTGAAGGTTGATTCATGAGGAATGGAATATGTTATTTCACAATCAGGGCAAGAAAATTTTTCAGAAAATTTCCATAGGAATTTGATAGTTCCCTCTTTATCTTCAATACGAATAAAGAATTTTCCTTTCCCTTTAAGAAGAGCGAGTTCAAATGATTCAGTAGCACGAGATTTATCAACGTTGATTTTGAAACGATCTGAAATAACTTCTAAAGTAGTTTTTCCGTTTTTAACAACATCGAGTTTATTAACACGAGTAAATCCTTCGGCATTAAGTGTTTTAATAGCCTCTTCGATTGGGAACTCTAAAGGAATACTAACGTGGAAAACGACATAAGCCCGTAAAGATTCATCTAAATTTTTAATTCTTTTTTGGAATTTTTGCCAAATAATTGTCGGTGTATCTGGTTCTACTTTTTGTCCACATTTTTCACAATAAAGCTTGGCTGATTGAGCAAAAAGTAGTTTTAAATGATCATTAATCTCGGTCATCGTACCGACAGTCGATCGAGAAGTTTTTACTGGGTTAACTTGATCGACAGCAATTGCTGGAGGTACGCCTTCTATTCTGTCAATCTTTGGGCGGTCCATACGATCAAGAAACTGTCGAATGTAGGGACTAAACGTTTCAATGTAACGTCGCTGTCCTTCAGCGTAAAGCGTATCAAAAACAAGAGATGACTTACCAGAGCCGGAAACTCCTGTAACAACGGTAAGTTTTCCGTATTCGAAATCAACATCGAGATTACGTAAATTATTTTGTTTGATTCCTCTGAGGCGAATACCCGGCGTCGGCTTGTTATCTTGCATATGAACTAAAAGGAAAAATAAAGACTAGGCTACATCAAAATGCAGTACTTTAGTAGGCTATTTGTCTTCAATAACAAAAAACCGATCACTTATTTCAAACAAGTGATCGGTAATCTATTAGAGATTAAACAGGATTAGTGGTTCTTCACTTCACCACGTCTCATCGCAGCGTTGTCCTTAACCTGTCGAACTAAAGAGTCGAATGCGGCGCGAACAGCAGCGTGAGCATCCTCATTTTTGGTGTTCATCACGAACTCTTTACCTGGAGCAGTAAGATTTACACGTACACTGCACTCACGGCCCTGATTCTGATGACGACCTTCGGATTCGATAGCAACACGACAACCAATTAACTCAGAATCAAATTTTTGCAAACCTTCAACTTCTTTTGTTATTAATTGTTCAAGAGCTTCAGAACGATCAATACCATGAAAACTAATTTGGAGGGGAAGCTTCATATTCATCCTCACTTTCTTTTTAAAAACTTCACAGTAATATTGTTTCATAATTCGAGCGATTTTGTTAGTAGAAATTCATACTTTCTATAAAAATTCGTATTGAGAAAAGTCGCTATTACCTTTTCACTGTGCCGTAGTGTTTTGTTTAAAAAGATAAATCTTCAAAACAATAGGTGAAAAAATATTAAATTTTTTTACAGTTGTATTTTAGGTACTGTCAACCAAAATCGTTAAAAAGAGGGGGTAAGAATGAAAACGAAACAATTTATGTTTCAAATTAGTACGAGAATCGTCTGTGAAGATTAAGGAAAAGCTAATGTAGCTAGATAATTTGGTTAGAATCCTGTAATCGTCCAGAGAACATTTCAAAATTTTGTTATGACTCAAGAATTAAAAAACAATATTCATCGTACCGAAACTTTATCCCAACTAAAGAAAGAAACAGTTTGGGATGTAGTGGTAATGGGCTCTAGTACAGTAGGACTAGGTATCGCTCTTGACGCTGCGTCTCGCGGTTTTTCGACTTTACTACTTGATGACGAAAATTTTAATTCAAGTGTTTGCGACGGTGGTTCACGTTTATTAATGCCTGATTTGTCTTTACTTACGACTCCAAAAGGCTGGAAGGCTTTTGCTAAAGAACTTCATGAATGTCGCCTATTACTAGACAATGCACCTCAAGTAGTGACTTCGACTCCGGTGATTATGCCTTTTTATAAAAATTACCAAAGAGAAGTTTGGTTTGTTCTTTTAACGCTGGTTAGCAAATTTAGTCGTTCTTTTTTTGGTCAAGTGAGTTGGTTAAGTCAGACCGAAGTTATTCGAAGATTGCCTGGAATCGAACCTTCAAAATTAGTGGGAGGAATTCTTCTTAACGGAGCTGTTGTTAACGTAGCAGGTTTAAGGGAATCGCTTCTAAAAACGGCCCAGCGATATGGCGCTTCTTTTTTTGATTTTGTTTCCTTGAATTCTTTCAAGAAAAACGATAAAGGTGAAGTTTCTGAGTTAATTGTTGATGATGTATTAAGTGGAGAAAAACATTCAATACATGCTCGATTATTTTTTAATGCGACTAATACGAGAATCGATGAGGTGAGACATCTAATCGCTCCCGAAGTAGAAAACATATTGAAGCGCTTACAAACAACTCAGATAACAGTGGATGCTAAGTGCTTTGATGGCTCAATTCCAGCCATTTTTGTTGAATCTTTGAAGTTTTCTCCTGTGGAATGTATTCCATGGAATGGAATGGTTCAATTTGGACCTCAGATCGATCCGTGCGTATCAAAATCAGATAATTCGGAAGAAAACACCCCAGTTGATTTACTTCTTGAAAAAGCTAAGCATGTAATGCTTTTTGCTCCTACAGAGAAAAATATTAAAAAAGTAAGTTGCACAGAAAGGGGATTTTTCCGTCGAGGCAATAATCGAGTAAAAGCATCTGGAATTCACACAGAATTTAAAAATGTGATTTCTGTAGCCGATCATGATTTTGCTAATTATCGTAAGTTGGCAGAACAGGCGCTGTCAGAGGCCGTTGAATGTGGTTTACTGTATAAACGACCTTGTTCTACATCTTTTATGTCTTTGTCTCGATTAGAAAATCTGGAAAAAGAATAAAGAATCCTGATATCATTAATCTACGGAATGAGGTGACTTATTTGAAAAATAAGTGTATAATGCACGGTCTCTCTGTTGGGGCGTTGCTTTCGTCAATGCTCGTTCCGTAGTATTTATTTGATGTTGGTCCTAGCTTGTGTATGAAGTTTGGATCGTAGGTTATTTATGGGCGCAAATAATGCGCCACATTTATAGGTGAAATGTAATGAAAACCTTCTCGGCTAAGCCGCTTGAAGTAAAGCGTGAATGGTACGTAGTCGACGCAACAGATATGGTTGTTGGTCGTCTCGCCGCCGAAATCGCTCTCAGACTCCGTGGTAAGAACAAGCCTGAATATACACCACACGTTGATACGGGCGATTACATTGTCGTTGTCAATGCTGAAAAGCTC
>CAZBHT010000039.1:0-11262 GCA_964491655.1 uncultured Burkholderiaceae bacterium
ACACAAATGGTCTACAAACACGCTATTAGCACTGTTGTTCCTGCTCGTGCGGTTCCGCTCTCGAATACAGAACAACCAACTGAAGAATAACAGTGGTTGATTTTCAGTACAAAAAGGGGGCGGAAGGCCCCCTAAAAGTTTGGCTGGTATCGGTATCGATAGGTCGAGAAGTGCATCCGGACGCAGCGGAAGAACTTCATGAGTTATCTACTTCATGTGGATACGATGTGGTTGGTCATACTGAAGCAAAACGAGAAAAACCTGATCCGAAGTTTTATCTCGGGAGCGGAAAGATTCATGAGATTGCGGAAGTAGCCAAAAAAGAAAGTGCCGTTACGTTAATTTTTGATGTCGCTCTATCTCCGGCACAGCAACGAAATATCGAAAAAGAAACAAAACTATTTGTTTTAGATCGAACTGAACTGATTCTAGAAATTTTCAGACAAAGAGCTAAAACAAAAGAAGGTCGCCTACAGGTTGAACTAGCACGTCTAGAACACCTATCTACCCGATTGATCCGAGGATGGACCCATTTGGAACGACAAAGAGGTGGTTTGTCTAAAACGGGTGGTCCAGGTGAAAAGCAGATTGAGTTAGACAGACGTATGATTGGTTCTCGAGTTAAAGCACTTAGAGAACAATTAAAAAAACTCGAAAAACAACGAAATACTCAGAGAAAAGCTCGTCAAAAAGGATCATTGCTAACGGTAGCCTTAGTCGGCTATACCAATGCGGGTAAATCAACACTTTTTAATCGTTTGACTAAAGAAGGAGTGTACGCAGCGGATCAACTCTTTGCTACTTTGGATACTACAGCACGACGATGGCATCTTGGTGCAGGAGAGCATGTTGTTTTAAGTGATACGGTTGGATTTATTCGGGGATTGCCTCACCAACTGATTGAGGCCTTTAAATCAACACTCGATGAAGCAGTTCAGGCTGATTTATTGCTACACATTGTTGATGCATCTAGTCCAGCACGTCAAGAGCAGATTAATGAAGTTGAAAAGGTACTTTCAGAAATTGGAGCAGGAGAAATTCCTCAATTGGTTGTTTATAACAAAATCGACCGTCTTGATAGGAAAGCTTCTGTTGTGCGAAATGAAGACGGATCTCCTAAGGCCGTATCCATTAGTGCAATGAGTGGTGAAGGAATTGATCTTCTCGTAGAGTTGATTTCTGAAATTTCGAAGCAACATATAGTGGAAGAAACACCTCCAGAAGATGATGAGGATTGGCTTAAAGAGTTTGAACGGTAATGTGTAACAAAGATCAAAACTCAGATAGTTCTACCCATTCATAGCCAAAGGTATTGTTAATATGTTTCTCACGTATTTTTATATTTAAATCTTTAAAAAGGAAGGACTCAACTGATGTCATTGAACGATCCTCGCTGGGGTCGAAATGCTTCTGATGATAATGATTCCGATCAGCAGAAGACCCCACAAGTTGATGAGACCAAACAAAATGAGCCTGAACCCAGAGAACCTGAAATGAAGGAACCTCGTCAGGAGTACCCTCGTCGCGAGACAAAGCGTGAAGAAATGGATATTGAAGAATTGTGGAAGCAGTTCAATGATCGATTGAATTCGATGCTTGGTAATAAATCTCGCTCTCGTCATTCTACGTATCAACAGAAAGAAGAGGAGAAGTACGATTCTAAATATGAAGATGGCGGTGATTATCAGGAACCGCCATTAAGAAATCCAGAACAATTTAAGAATACTTCTGGAGGCAATTTCAATGGTGGAGGTAAACCACCTATCGATTTAAATAATATGACTAGTAAAGCTTCTGGCTCTATGGGCTTGTTAGCTGTTTTGATTGCAGTGGGCGCTTGGTTAGCTTCCGGTTTTTACATCGTCCCAGAAGGTCAGCGAGGCGTGGTTACCACTTTTGGAAAGTATTCTGAAACAGCCCAAGCTGGTTTCCGCTGGCATGTACCATACCCGGTACAGGATGTTGATTTGGTTGATGTAAGCTCTGTCAGAAAGGCTGAGATTGGTATAAGAGGTTCAAGTCAACGTCTTAGAGAAGCACTGATGTTGACAGATGACGAAAATATCGTCGATGTTATGTTTAATGTTCAGTACCGTATCAAAGATGGTCCTGGTGCTGAAGAATTCTTGTTCCGTACACGTGATCCATTAGGCGCTGTTATTCAAACAGCTGAGTCTGCTATGAGAGAAGTGGTTGGACGTAAGAAGATGGACAGCGTGCTTTTTGAAAGCAAGCTTGAAATTGCTCAAGAAGTTCAAAAACTGATGCAAGAGATGTTGGATCGTTATCACAGCGGTATCCAGATTTTATCGGTTGCGATTCAAAATGCTCAACCGCCTGAACAGGTACAAGCTGCGTTTAACGACGCGGTTAAAGCAGGCCAAGACCGTGAACGACAGATTAACGAAGGTGAAGCATACGCTAATGACGTTGTACCTAAAGCTCGTGGTTTAGCTGAAAGATTAAGACAAGAAGCTGAAGGCTATAAAGCTGGTGTGATTTCTCAGGCTGAAGGTGAAGCTTCTCGATTTAATCAAGTCTATGAACAGTATAAGCTTGCTCCAAAGGTTACGCGAGATCGTATGTACGTGGATACGGTAAAGAATATTTTCGAAAATACAAGCAAAGTTATGATTGACAATAAGCAATCTAATAGTTTGCTTTATTTACCGATGGATAAACTGATTGAAAAGAGTAAAGAGTCCGGATCGAATCAATCGATAAAGCCTTTATCCGTGCAACCGGTCCAAGAAACAGCAAAAACAACAGCTCCTACTCATACAAGTAGAGATGCCGTTCGCAGTTTGTCTCGGGACTTAAGGTGAAAAAGATTGAAAGTGCTTGGAAGTAACTTTTAACTCATTCTTCCTGGAATTAGAGAAAGGAATTTTCGGAGTAGTTTATGAAAAAGATTATTGTCATTGCCACCTTAGCTTTTGCTGTAGGGCTTTTTGGCAAGACTTGTTTGTACACGGTAAATGAACGAGAGTATGCGTTGGTTTTCATGTTGGGGGAACTAAGAGATGTGGTAAAAACACCAGGTCTGCACTTTAAGATCCCAGCACCTTTGCAAAACGTCGTTTACTTAGATAAGCGCATTTTGACAATTGATGCCCCTGTTGCCGATCTTGTTCAAACAAGTGAAAAGAAAAATTTGATGATTGATTCTTTCGTCAAATGGCGTATCGCTGATCCTCGTCGTTATTGGGTCTCTTTCCAAGGAAGTGAGAAGGCCGCTGAGGACCGAGTATCCGCTCTTTTACGAGATGTATTAAACCAAGCTGTTAACCGTCGCACGGTTAATGACATCACATCACGAGATCGTGCACGTGCTATGGCCGATATTTCCGAGTCTCTTCAAAAAAGAGTTGAAGATCTCGGTATCGATATTGTGGATGTTCGTTTGAAGCGAGTTGATTTCACACCAGAAATTTCCGAATCTGTTTACCGTCGTATGGAAGCGGAACGTAAGCGAGTTGCTAGCGAAGAACGTTCAAAGGGGGCGGCGGAGGCTGAAAAGATCAAGGCTGACGCAGATCGTCAACGTGAAGTGATCCTGGCAGAAGCTTATCGTGATGCTCAAGCGATTAAAGGTGCTGGAGATGCTAAGGCAAATGAAACTTACGCAAAAGCTTTTGGTAAGGATCCAGAATTTGCTAAATTCTACCGTTCTCTAGACGCTTACCGTTCTTCCTTTAAGGGACAGAAGGATATGATGGTTCTTGATCCAAGTAGCGAGTTCTTTGATTATTTCAAGGAGTCAAAAGCTACTACAAACAAGTGATGTAAGGAAATAAAAATGGAAGCCCTTTTATGTGCAATTGGTTTTTTCTTGATCATAGAAGGGCTTTTTCCATTTATAGCTCCAGATAAGTGGAAAGAAGCTTTAAAAAGTGTTCAAAAAATTCCTAGCGCAAATATTCGAAAAGTGGCTCTCGTCAGTGTAGTCTTAGGCCTGGCACTGGTGTGGTGCACCAAGATTATGTAAGAGGAATGAAATGTCCGTTTGGCTTTTGCCAGAAAATATTGCAGATATTCTTCCGAGAGAAGCTCGGTTGATTGAAAAACTCCGAAGAGAGTTTCTTGAGTTAGTTACATCTCATGGGTTTGAGCAGGTACGTCCCCCTTTGATTGAATATGTTGATTCGTTGTCAAGTGGAACCGATGGGAATTTAGATCTAAGAACATTCAAAATTATCGATCAATCTTCTGGAAGATTGTTAGGCCTTCGAGCTGACATGACGCCACAGATTGCCCGAATCGATGCTCATATCTTAAATCGTTCAGGAATTACCCGTTTAAGTTATGCAGGTTCTCTATTGCACGCAAGACCACTTCATCCAATGGCTTCTCGAGAGCCATATGTTTCTGGGGTGGAACTTTTTGGTTCTACCAACCAAAAGAGTGATTTAGAGGTGATTTCTTTAGGTGTTAAGGCCTTGCATCGTATTGGAATCGAAAATGTTCATTTAGATCTCGGTCATACCGCAGTTGTCCGTAGTGTTTTATCTAAAGATTCAGAAACATCAAAATATGTTGAAAAGATTCTTTATGCATTAAGTCATAAAGATTCTGCTTTGCTAAAAGAATTAGCTGGCTGTATTTCTGACAAAACAATCGAAGATCTTTTAAAAATTATTCACACCTTTGGCGATGAATCAGCTTTAGATGAATTAGATCAATATTTCGCAGACCAATCTGCCATTCGAAAGGCGATAGAAGAAGTTCGTTGGTTAGCGCAACATAGTGGCGCAGAGCAAGTTAGTTTTGATTTTGCTGATGTCCATGGTTATCAATACTTAACCGGCGTCACATTTAGTGTCACAATACCGAAAAGATGCCAAGCTGTAATGCGTGGTGGTCGATATGATGATATCGGCGCTAAGTTCGGTAGGATGAGACCTGCGGTTGGTTTTACGATTTACCTTAGAGAGATTGCCTCTTTAATGGAAACGAGACGACCTTATGCGATTCTTGCTCCTGGTGATGTAGAGGATCCAGGTTTAAAAGCAAAGGTTGATGCATTACGAGAAAGCGGTAATATTGTTGTTACAAGATTGCCTGAAGATACAATAGCGTCTTTGGAAGAGGCGTTCCGCTTGGATGAAGAATTAGTGTTTGAAAACGGTGTCTGGCAACTTAAGTATCGTTCAGAAACCAATTAACAAGGAGAGAGGGCAGCATATGTCTAAGAACGTAGTGGTAGTCGGTGCTCAGTGGGGTGACGAGGGCAAAGGAAAGATTGTCGACTGGCTGACCGAAAGTGTTCAAGGTGTAGTTCGTTTTAATGGTGGACACAATGCCGGACACACATTGGTTATCAATGGTAAGAAGACAATTCTCCGCTTAATTCCATCTGGGATCATGCATCCACATGTTAAGTGTTATATTGGAAACGGAGCTGTCGTATCACCGCAAGCTCTTTTAGCAGAACTCGATGAATTAGAACGTCATGGCGTTGATGCTGAAGATCGAATTTTTGTTTCTGGACATTGTCCTTTAATTCTTCCGTATCATGTAGCACTGGATCATGCACGAGAAGCTGCTTTGGGTGATCGCAAGATCGGTACTACTGGTCGTGGTATTGGTCCAGCCTATGAGGACAAAGTTGCTCGTAGAGCCATTCATGTAAACGATCTTCTTGATCCAGAACTTTTTGCAGAAAAAGTTCGTCGTAACTGTGAATTAATCAACTTTATGTTGGTTAATTACTACAAGGCTGAACCCGTTAATCCAGAAGAAATTATTGAAAATACATTGAGGTTAGCTCCAAGAATCGTCAATAAGATTTGTGACGTCTCTTGTACATTAAATGAAGCAATGGCCAAGGGAGATCAGTTCTTATTCGAAGGCGCTCAAGGAACTATGCTGGATATTGACCACGGTACCTATCCTTTCGTAACTTCAAGTAATACAGTTGCGGGCTCCGCAGCTCCTGGTGCTGGTGTTGGACCACAAAAATTGAACTATGTTCTTGGTATTACAAAAGTTTACTGTACTCGTGTGGGTGAAGGTCCGTTCCCAACTGAATTGTTTGATGAAGTGGGTGAAACACTCCGTACTCGTGGAAACGAAGTAGGTGCTGTTACAGGCCGTCCACGTCGTTGCGGTTGGTTCGACGGCGCCGCTCTGAGACGTTCCGTGGAGTGGAATGGTCTTTCTGGTTTGGCTGTCATGAAACTTGACGTATTAGACGGATTGGAAACTGTTCGTTTAGGCGTTGGTTATGAATATAAAGGTCAGAAACTTGATGTAATGCCTGTCGGCGCGGATGCCTTATATCAGTGCACTCCGATTTATGAAGATTTCCCAGGTTGGACTGAATCAACATTCGGTGTAACTCGTTGGGAAGACTTGCCAGAAAATGCACGTCGTTATTTGAATCGATTGTCAGAAGTAGCAGGTTGCCCGATTGCTGTGATTTCTACAGGTCCCGATCGTTCTCAAACAATCCTGATGCACAATCCGTTTAACTAAAACAATATAGAATATAGGGCACACAGTTGTTGTGCCCTATTTATTTAACTTTGAGATTTACTGATGAAAGACCTTCACGTTTCATGGGATGAGTATCATCGTCTGATTGAAAAACTGGCTTATAACGTTTATGACAGTGGCTGGAAGTTTGATGCAATTTTGTGCCTTGCTCGAGGCGGACTTCGTCCGGGTGATATGTTATCTCGTATTTTCGATATGCCTCTGTCTATTTTGTCTACGAGTTCTTACCGCGAAGCGGCAGGAACTGTGCAGGGTGAACTTGATATTGGCCAGTACATTGCTTCGAGCCGTCCAGGAGTTCTCAAAGGTAAGGTACTGCTTGTAGACGATTTGGTTGATTCTGGTTTGACCTTTAAAAAGGTTACAGAACATTTATCAAAGACAATTCCTGCCATTACTGAAGTACGTACTGCAGTAATTTGGTGGAAGTCTTGTTCTCTTGTTAAGCCAGATTATTACGTCGATTATTTAGAAACCAATCCTTGGATTCACCAACCATTTGAAGAATATGATTCTATGACGTTGGGTAAGTTGGTTTCTAAAGTAGAAGGGTACGGAAAATAATCTTCGAATAAGTTGCGTATAAATAATTCTCTTAATTGCAAATTCAAGGAAATATCTATAAAATACGCAACCTACTGCCTAGGTGGCGAAATTGGTAGACGCACCAGCTTCAGGTGCTGGCGCCTTCACGGGCGTGGGGGTTCGAGTCCCTTCCTAGGCACCATCGTACATTCTGAGAGGTCCCGTAGCTTTACGGGATTTTTCTTTTTCTACCTATTGAAGTGGTATGGAATTCTTGGACACTCAGGGAGCAACTCTATACATATTCACAGAACTTATTCAATAACTTCGTGCCTCGGAGAAAAAATGAATAACTACTCCTTATCAATCATTGGTTGTGGGGCCTTAGCTCGTGCTGTTGCCTCTCGTATGTCTTTATTAGAAACACCATGGACTCTTCAAAGTGTTTTTGGGCGAACGGAAGCTAAAGTAAAAGAATTTGCATCTGAGTTTCAGTGCCGTGGCTACACGGATTTTTCTACTTTTCTCCAAGACTCTGGAAATTACATACTTGAAGTAGCAAGTGCTGAGGCAGTTCATTCGTATGCGATTCCAGCCTTACAAAATGGTAAAAATGTGATTTCAGTTTCTACCGGAGCCTTAGTTAATGCGGATTTAAAAGAAAAACTAAAAGACATTGCTCAAAAAAGTAATGCTCGTTTCTACATACCGCACGGGGCTATCGGAGGTTTAGATATTCTTCAAAGTTCTCAATTTCAGGATCAAACTTGTTCTGTTGAGATTGAAACCACAAAAAATCCAAAATCCTTAAAGGGAGCTCCTGGTTTTACTTTAACCGATAATCAGTTGGGACAAAGAACTTGTGTATTCAGTGGAAGTGTTGAAGAGGCAGTTCGTCTTTTCCCGAAAAATATCAACGTGGCCGCCATTACCGCATTATCCAGTGGTAGACCAGATGTTACGGTACGAATCGTTTCTGATCCTGAGGCTATTCGTAATACTCACAGAATTTCTCTATCCGGCTCACATATGCAGGTCAAAATGGAATTCTGTAGTATTCCGGACAAATCAAATCCTAAATCAAGTGTTACGACTGCCTTTAGTGTGTTGTCTTTATTGGAAAACTTGGCATCTCCAGTTGTTTTCTATTGATACATAAAGACCTGTTTATGGGAACGCTACTCACAGTGATCCACTAACTTGTTGGGTAGCATTAACACGGATCTATTTGAAAGTACGTTGTTTTTACAAGGGCTAGGTTTTCTTCATAATCTTCTGCCACAATTTAAGAATTGCTGTTTCCCCTCGCAGGCTATCATATATTGCGGTCTTGCTTTAACATGATAGAGCTAGAAACAAAGGTGTTTACTAGGTATTATTTCTGTATTTTCTAAAATCTAGAGAAGTAAAAGAGGTATTGTATGAGAGTATCCACAAGAGGTCGTTATGCATTGCGCTTTTTGATTGATTTGGCTGAGAGAGAATCTCGTGGATATATTTCATTAAAGGAAGTGGCTGATCGTCAATCCGTATCGAAAAAGTACCTAGAGCAAATTGTTCCCGTTTTAAATATTGCAGGCCTACTAAAAACAAATCGCGGTTACCGGGGTGGTTATGCGTTAGCTCGTCCTGCATCAGAAATTACAGTGGCAGACGTTCTTGAAGCTACGGAAGGTTCATTAATGCCGGTTCCTTGCTTAGATAATGAAGTTCCTGGTTGCGAGAACAAGAGGTCTTGTACGACTTTTTCTATGTGGGAAGGACTAGGAAACGTCGTAAAATCCTATCTTTCTGGAGTAACGATTGAAGATTTAGTTCGTGAAGAACGTAGTAAGAGTTACGACGATTACTGCATTTAGTCTTTAAACGAATTTCATCCGTTAGAGCGACATGTTCAAGGTTTAGTCATCTAACAAGGTGTCGTTAGATTTAGATGATTTTTAAGGAATTCGATGCCGTGGTAACAAAGCAAAAAAAATTAGATGTAGATTTGAGTGAAGACTCACCACAAAATCAGGCTACACAAATTATTTTGCAACTTCTTGAAAAATCGGTTCCAATGAAACCTGATGTGTTGGAACAAATCAGTAGATTAGATTCGAATATATTTCAACAGACCTTGAAATGTCTGCTCGATGAAGGAAGACTTTTAATTAACAATGCAGGACTTGTCATTGATACAGTAAAAGCTAACTTGATTGTTGGAGTTATCCAGTTAAATCGTAGTGGCTTAGGCTTTGTACTTTGCAAAGATGGATGTTCACCAGATCTTCTTTTAGATGCTACCGAGTCGAGAAAAGTTCTTCCTGGTGATGTTGTTCTCGTAAAAAAAATTGCTTCTCGGCGTAATGAATCGAAAGAAAAAACTTATGCGGAAATAGTAGAAGTTATTAAACGTCCCATGACAAGAATTGTGGGGCGTATCCGAGTTCACAAAAAAATCGGAATTTTAGTCCCAGAAGATTCAAGAATTTATAAGGAATTTACGGTAGATCCAGGTCATATGCTTGGAGCTCAGTATGGTCAAGTCGTTGTAGGAGAAATCTCAAATTTAGGGCCTCTACCAAATTATCCCTCTTGTCGCATTGTTGAGGTTTTAGGGGATATTGATGATCCTGGTATGGAAATCGAAATTGCAGTACGTAAATTCGAAATTCCTCATGAATTTTCAGAAACAACTAAGAAAGAAATTCAAACATTTTCGGACCAAGTAACTCGTACGGATCTTAAAAATCGAATTGATTTGCGAGACATCCCTTTCGTGACAATTGATGGTGTTGATGCTAGAGATTTTGATGACGCTGTTTATTGCAAGCCGTTGGGACCAACACGAGGATGGCGTCTTTTAGTTGCGATTGCAGACGTATCGCACTACGTTCGTCCAGGTTCTGCGATTGATCTAGATGCACAGAGTAGAACGATAAGTGTCTATTTCCCTCGGCGTGTCATACCGATGCTTCCTGAAGAATTATCTAATGGTTTGTGCTCTTTAAATCCTTCGGTAGACCGTTGTGTTTTGGTTTGTGATGCCATTGTAAGACCGACAGGGATTGTCAAAGCCTATCAGTTTTATCCAGCAGTGATACGATCTGTAGCGCGGTTAACATACGACAACGTCTGGGCTGCACTACAAAATCCCAAAGGTCCTCAAGCCGTACAAATGGTTGACGTATTTCGTCACGTTTTAGATCTGTATGAACTATTTCAGGTTCTTTTGAGTGCGAGGGCTTGTCGGGGCGCGATGGATTTTGAAACGACAGAAACCTACATTGTGGCAAATGAGCAAGGTAAGATTGAACAAATTTTGCCTCGAGAGAGAACAGATGCACATCGACTTATCGAGGAATTGATGCTGGTTGCCAATACCTGTGCGTCGGATTTTCTTTTAAGAAATAAGGTTCCTTGCTTATATCGAGTACATGAACCACCTTCCGAGGAACGTATTGAGAAATTACGTAAGTATTTGAATCCTCTAGGTTTAACGTTAGAAGGAGGCGTAAAACCTACGACGATGGATTACAGTTCACTATTGCAGAAAATAAAAGATCGTCCAGACAAGGCTGTATTACAAACAGCGGTACTTCGATCACTGCAACAAGCTTGCTATACGCCACATAATCAGGGTCATTTCGGACTTTCATATTCTGCGTATACACATTTCACATCTCCTATACGTAGATATCCGGATCTTTTGGTACATCGTGCGATTCGAGCTATAGTCTCGGATACAAAATATGTACCGAAACTTCTGGTACCCTTAAATGAGACAGGTAATTTCGCCAATATTCGGTCGGCTGACGAAAAAAAAGTAGCTAATCCAGAAATTCAAACTTGGGAAAAATTAGGGGTACTTTGTTCAAATGGTGAAAGACGCGCTGATGAAGCGAGTTACGATGTAGTGGCTTGGCTTAAGTGCTACTACATGAAAAGCCATATTGGCATGGTTTATCAAGGTACTATCTCTAGTGTGGCTCCGTTTGGAATTTTCGTATTGCTTGATGACTTATATGTGGAGGGCTCAATTCATATTTCAGAGTTAGGCGCAGACTACTATGAATATGATGAAGCTCGTTGTCGTTTAGTCGGTACGAGAACTGGGGAGATTTTTTCAGTTGGAGATCAAGTGACAATCCGGGTACTATCCTGTGATCTAGATCTAAGAAGAATTGATTTTCAGCTAATTGATAGGTCTTATAGTTCAAAATATAAGTCAAAGAAAAGAACAAGAGTTGGTGTATC
>CAZBHT010000040.1:0-11091 GCA_964491655.1 uncultured Burkholderiaceae bacterium
GTTCTCGCAGAGAACACAATCTCGGGTTTCGACCTCTAAAATGAATTTCTCTAGGAAGAAAAATCAGTTTCGATCACAAGAATACTAAAGTCAGTTAAAACGGATTCAACGAATGACACCAGAACTTAACGAAAATCAGAAAATGGCAGGCCTTTCTCTTGAAGATATTAATATTGAGGCCTTTTCTCCGATGCCAACTCCTCAGGAAATTAAAGCTAAAGCTCCACTTTCAGAAAAAGCGGCTCAAACTGTGGCTACCGGAAGAACCACCATTAAACGAATTATTGATGGTACGGATGAACGAATTATGGTTGTAACGGGACCTTGTTCGATTCATGATCCGATCGCGGCTCTTGACTATGCCAAGCGTCTTAAAGAACTTGCCGAACAAGTGGAAGAAACCACTTATTTGGTGATGCGTGTTTACTTTGAAAAACCGAGAACCGTGACCGGATGGAAAGGATACATCAATGATCCTTACATGAATAACACCTTCCGCATGGACGAAGGTATGCTCAAGGCCCGCCAGCTCATGCTTCAAATTAGTGAAATGGGACTTCCAATTGCTACCGAAGCCCTAGATCCATTCGGTCCTCAGTACATTGGTGAACTTGTCAGTTGGTATGCTATTGGAGCTAGAACTACAGAAAGTCAAACACATCGAGAAATGGCTAGTGGTCTTTCTGCACCAGTGGGATTTAAGAATTCCACAGACGGTCTTTTAGATGCTTCGATCAATGCGGTACAGGCTAGCCGTCGTCCTCATTTCTTCTTAGGCTTAGCCGAAGACGGACATTCGGCTATTGTACAGACCAAGGGAAATCAATATAGCCATTTAGTCTTAAGAGGCGGTGGTGGACGACCGAACTTCGATACAGTAAGCATTATGCTGGCTGAAAAAGCTTTAGAAAAAGTGGGACTTCCAAAGCGAATTGTGGTGGATTGTTCTCATGCCAATAGTATGAAGGATCCTGCATTACAACCATTTGTGCTTCGTGACTGTGTGACTCAAATCATCAATGGAAACACTTCGATTTGTGGTGTTATGCTTGAAAGTAACATCCACGAAGGAAATCAAAAGATTCCTGAAGACTTAAGTCAATTAAAGTACGGCGTTTCTGTAACCGATGCCTGTATTGATTGGGATACTACAGAACACATTATTCGTCGTCTTCATCGAAAACTTTTGGATAAAAAACTAAATGGCTAATCGACTGTTTTTGATACTCACCACACTTATTCTGGTGATGCTTACAGGTTGTGCGATGCAATCAGGTTATCAGCAACCCTTTCAGTCTCATAGTACTCGTTCAGAACTCGATCCATTGATCGATGCGCCTCTGAGAATGCAAACCACGTGCCGTGGTACTGGTTTGTATACACCGAGTACCGCCTTAGGTGGTTTTTCATTTGAGTGTAGTGATCTTGATGTGGTCGCTACACTCAATGAATTGCGAGATGCTGGATGGCGAGTCGAAAAAATCTCGATTGGAGATACGGTCATTGGTGAAGAAGAAAGTGGCGTTCCTTTAACTTGTACGCTACGCAAAGTTTATTAGGGTTAACTTTTATGACAACAAGTCGTCTATCTACTCTGAGAAATCTTTTACAAGAAAAACACTGGAATGCCTGCATTATTCCTACAGCAGATCCTCATTTATCAGAGTATTTAGACGAGCATTTTAAGTTTCGCTCCTTTCTATCAGGATTTAGTGGGTCTGCAGGCACTCTAGTAGTCACCTCATCTTCAAGCGCTCTTTGGACGGATTCTCGCTATTGGGAACAAGCACAAAAGGAACTCAATGCCAATGACATTACTCTAATGAAAGACGGTGAATCAGATACGCCTTCGATTGATGAATGGCTTGGCAAACAATTAACCCCGAAATCTCAAGTCGTTGTAGATGCCACCTTATTTAGTCAATCCAGCTTTAATCAACTTAAAAAAGCTCTAAAGGATAAGTCCTTAGAGCTTCAATCTACTTTAGATTTAGCCGACCAAGTTTGGTCTGAGCGACCCAAACAGCAGTTTTCGAGTATTTTTGAACATAGCGTTTCACCTCGAAGTCGAAAAGAAAAAATACTTCTAGTTCAATCTAAGATGGAGCAACTTCACGTCGATCGCTTGCTTCTAACAACATTAGACGACATTGCCTGGTTAACTAACTTAAGGGCGTCCGACATTCCACATAATCCAGTGTTTTACAGCTACGCCCTAATTTCAAAAGATGGAAGTCTTGATCTTTTTATTAATCCATCTTCTATTTCTAAAGAATTAGAGCTTTATTTATCGATGGATAAAATACGCATTCATTCGTATGACTCCATTCATGATTATCTGAAAAATTTAAACGAGGGTTCACTCGGTTTTGATCCCAAGCAGACCAATGCTTATTTAGCAACTCAGGTCTCAGATAAAGTTTCGGTATTACCTATTGCAAATCCTGTAACAGTATTCAAAGCCATTAAATCAGATGAAGAAATTGCTTTAATTCGCCAAGCAATGCTTCAAGATGGTGTCGCTCTAGTCCGTTTTCTTGCTTGGTTGGATCAAGAAAAAAATTCGGGAAAATTAACAGAAGTCAGCGTTGCCAAAAAACTATTTGAATATCGCAGTGCTTTGCCTCATTTTACGGACATTAGTTTTGAGACCATTGTTGCATTTGGTCCTAATGGAGCACTTCCTCACTATCGAGCAACTGAAAAGAATTCTTCTCCAATTCAGGAAAATAACTTTTTATTAATTGATTCGGGAGCACAATTTCCTGAAGGAACTACCGATATTACTCGAACGATTCCAGTTGGATCCGTTACCTATGAAATGAAGCGAGACTACACTGCGGTGCTTCGTTCACATATTCGCCTTGCAATGGCTAAATTCCCCTTAGGAATTTCATCTCAAGCCATTGATGCAATTGCCCGAGAACCGCTTTGGCAACAAATGGCCGATTACGGTCATGGTACAGGGCACGGTGTCGGATTTTTCCTAAATGTCCATGAAGGTCCTCAGCGAATCAGCTATCCACGAATCCACCCGGGACAATCCGCAACGATTTCAGATGCAACGGCGATGCAAGTCGGTATGGTCACAAGCAACGAACCAGGTCTTTATCGACCAAATCGTTGGGGCATTCGGATCGAAAATCTTGTTGCGAACCGCCTAGCGGGTTCAACTGAATTTGGAACTTTCCTAGAATTTGAAACCCTAACTCTTTGTCCGATTGATTTAGATTGTGTTCTAGTTGAACAGTTACTCAAAGACGAAATCGACTGGATCAATCAGTATCACCAAAGAGTACGAGATTCTTTATACACTCTAGTTCAAGACGATCCAAAAACCTCGCAATGGTTACTCGAAAAAACGAAACCTTTAAGCCACTAACGCCAAATTGTTTAAATACGTTTCGATTTGAGATAAAACCCTAATCTTTTATTGAAACCTGATATCAATTCCAAGTGTTTTAGTGTTTTTTTGAGTTATCCTCAGGTAAAAGGGAAAATGGATTCTTAAAAACATCATGAAGCTTTCTCGAACCACAATAGTAGCTTTTTGTATCCTCTTTGCAACTTGTTCACTCACCGGTTGTCAGGATAAAAAAACAACGAAAAATACGACAAAACCAGTACCCGTTAAAACGCTAACAGCTACTGCAACGGCTCAACCTTACTGGGTTGATGTCTTTGGACAAACTGAGGGCGAGGCGGCGGTCATTGTTCATCCACAAATCACCGGTCCCGTTTTAAAACGGACTTATACAGAAGGACATCCGGTAAAGAAAGGCGATGTTCTTTTTGTGATTGACCCTGCTCCCTTCCAAGCATCTTATGACAGTGCCCGAGCTGAAGTGCAACTTGCAAAAGCAACAGTTGAGAAAAACTTACGAGAATCCAAGCGATTTGCAACACTGTGGCAAAAACGAGCTGTCAGTGAAAAGCAATATACCGATGCTCAGTCCGATTATTTAATTGCCAAAGCAAACCTATTAAATGCTCAAGCCAAGGCCAGAGAAGCTTCGATCTCTTTAGGTTATACCAAGGTTCTTGCTCCGGTTGATGGGATTGCTGGTCGAGCCCTCGTAAATCCAGGAACCCTGGTTAATGCCAATACAACCGCACTGACTGATATTACTCAGGACAAAAATCTGAAAGTTCGTTTTTCTGTCAGTGAACGAGATTTACATGGTTATACGCTTACCGCTAAAACGCCGGTAACCGTAATCAATAAAACGATAAAAGAAAAAGTAGAAGGTACTCTTGATTTCGCATCTATTCAAATTGATCCGCAAACCGGTACCCGTTCTTTGAGTGCCAAATTAGAAAAAAGCGACTTGTTGCCCGGACAATATGTCACGGTTCGATTGATTCTTGGAATTCAACCAAATGTTTTCTTAGTCCCGCAAAGTGCGATTCTTCAACTTTCTGACGGAAGTTATGCGGTTTTTGTTGAACGAGACGGTAAAGCTCGTCAACAAAAAGTTACCGTTGGTCGTTGGTTAGGCAAAGACTGGATTGTTACTTCAGGGCTAAAGGATGGTGAACTTGTCATTATCGATCAAATTCAAAAGTTAAAAGACCGTATGTCGGTAGTTCCCGCAACAACTCAAAAGGACTAAACAATGCTGTCGCAGTTTTGCATTCGCCGTCCGATCTTTGCGGCGGTTATGTCAATTTTGATTATCATCGCCGGTCTTCTTGCGTGGCGTGATTTGCCAATGGCGCAATACCCAGAAATTGCACCTCCTGTCGTATCGATCAACACGACTTATGAAGGTGCAGATGCGCAGACACTTGCGAAAACGGTTGCGGCACCTATCGAGGATCAGCTATCAGGTATCGAAGGCCTGTTGTACTACGAAACTTCGATTCGATCTAACGGTCAGGTACGAATTTCTTGTACCTTCGAAGTAGGAACAGACGCTAATGATGCAATGCTTGAAATTAATAATCGCGTCCGTTCTGCAGAAAGACGATTACCCGAGTCGGTTCGACAAGACGGTGTGACCGTACGTAAGCGAAGCGAAGAAACCCTCCTAATGGTGCCTTTCTTTTCTCCAAATGGCGATCTTAAACCGATTGAACTCGCTGACTTCGTTAACCTTAATGTAGTTGATGAAATCAAACGAGTTCCAGGAGTCGGTGACGTTGGGGTTTATGGAAACTCGCAAAGTGCGATGCGTATTTGGTTAAATCCACGCAAGATGGCTCAATTGGGTATTACGGCGATTGATGTACGGAATGCAATTGAACAGCAAAACTATCAGTACGCAGCCGGTAAAGTGGGGGTTGCTCCAACCACAGATGATCAACAATTGGTTTACACCATCCGTACTCGAGGCCAATTATTACGTCCCGATGAATTCGGTAATATCATCGTTCGTTCCCAGGGTGCAGATGGTATTGTTCGCATCCACGATATCGCTCGAGTTGAAGTCGGAAATCGTAGCTACGAAGGCTACAATCTCTTAAATGATTATCCAAGTGTCACCTTTGCGGTTTATCTGCAAACCGGTGCTAATTCGATGGCTACGGCTGAAGCCGTTAAAAAACGTTTAGAAGAACTTTCAAAGAACTTCCCTGAAAACATCACCTATGTTATTACGGACGATACGTCTTTATTCGTAGAAGCGGCTTTAGATGAAGTGATGCAAACGCTTCTCGAAGCTTTGATCCTGGTTCTTTTAGTCGTTTACCTATTCCTTCAGAGTTGGCGAGCGACGATTATTCCGATGCTAGCAGTGCCGGTATCATTAATTGGAACACTTGCTGGCTTATGGGTCTTAGGTTTTACGTTAAATACGTTAACGCTCTTTGCGATGACACTAGCCATCGGTATTGTAGTTGACGATGCGATTGTGGTTCTCGAAAACGTTGAACGTATCATGGTAGAAGAACATCTTTCACCACTGAAAGCCGCTCAGAAAGCCATGAAGGAAGTTTCCGGAGCGCTTATCGCTATCGTATTAGTTCTTACTACTGTTTTCACTCCTGTTGCCTTCTTGGGTGGCATGGCTGGTGAACTTTACCGCCAATTTGCCGTAACAATTGCGGTTTCTGTCATCCTTTCTGGTTTTGTTGCTTTAACTTTAACGCCAGCACTATGTGCCATTTTGTTAAAAAACAGTGAACGAGTCCCTCGAATCTTCAATATTTTTAACCAGGGATTTGATAGTTTTAAGAATCTGTACTTAAAGGGAGTTCAATTTAACCTTCAGAAGCGTTGGGTTACCGCTGTAATTCTCCTTGCTGTTCTCTTTTTCTGTTGGAAACTTTTTGAAATCGTTCCGACTTCGTTTGTGCCTCGAGAAGACCAAGGTGTTTTAAGAGTTTCTTTACAGCTACCAGAAGGTGCAAGTTTATTACGCACTGGACGTGTAGTTGATGAATTAAATAAAGAAGTTCGTAAGATTGAAGGGGTTAAGAATGTTACGACGTTAGTTTCTAATGATACGATTGCTAACGACAACAAGCCGAATGCTGCGACCATGATCGTTCAGCTTGAACCTTGGAAAGAGCGAACGAACAATTCTGAAGCGATCCGTCGAGAAATTCAAAAGCTTGTGAATGCTCGAACCGATTCAATTGGTCAAGCGATTAATCCGGCCCCGATTCGTGGTTTAGGACGATCAGGGGGGCTAAGTTTCTACCTACAATCTCGTGAAACCGATGATCCATTGATCGTACAACAAGTCGCCGAAAGCTTCCGAGATCGTCTCTTAGCCGATCCGAGCATTGCATCCTCACGAGCCATGCTTCAAGCCGATGCGCCACAGCTTTATCTAACGATCGATGAAGCGAAAGCATTAGCAATGGGAGTACCGATTGCTGATATCTATAACACCTTAGCTTATTTCATGGGTGGTAAATACATTAATGACTTTACCCGTATCGGTAAAATCTATCGAGTCATTATTCAAGCAGACGCTCCTTATCGCATGACACCTGAATCTCTTGGTGAACTTTATGTACGCTCTAACTCCGGAAAAATGGTTCCGATCTCTACGTTAGCAACTGTTGAGCGAACCTCTGGACCGGAATCATTAAAACGAATGAACGGCTTCTTAGCTGCTTCTATGACCGTACAGGCCGCTCAGGGCTACAGTACTGGCGATATTATTCGCGTTGTTGAAACCGAAGCCAATAACTTACCAACCGGTTTCCACATTGAATGGAATGGCCAAGCCTTCCACGAAAAACGAATAGGTAGTTCTTCAACCAACGCCTTTGTATTCGGTATGATCATTATTTTCTTGATCCTTGCCGCTCAGTTTGAACGTTGGTCGTTACCAATTGCAGTAGTTATGTCTGTCCCCTACTCCATATTGGGGGCTTTGGTCGCTACATACTTTAGAGGATTTACGAACGACATTTACTTCCAGATTGGTTTACTCGTTCTAATTGGTTTAACAGCCAAGAATGCGATTTTGATTGTTGAATTCGCCGCTCAAAAGATGGAAGAAGGATTACCACCGATGGGAGCCGCATTGGAGGCTGCAAAACTTCGTCTGCGTCCTATCATCATGACGTCCATGGCCTTCATTTTGGGTGTTGTTCCACTGGCCATTGCAACTGGTGCGGGTGCCGCGGCTCGTCAATCCATGGGTACTGGAGTCTTAGGTGGTATGCTCGTTGCAACTTTCATTACCACACTCTTTATCCCTGTTTTCTTTACGTGGTTTGTTTCGACTAAGATCAAAAAACGTGATTAACAAACGAAAAAGTGAATCCATATGGAACAAACATTTTTTACAGCGTTTATTACGTTATTTCTCATCGTTGACCCGGTAGGAAGTATTCCGGCGCTGTCCGCAGCGTTGAAAAACGTTCAACCACGGCGAAAGAATTTTGTCATTTCCCGAGAATGTTTTTTCGCCTTTTTGATTTTGACCTTATTTGCTTTTTTTGGTCAAAATTTTATGGCAGTTCTTGGGCTTTCTAAAGAGGCTTTAACAATTGGCGGTGGTTTAGTATTGTTAATCATCGCACTTCGTATGCTTTTTCCAAGTCGAGCTGGAATTTATGGTGATATTGAAGATGGTGAGCCGTATATCTTCCCTATTGCCATCCCTATGCTGGCAGGACCCTCTGCTTTAACAACCGTCATGCTTATGGTTAGTAGTGACCCCTCTAAGATTTACACTTGGATCGGAGCGATTACACTTGCTATGGTATCAAGTGCCCTTATCATCATTTCAGGTGATGCAATTCAACGACTGTTAGGTAAGAAAGCTACCGTTGCGTTTGAACGTTTGATGGGACTTATTTTGGTTGTTTTAGCGGTTCAAATGTTTCTTTCGGGAATCGCTGATTACGTCCATTCGCTCTAGATACTCGATTTGATTAAAGGAAGGCGGCTCCGGCTGCGAACAACAAAACCGGCAACATATTAGCAACTGGGAATTTCTGTCCCCAGATCAGATTAACGCCAACACAGAAAATCAACATAGAACCTGTCATTGAAATATTGGATAGAACCGTTTCATTCAAAAATGGTTCGATCACGACGGCTAAAGCGGTAATACTACCCTGAAAAAGAAAAACAGGGATCGCTGAAAATATTGCTCCCTTACCTAACGATGTGGTAAAAATCATAATCACAACCGCATCCATAATGGATTTAGCCACCAATATCGAAATATCCCCAGCTAAGGCATCTTGAATCGCTCCAACGATCGCCATAGCACCGATACAGACCGTTAAGCTTGAAACCACGAAGGCATTGATAAATTGACTGTCTTCGTTTGCCTTAAAAAGTTTACGCAAAAAGACACCAAAGTCTTCTATTTTTTGCTGTAAGTTGAGCCAACAACCTACGAGAGTCCCAAGAACAAATGTGATGACAATCATCATCGTACCCTGTAGATGCACCTGATTATTTTCAATCAGGATCATTTCACTTAAAGTTCCACTGATCCCAATAAATAAACAACACAAGCCACCAGCATTCATCAAAGCATGACGAAAGGCCTCATTTAATCGATTACCAAATAAAAGGCCAACAAGGCCTCCTGCGACAATCGCAATTGCGTTAATTAAAGTGCCTAGTCCGTACATATCAACATCATTTGCTTCAAGTTCAATGGCAACAAATGTATCACCAAAACAGGTGATAATCGAAAATTCGATCGACAAATAGAAAAAGAGCCCCGGATGGTAACACCTGGAGCTCCTTTGATTTGTTCAGTTTAAATCAAGACTGGTCGAATTATAAAACGACGGAAGCCATGAAGAAACCGAATGGGATAGCAGCTACTAAGCCTAAGCAGCCTGGTAAGAAGAATGGATGGTTGATAACCAAAGAACCACTCCATTTACCCATATAAGAACCTGTATCGTCGCAAGAAACAGCGAATGCAGATGTTGGGTAAACGTTTGTAACGAAAATACCAGAAACAGCAACGAAGCAAGCTAAGATCATGCCGGCGTCGCAACCGAGACTTGCAGCAAGCGGTACCAACAAGGCAGATGTAGCACCCTGAGAGAACAACAAGGCAGATACGCAGAAGAATGCTAAAGCTAACAAACCTGGATACTGACCTAAGAGTACTGTAGCCTGTTCTTTAATAGTTGGAACGTAAACACCGATGATGGTAGAAGACATCCAAACGATACCAAGAATAACAACCAAGGATTCAAAACCACCGTGGAAGATGGAGGACTGCTTGATCTTGGAAAGGTTAACGTCACAGAACCAGTACATCATCATGGAGACGAAGAGCATCGTGATAACGATGATGTCACGAGAACCTAATGTGTGACCGATTTCCTTTTTGAACAGAAGCATCAAAACGATGAACAAAACAGAACCTAAGAAGAGGCCAACGGAGAGCTTAGCACCCTTAGGCAATGGTTTTTCCATCTGTTCCTTAGTAGCCATGCTAACCAAACCTTCACGCATACGAGCCTGGAAGATTGGATCCTTAGCGAGGTCAACACCCTGGAAGGAAGAGATCAAGGATGCAACAGCAGCGCCGAACAAGCCAGCAGGAAGAATAACGCAAAGAGCTTCACCGAAGGAAACACCCATCTTTTCAACTACAACGTACATAGCGGCTGTAGCAGCGGAGATCGGAGATGCAGAAATAGCGATCTGAGATGCAACAACAGCAGATGTCAAAGGCTGAGATGGACGAACACCGTTCTGCTTAGCAACTTCTTGAACCACGTTCAAAATGGCCATAGTTGTGAAACCAGTACCAGAGAAGATGGTCAATGTGAAAGCGATAGCTGGAGCCAAAATGTTGATGTATTTTGGATTGCTACGAAGAATGTGGGAAGCCACACGAATCATGTAATCCATACCACCGGCAACGTGCATTACAGAGCATGTAAAGAGCACTGCCATAATGATGAGGATCACGTCAACAGGAATAGATCCTGGAGGAAGGCCAAGACCGAAAACGGCGATAGCCATACCGAGACCACCGGCCATACCAACACCGATGCCCCCTAACTTAGCTGCATAAATAATACAGCCGAACAAGAGTATAAAATGTACCCATGCCATGATTAAACCCCTCTTTTTAGAAAGAAGCGCAATTTAACATAGAAAAACACATTTTCTTTCAATTTAATTAGAGACTACGGATAATTACCTACAAACTTTCCCTATTGCGTCACAACAAACAGGCTTACATCTATTAACAATACTAAATTGATTGTTTAATGCTATTTATGGGGTTGGATACTCATCAAAAAAAATCGGCCCGGGTGGGCCGATTTTCACTTTAGAAAACTAGTTACTTGAAAAGATCTTTGATTTTGTCAAAGAAACCTTCACTTTCTTTGGTGTGATGTTTCTTTCCACTCTTTTCCAAAGAAGCATCAAATTTTTCCAGTAATTCCTTTTGTTCTCGAGTCAGGTTAACCGGAACTTCAACATTCAGGTGAATATAAAGATCTCCGATAGCTCCAGTACGTAAGCTCTTGATACCTTTTTCACGTAAACGGAATGTTTTACCGGTCTGAGTGCCTTCTGGAATCTTAATCGTAGCCTTAGCATCTAAAGTAGGAACTTGAAGCTCACCACCCAAAGTAGCCTTAGCAAAGCTAACCGGCATTTCAACGTGTAAATCCATGCCATCACGGATAAAG
>CAZBHT010000041.1:0-2548 GCA_964491655.1 uncultured Burkholderiaceae bacterium
GATATCGGTACTATCCGTTGTATTGCCTAAAGGTCTAGTTCCATCCGTATGAACCAAAATTCTTCGAGCTAATCCGGCTTCTTTTCCCGCAGTCATATCCGATGATTTATCGCCAATCAAAACGGATTCAGACATAGCAATATCAAAGTCTTTGGATGCAGAAAGCAACATGCCTGGTTGTGGTTTTCTGCATTGACATTCCATAAGATAAGGAGCGAATGCTTTTTCCGGGTGATGCGGACAAAAATAGATGGCACTTAAAGGCGCTTGAGCTTCTTTAAAGCGACCAGCTAACCAAAACGAGAGTTTCGCAAAATCCGCTTCTGAATATTTACTGCGCCCAATCCCACTTTGATTCGTCACAATAACCAAAGCGTACCCTTTTTGATAAAGGGTACGAGCACCTTCTAATGCTTGAGCTACGAAATCAAATTCACTACGTTGATAAACGTAAGCATGGTCTACGTTTATAACGCCGTCTCGGTCTAAAAAGGCTACCTTCCGATAAGGAAGCGTGCGATCAAACAGAAACTTATACGGAGTCATAACGCTTTAGGAGCTTGAGCATGTAATCCTTTGTTCCTTCTTGAACGCTCTTGAACTCAACATCGCAACCGGCTTTTCTTAGATTGGTTAGGTCGGCTTGAGTAAAGGCTTGATAACGCCCCACGAGAGCTTCTGGGAACGGGATGTATTCAATTGCTGAAGTACGAACAGCTTCTTCGAGCGTTAAGGTTGATTCTCCGTTGGCTTCTCTAAGAGTATTAACCACTGTTAATGCAACATCATTAAATTCCTGAGCACGGCCGGTACCACAGTTGTAGATGCCAGAAACCGGCTTATCTAAGAAGTGCAGATTAACGGCAACGACATCATCAACATAAACGAAATCTCGCTTCTGAGCTCCGTTAGCGTAGCCTAAACAACCTTCAAAGAGTTTTACCTTACCTTCTTTACGGAATTGATGGAACTGATGGAAAGCAACGGAAGCCATACGTCCCTTGTGCTGTTCGAGGGAACCGTAAACGTTAAAGTACTTCAAACCAACGACAGGGGTTTTAAGACCAAATTGCATTTCACGACGCAAAACCTGGTCAAAGAGGAATTTAGAGTAACCATAGACGTTTAGAGGTTTTTCATACTGGAGTTCTTCTTTGAAGATGGACGAAGCCCCATAGGTCGCTGCAGACGAAGCATAAATAAACGGAATTCGTTCCTCTTGGCACCAACGGAAGAGTTCAAGCGTGTAACGGAAGTTATTTTGCATCATGTAGTTGCCGTCGAGTTCCATTGTGTCGGAACAGGCTCCTTCATGGAAAATAGCCGCTGGTTTTGCGATTTTTCTCTGCTTTACTAGTTCAATAAAATCTCGCTTATCGAAGTAATCGATAATTCTGTTTTCAGCTAAGTTGGCAAACTTATCTGATTTACTCAAATTATCTACGGCAATAATGTCGGTTTCGCCACGTTTGTTTAAACCTTGAACAATATTGGCACCGATAAAGCCCGCGGCGCCCGTTACGATAAATTGCATGTCCTACCTCTAAAATTGATATCCGTTAGGAAAGAGTTCTTCAAATGTTACGGTAGCGGTTCCAACCTTACCCACTACGATGCTACCGGCTCGATTAGCACACAGAACCGCTGTTTTCCAATCGGCTCCTGAAGCTAACATTACCCCTAAAATTGCAATAACAGTATCACCAGCACCAGAAACGTCAAAGACCTCACGAGCTTGAGCAGGAACAGTCCAGGCTCCATCATCATCAAATAAAGTCATACCTTCTTCACTTCGAGTTAGAAGTAACTTTTCCAGATTAAGTTCTTTTCGAAGGTTTTGAGCTCGGTTAAATAGATCGTCTTCGTTACGCCACTGACCGACTACTTGAGCTAACTCACTCTTGTTTGGAGTGATTACACTGGCGTTTTTGTACTTGGAATAATCATCTCCTTTAGGATCGATGAGAATCTTTCGTCCAAAAGCGCGACCTTGCTCAATCATTGAGGCAATACGTTCTAGCCCCCCTTTGCCATAATCGGACAGAATAACAACTTCATGATCAGGAAGTAATGAGGTGTAACGTGATTCGTGTTGGTCTAAGGCTAAACCATGCGGAATGGATTCGAAATCCGTCCGTAACATCTGTTGATTTCGAGCCAAAATTCTGAGTTTTAAGGTTGTCGCAATACCTTGCATGCGAGATAGGCAAGGACGTACATGAGCGACTTCCAATAAATTCATGAGCTTATTGCCGGCTTCGTCATCACCGATCATGGCAAGTAATGAGGTTCTTGCACCAAGCGAGGCTGCGTTACGGGCCACGTTCGCAGCTCCTCCGAGACGATCCTCCGTTCGTGTCACACGAACTACAGGTACCGGTGCTTCAGGAGAAATTCTCGATGCGTCTCCAAACCAGTATCGATCCAACATGGCATCGCCAACGACTAAAACTGAAGACTGTTTTAACGGATTATTGACTTCTTCCTGGTACATAATTTTTTGATACTTTATAAGAATCTAACAATTTTAACGTTAAGAAGAGAAAAG
>CAZBHT010000041.1:2558-10921 GCA_964491655.1 uncultured Burkholderiaceae bacterium
AAAAGCTGTCCTAAAAACTGAAAGAGATCGTTAAAATTGTATAACTCGACTTGTTTTCTCTAGTGAAATAAAAAATGAATACAGAAATTTCCCAAAGTATTTTTAAGGCATACGATATTCGCGGTATCGTGGATAAGACTTTAACGGAAGATGCTTGTCGTCTTATCGGACAGGCTCTGGGAACTAAGGCCAGAGAACTTGGTGTTGAAAAGATTTGCGTTGGTCGTGATGGTCGTTTAACGGGGCCGAGATTGCAAGTCGCTTTGACCGAAGGAATTCGTAAAACTGGTGTTGGAGTTATCAATATCGGTTCTGTCGCAACCCCTATTTTGTATTTCGCTACAAAACAATTAGGTACGGGAAGCGGTGTTGCGATCACGGGTAGCCATAATCCTCCCGAATACAATGGTTTAAAGATGATGTTGGCTGGCTTAACACTTCACGGTCAGGGAATTCAGGATTTATATCACCTGATTCAAAAAGGTGATTTCTATACCGCTGATGCTTTAGGTAGCTACGAGGAAATCGATGTTGTGGATGATTACATCAATGCGATTGTCTCTGATGTGAAGATTGCTAGACCAATCAAAGTCGTAATGGATGCAGGTAATGGTGTTGCAGGTCCTAACGCTGTAAAACTTTTTAAGGCACTTGGAATCGAAGTCGAAGAATTGTTTACCAACGTTGACGGTAATTTCCCAAATCATCACCCTGATCCCTCAAAACCAGAAAATTTGGAAGATTTGAAGAAAGCATTGAAAGAGGGAGATGCGGAAGTCGGTGTTGCTTTCGATGGTGATGGAGACCGATTAGGTGTGGTAACCAAAGATGGTGAGATCATTTTCCCGGATCGCTTAGTAATGCTTTTTGCTGAAGACATTATTGCTAAGAAACCAGATGCCGTGATTGTTCACGATGTTAAGTGCACTCGCAACATTCGCCCTTATGTTGAAGAAAGAGGCGGTAAATGCGTGATTTCTCGTACCGGACATTCACTCATTAAAGCGATGATGAAAGAGGTTAATGCTGATTTCGCAGGAGAAATGAGCGGCCATATCTTCTTTAATGATCGTTGGCCAGGCTTTGATGATGGTGTCTATGCTGGTGTTCGTCTGTTAGAAGTGCTAAGTCGAGCTTCTCACGCAGATGAATTGCTTAAGAAACTGCCAAATGCCGTTTGTACACCAGAATTACAGATTCCAACAGCTGAAGGTGAAAACTTTACTTTGGTGGAACAGTTGAAAGCAAATGCAAAATTCGAAGGCGTTAAAGACGTTATTACCATTGATGGTATCCGAGCTGAGTGGGAAGATGGTTTCGCATTGGCTCGTCCTTCGAATACCACACCGGTTGTCGTATTGCGTTTTGAAGCCGATTCTGTAGAAGCGCTTCAACGAATTCAGAAGGATTTTCGTCAAGAATTGTTGAAAGTGGCTCCTAACGCCAAATTGCCTTTTTGAATTACAAGAAAGGGATTGCTGTGAAGATTTTGATTGTTAAAACAACCTCGATGGGGGATGTTGTTCATGCACTTCCAGCCATCTCTGATATCAAAAAGCATGATCCACAAGCCGAGATTCATTGGCTTGTGGAGGCTTCTTTTTCGGGTATTCCTCTTTCTTGTCCTTTGGTGGATAAGGTTATTTCGTGTCGAGTACGTCAATGGAGAAAGAATATTTTTTCTCAGAGTACTTGGCAGGAAATTTCAGCCTTAAAAAAACAGTTGGTTCTTGAACAATACGATAAGGTTATTGACTTACAAGGATTGATCAAGAGTGTCGTTCTGGCTCGTTTGGCCAAAGCGCCAATCTGCGGATATGACAAGCATTCTATAAAAGAGCCACTCGCATCAAATTTCTATACGCATCGTTTTTCGGTTTCTACCTCACTTCCGGCTATTACTCGTTGCAGAAACTTGACAGCCTTGTCTTTGGATTATCCTGTTCCAAAAGATGAACCTCAATTTGTATTTAAATCTTACGAAAAAGAAACGGAAAGAAAGGTTCTCTTTTTCGCAAATACCAGTCGAGATAGTAAATTGTGGCCAGAGGCTAAGTGGGTTGAACTTGGACGAAAGTTAACCGATCAAGGAATCGAAATTTTGTTGCCATGGGGCTCAAACGTAGAACAAGAACGAGTGTGCCGTATTGCTGAACAAATTGGTTCCGAAGCAACGGTTCCTCCTCGTAAGAGCATCCAAGAAATGATCGCTTTGATCGGGAAAAGTTACGCGGTTGTGGGGCTTGATACTGGGATGACTCATTTGAGTTCTGCAATGGGCATTCCCACGGTGGGGATTTTTAGAGATTATCCAATTGAGTTGGTTCCTTTGGCAGGAAACGGTCCTAAAATTGGTTTGGGAGGCGTTGATTGTTGCCCGGAGGTTTCTGATGTTTATGTGGCTTTGGAGAAGGTAACACATGTCAATTCTGAGAGTGATTTATAGCTCGGTATTGTATTTAGTCGCTCCGTTAGCGATGCTCTACTTACTTAAGCGAAGTAAGAGGCAACCTGAATATAAAGACCACTGGGATGAACGATTTGGAACCGCTCACTATCCGGCTTTAAAAAAGGGACGTACTCGAGTTTGGATTCATGCGGTGTCGGTGGGTGAAACCCGAGCGGCCTTCCCATTGATTGAAGAAATTCTTCGTCTGTGGCCTACGGTTGACGTTTTGTTGACTAGTATGACGCCAACAGGAAGAGAAGTCGGACGTTCTCTTGTGAAAACATATGGTAGACGTATTGATCTTTGCTACTTACCCTACGATACCCCATTTGCCGTAAAGAAATTCATTAAACAGACACAACCCTCTATTTGTCTTTTAATGGAAACAGAAGTTTGGCCAAATTTAACTTACATGGCAGAAAAATTTAATTTGCCGGTTTTGTTAGTTAATGGTCGTTTAAGTGAAAAATCCTTGAATCAAGCCAGTCGTTTTTCTTATCTTTTAAAGCCGGCGATGGCTCGATTAACAAAGGCTTTAGCTCAAAGTGAAGCGGATGCTCAACGCTTAATCCAAGCGGGCGCTAAAGATGTCGTGATCACGGGGAATTTGAAGTTTGACTATGTTCCGAATCTAGCGCAAATTCGTACCGCTCGTGAATTAAAGAAAAATACCACGCGTCTCGTCGTTCTTTTAGCTAGTACCCGAGAAGGAGAGGAAGAAATTTTCCTTTCTTTACTAGCAAGTCAAAAGGAGAAATGGGAGGCATTAAACCCTTTATGGTTTGTTGTACCTCGACACCCACAGCGTTTTAATGATGTCGGTACTTTGATTGAAAAGCATGGTTTCTCTTATGTTAGAAGATCTCAGGTTCGCCATTGGAATGAAGTCTTAAATACCACTCAATTCAATATGATGTTGGGCGATAGCATGGGTGAGATGAGTTTTTACTATGCTCTTGCTGATGTTGCGATTATGGGCGGTAGTTTTGAGCCCTATGGATCACAAAGCATGATTGAACCTTGCGCGATTGGTGTTCCAACGATCGTGGGTCCAAGTATCTTTAACTTTGCTACGGCCGTAGAAGAAGCAGAAAATGCGAACGCTATTCTCCGAGCAAAAGATGCTACAGAAGCTTTAAACAAGATCGAAGAACTTCTTGAAAAGGAATCGTTGAGAAATCAAATCGCAGATAACGCCATGATCTTTTCAGAAGAAAAGCGTGGTGCGACAGAAAAAACTATTCAAATCATTGATGAAATTTTGAGTGAGCAGAATAAATGAGTCGTCCAACCTATAACATCCTTTCTATTGCCGGAGTTGACCCATCAGGTGGTGCCGGAGTATTTGCTGATATCAAAGCGATGAGTGCATTAGGTACTTATGCTTGTGGTGTGGTTACTGCCGTTACCGCACAGAATACTAAGGGAGTGTTTGGAGTCATTCCGGTTCCCACAGATTTTGTCGTTAAACAGATTGATACGCTTTTTGAAGATGTACGAATTGATGCTGTCAAAATCGGCATGTTATTCGATTCCAATTTGATTCGAGCAATTGCAGATCGTTTGCGTTACTGGCGTCCAAGATACATTGTGTTGGATCCAGTTATGGTGGCCAAGAGTGGAGATAAGCTCTTAGCCGATGAAGCAGTTAAAACTTTGCGAGAAGAATTGCTTCCGATTACAACGGTCATAACGCCCAATTTACCAGAGGCTCAGACGCTCTTAGAAAGTGTGGATATTGATAATGACGAACTGATGGAAGCCGCAGCCATTGATCTTTGGAAACTTAAGAAACGAAACGGTTGGGTTTACCTTAAAGGAGGTCACCGAGAAGGCGTGGATTATTCTGAAGATATTCTCTACGATGGTCGGAAAATGATACGTTTGCGTGCTGATCGTAAGTTTACTAAGAACACTCATGGTACAGGATGTACGCTGTCCTCAGCCTTAGCTGCGTTACTGCCTCAATCCCCTGATGTTCCGTTAGCTGCCCGCGCCGCTAAGAACTACATCACCGAAGCCATTAACCACGCAGATACATTGACCGTAGGCGATGGACATGGTCCAGTTCACCATTTCCATGCGTTGTGGCCAAATATTGATCAAAAATCCATGAATGGTATGTATTGATATACCGTATTTATGGTATTTGTGAAAAATATTTGATTTTTGTGCTTGCAAAGATAAAAGTAGTTGTATACAATTCAATTCCTACGGCGAATTAGCTCAGTCGGTTAGAGCAGAGGAATCATAATCCTTGTGTCCGGGGTTCGAGTCCCTGATTCGCCACCAAGATACCGCCCGAGAGTCTCTGAGACTTTCGGGCTTTTTCATAAGATAAGCATTACCAATACAATATCCCAAAAGCTTAGCGACATCACGTTGAATATTTTCCAGTTTGATTTTGAATATCCTTTACGTGGTTGTATTTGAAGAATGTAAAGAACCAGGAAAAAGGACTGCAGGCTTTCTCTTTCTTGTTTATTGGTGGTACTTTAATTAGAGCGTTCTGTAATAAAGAAAGGGCCAACAATATGCGAAGTACTATTCTTGATGCTAGCGCTACAGCATTTATTGATTCGAAGAAACAATCAAACGATGAATATCGGCCACAGTTAGTCTTGAATAGTGCCACACAGAAGGTTTTAAATGTTCTTTCGAATGAATTACAAAAATGTGAATCCTTTGATATTTGTGTTGCCTTCATTACTGAGTCAGGAATTGCTCCGTTAAAGGGAATCTTTGATGAGCTGGAGCGTAAGGGGGTTCGTGGTCGTGTTATTACGACAGACTACTTAACCTTTTCTCAACCAAAAGCATTAGAAGATCTAAATCGTTTTGAAAATATTGATCTTCGAATGTATCAAACGCATAACGGAAAAGGCTTCCATACCAAGAGTTATGCATTTAAAAAGAATGGCCATTACAGCTTCGTCATTGGTAGTTCTAATATGACAGCTCAGGCCCTATGCGTGAATCATGAATGGAATACACGTTTTGCTTCTCTTGAAACCGGGGCAATGGCAAAAACTCTCTGCAGAGAATTTGATTTGCTTTGGAATGATCCATGCTGTCAGGCTTACGGGCATGTTAAAACTCAGTATGAAAGTACGTATATAGCGAATAGGAAAAAATATTCTCGTGAGGTAGAGGCAGATCTTGATAATGGATTATCGGTAGAACAGAGTCTGTCTCCCAATGTAATGCAACGAGGCTTTATTGCTAACCTTAAAAAGCTTTATGAAGGTGGAGCAAATAAAGCACTATTGATATCAGCAACAGGTACGGGTAAAACCTATGCGTCAGCCTTTGCAATGAAAGAGTTTAAGGCATCAAAAGTTTTGTTTATCGTTCACCGCGAACAAATTGCTCGAAAGGCAAAAGAAAGTTTTCAGAGAGTCTTTGGACATTCTTATGCGATGGGAATTTTTACAGGGAATGAGAAAAGCAAAAATACACCATTTCTGTTCGCTACGATTCAAACTTTATCTAAAGATGAAAATTTAAATAGATTTTTCCCAACGGACTTTGACTATATTGTTATTGATGAAGTTCATCACGCGGCGGCGTCAACATACAAAAAAATTATGAATTTCTTCAAGCCTAAATTATGGCTTGGAATGACTGGAAGTCCAGATCGTCCTGATGACAAAAATGTCTATGAAATTTTTGATCACCACATTGCGTATGAGATCCGACTACAGCATGCATTAGAAGAAGATTTACTTTGTCCGTTTCATTATTTTGGTATTACTGATATTAGTATCAACGGAAAGCTATTATCAGATGAAGGGACGGAAGATTCTTTTTCTAAGTTGGAAATTGAGCAGCGTGCTTTCCATCTTATTGAGAAATCTAAAAAATATGGTTATTCAGGCAATCGTGTGAAATGCCTTGTATTTTGTCGGTCAATTCAAGAGGCAGAAAAGCTATCGGCAGAATTTAATCGTCAAGGTCTAAATACAACTTATTTAACTGGAGAAAATACTCAAGAAGAACGCGAAGAAGCTATTACAAGGCTTGTTACAGATGATCCTCATGTCAAACAACTTGATTATATTTTTACTCAAGATATTTTTAATGAGGGTGTTGATATTCCAGAAGTGAATCAAATAATTATGATTCGTCCTACACAAAGTCCAATCGTCTTTATTCAACAATTAGGGCGTGGTCTACGTAAGTCTAAGGGTAAGGAATTTGTAGTTATCCTAGATTTTATTGGAAATTATAAAAATAACTTTTTAATTCCAGTTGCCCTTTCAGGAGATAATTCTTATAACAAAGACAATCTTCGTCGGTATGTAGCAACAGGTACACAGGTTATTCCGGGAATTTCGACTGTCTATTTCGATGAAATAGCTCGAAAAGAAATTTATAAGGCTATTGACGGAGCGTCTACTCAAAATAAAAAGTTTTTGAAGTCAAAATATCAAGAATTAAAAAATAAGTTAGGACGTATTCCGACTTTAAAAGAATTTGATGAATACGGAGCCGTTGATGTATTAAAGATTGTTAACGCGTACGGGTCCTATCATGCATTTCTTCGCGAAGTAGAGAAAAGTTATACGGTTAGTTTTGAGTCGCAAGAAGAGCAAATTATTAATTTTGTATCAACAAAATTAAGCTCGGGCAAGAGAGTACATGAATTGGTATTTCTTGATGAAATGCTGAAGTCTAATACTCCGATTTTGTCATTAGTTAAGTCGAGGTTGCTAACTAAATATTCGTTGAACTTAGGTTCAAATGATTACCGATCGGTTGTTTCTATTTTGACCAATAGTTTTTCTAAACAGACAAAATTTAATTCTTGCGTGTTTGTCCAAGAAAAAGCTGGTGATTATTTGAGATCACTTCTTTTTAATCAGTTACTAAAAAAATCAATTTTTAAGGATACGTTACAAGAGATAATTGATTTCGGAATCAGACGTTTCGAAACGCGGTATCGTAATCGTTATAAAGACACACACTTAGTCCTGTATGAAAAATATACCTATGAAGATGTTTGCCATTTATTAAACTGGACTACTAAAGTTAACGCACAGATTATTGGTGGATATTTCTACCATCAAGAAACAAAAACATTCCCTGTCTTTATCAATTATCACAAAAGTGATACAGCTATTCAGTATGAGGATCGATTTGTGTCTTCATCTGAATTGATTGCTTTATCGAAACATCCGAGAAATGAAAATTCATCGGATGCGGATCATATTTACAAACGCACAGAAGCAGATCAAGAAAATCGTATCTTTTTATTTGTCAGAAAAAATAAAGACGATAAAGAAACTAAAGAATTTTATTTCTTAGGTGAAATTGAGGCCTATGGCCAGCCTGAAGTAGTAGAACTTGAGGTATCGAATGATACTGCTTTTGAGATTCATTATCGTCTCGACGTTCCGGTTCGAGCTGATATTTATGATTATTTGGTTGGAGAACAATGATGAAAACAATTGAGGTTGTCGCCGCGATTATTCAAGATGGCGACAAAATATTAGCTACACAACGTGGTTATGGTGATTTCAAGGGAGGCTGGGAGTTTCCTGGCGGTAAGATGGAAAAAGACGAATCTCCAGAAGAGGCTGTTGTTCGCGAGATTCATGAAGAGTTAAATGTTGAAGTTACTGTTGGTCAATTAGTTGAAACTGTTGAGTTTGATTATCCAAATTTTCATTTAACAATGCATTGTTTTCTTTGTTTAATCAAGGAGGGTTCGCTTGTTCTTAATGAACATATGGCCGCAAAGTGGTTAACTAAGGAAACATTGGATACTGTCGATTGGCTTCCTGCGGATCAAGGTGTTGTCGAAAAATTAAAAATGATTCTTTAATTTTTCATGACATATTGGTGAAAGTTCAAGGCTGAATCGGTAATAGTTTTTTAGACAGTTAAAATTTCAATTAGTTTACTGCAATGG
>CAZBHT010000042.1:0-10867 GCA_964491655.1 uncultured Burkholderiaceae bacterium
GCAAACTTTGGATGACGGAGACTAGATTTTTAACTAAATGTTCGTGATAAATACGACCCTTCTCGGCGTCGGATTTTGTTGGCTCTCCTGTACAACCTCCAGACACCCTCGCCGCGTGCCTTGCATGCTCCAGCGTACTCGGTACATAACAGAGCGTGTCATGTGTGTAACACGGATCCACAGAATATAGTGGTGTATCTTTTATCGGATTATCTACCGCTTTTTCTAAATGAACTAAATCCGGATAACGGGCCATCATGTGAGAGGTCTCAACCTCTTCTGCGTGTCCCACGGGACCAAATCCCAATGAACCCACAATATCTTTACTCATATAGGCTGGATCGAAGATTTTAATCGTAACTCCTAAATCGGTCTGAGCTCTTTGAGCACAGATCTGCATCCAGACCACATTTACGATACGGTGCCCATTGATCAAAATGATTTTCTTTAAACCGTGATCAGAAAGAGATTTAATGATGTCATAGGTTAGTTCAATTAGAACTTCAGGACGGATTGTTACAGTACCAGGAAGTACCATATGGTGCGGACTCCAACCGAACCACACAGGAGGAACCACAATAGCATCGGTTTGCTCCGCGGCTTCCTCTGCCAAAGTCATCGCTACATACGTATCCGTACCGACTGGCAAATGTAACCCATGTTGTTCTACGCTACCCACAGGAATAATCGCTACCCCTTTACTCTTTTCAATGGCGATTTTTGCTTCTTCCCAGCTCTTTGTTTGTAACCAACACGACATTTTTCTCTCCATCGGGATAAAGTTGTAACTAAATGATAACCTAGACACACATAAAGACAGAACTTTTTTTAAGTTATTTATAAAAAAGAAGATATTTTCATTAAAAAATGAGAAAAAAGACTGTTTTCAGCCTCTATAGCCTATTAAAAGGAATGATTAAATCAGAATAATAATTAATGACTCATCCCTAAGGGATTCCTTAGGGATGTCAATGAATATTTAACTAGATATACCGACAGACGTGATCAACTGCGATATCGGAAAAACCAAGCGCTTCTGCTTTGGTTACTTTGCCATTAGCAACATCTAGAACTTCTTTAAAAATTCTCTCTCCGGCTTGATGAATTGATTCCTCAGCTTCCAAAATACCCGACACATCTATATCCATGTTATCTTTCATTCGGGTTGCTGTTGTAGGATTACCCGTTACCTTAATTACCGGTGCTAATGCATGACCAGTTGGTGTCCCGCGTCCTGTTGTGAAAACAACTACAGTAGCTCCACCGGCAACCATACTAGTCACAGAAGAAATATCGTATCCTGGGGTATCCATGATCAAGGCACCCTTTTTAGTTGGACGAACCGCCTCGGCTAACACTTCTACGACCGGACGAGTCCCACCTTTGTGGATACATCCTAAACTTTTTTCTTCAATTGTTGATAAACCGCCTAGTTTATTACCTGGTGTAGGTTGTCCTGTACGGCAATCTTGCCCTGCTTGAGCTAAATGTTTTTCATAATCTTCACAAATTTGTATTATCTGATTATGAATTTCTGGTGTTGCTCCCCGTCTAGCTAAAACATGTTCGGCTCCAATAAACTCCACCGTCTCACTCATCATGGTCGTACCACCTCGGTCAACAACCAAATCTGACATGTAACCGACAGCAGGATTTGATGCAATTCCACTTGTTGCATCGGATCCACCACATTCAATCGCTACGAATAGGTCTGAAACAGGACATTTTTCTCGAACCTGCTGACTGGCTTCTTCAACCATTTTCCGAGCCGCCCGTACCGCCAAAGCCGCTGTTTCAACCGTACCACCCTCTTCCTGAATACCAAAAGAAACAACCGGTTTATTCGTTAATTTACGAATTTTCTCAGCTAACTCCTTGTGTCCAACCGTTTCACAACCTAAACCAATGATCACAACACCATAAACATTGGCATTTAACGCAAATCCGGTTAAAACTCTTTGTGTAATTTCGGTGTTTGCCGCAACGTCAGAACACCCAACATTAATAATTACATTCCTAGTACCTTTGACCTGAGAGGCAACAGTACGGCACGTTTCAGAAGCACATGCACATCCCGGCAAGATCAAGACATGATTACGGACACCAACCTTACCATCACTACGTTTATAGCCCATAAAGTGCATAACTAGTCTCCTATCTGAATATATTCATCGGCGTATGAACGGGGTTGGCTAGCAATATTTTGATCATTAACTAACGAACCGAACGGGATCAAATTGGTTGCTTTCCCTATCACTTCTCCGTATTTCAAAACGTCTTGACCTTTTTCGATATCCACTAATGCGATTTTGTTACAAAAAGCAATAGTGCCTGTCGCAGTAATCGAACTTTTACTGCCATCAGATTCAATAATTTCAACCGTATCTCCGATGTGAACTTCTGAAGTACAAACAGCGACATTATCCATCGGATGAATATGTAGTGCCTTAGGCATTATTTTCTCCCTTAGAATGATGAGGACAGATGAAATTATAGAAATAAAATCAGATAATTATGAAGCGAGCCCCCTAAAAAAGAGGACATCCTATTTGACTTAAAATTCAAATTGGAGGTTCATTATGCCCAGTAACCCAAACGACAAACTTTTGGACGTTGTCAACCTTATGACTAGTGATAGATATAGTCTTAGCACTAGTTCTATGCCTAGTACTAAGGATCCGAATTGTGTTGTGATTAGACAGAAACGTCGATCTTATACAGCCGAAGAGCGCTTAGCTTTAGTTGAAGAAACCTTCTTAGAAGGTGAAAATGTCAGTTCTGTTGCACGTCGTCACTCGATTTCTCCTTCTTTGTTATTTAAATGGCGTTCCCAACATCGCCAAGGTTCGTTGGTATCCATACAGACAGATCAAGCCGCTGTTCCGGCCAATGCATATGCAAAAGCACTGGATGAAATCAAACGATTACAACGTTTATTAGGTAAGACTACGGCAGAGAAAGCTGTTTTGGAAGAAGCCTTGGAGATTGCTAAATCAAAAAAATGGATTGCGCGTTAGCGCTCATTCAAAAAGGTCATGCCGTTGGATTGGTTGCATCGGCTCTTAAGCTAACGCGCTCGAACTTATTCAAAAAGAAAAAAACGAGTCAAACTCAAATAACTCGACCCGGTAGTCAAAATCATTAAGATGCTCCGTTGTTATTACAGATTCGATCGTTGCTAAAACGCTTTCCTAGCTTTGGTTATCGTCGGCTCCAAGCCTTGATTAATCGAGAGCGTAGAAAGCTCGGTCAAGTTGTCGTAAATCACAAACGAATCTACCGTATTTTGAAAAACAACGGATTACTACTGCGTGAGAAGCAGAAACTTCCGGAACACCATCGCTCGCATAATGGCAAGGTAAGTGTGTCGGTATCGGATAGGCGTTGGTGTTCTGACGGTCTTGAATTTAAATGCCTCAATGGTGAGTCCATATCAATGACCTTCGTACTGGATTGTTGTGATCGAGAGTTGATTTCTTTTGTAGCAAAAACAGGAAGGGGACTTTCTGGTTGGATGGTTAGAGAGGCAATGATTTTAGCGGTTGAGAAGCGATTTGGTGATTATGTACATCATCCACGAGTGCAATTTTTATCGGATAACGGTTCTGCGTATCGATCGGTAAAAACCAAACATTTGATAATGGAACTGAACTTGCAACGCTGTCGCACAGCCGTCTGTAGTCCTGAATCGAACGGGATGGCAGAAAGTATGGTGCAAACGCTAAAGCGGGACTATTTACCCTTTATTGATCTCAGTACAGCCAAAATCGCTCTAAAACAACTATTAGGTATTGTGCGCTTGTATAACGAGGAACATCCTCACTCTGCACTCGGATATCAATCACCAAAAGAATTTCGAGCAAAGCACTGTAAGTCGGAAATAAAACCCTTGTATCAGGAAAATGTCGTGATTAACCGCAGACGAACTGCAACGTCCGTGATTCATCCGATGGCCCTGTAAACAGATTTTTTAGTATTATTTATTGGTCAAGTGGGGAGTCCTATCTGATAGGGGCTAGTTCAAAATCAGATAATTACGAGAAGATATTATTAAAGTCAGAATATTAAAAACAAATTGAATTTTCTGATTCAAGGCATAAAAAAAAAGGGGGGGCAAAAGTCCTATGTTCAACATGGGATATGAACAGCATCCCTTTTTTATCGTCCAATAACTCTTACTTATTGAAATTTATTAATAAAAAACACGTATTGAGAGTCGAACTCGTTGCGTACTAAAGCAAGTATGTCCTGTTAGGAACTTACTTAACATTAACAATTTTAAAACCAATGAACTGCGATTGTCTTACTCCTTCTCGCTATAAGTGGAGGAACGAAGTATTTGATGCTTTTGGATAATTCTGATTTATAAGAATTCCAAAGCTATTTAGAAAAACAATCAAAATATGAGGAAATAAGTGATAAAAAGGAGATGTTCACAAAAACTCAAATAATGACTTTTGCAACATCCCCTTCTTTTTATTCGAAATGAAATTACTGTGGAATTTCACTTGAACGAGTTGCTGGAGCCACAGGCTTATCGGTTGAGGTCTGAGCTGGAGCGGTTTGTTCTGTCGTTACTGTTGTCAAAACACCACCGGCAACAGGAGCGCGCTTTACCTGGCCACCTAAAGTAATGGCCAATGTCGAGCAGAAGAACACGGTCGCTGCGATCGCCGTAGAGCGAGACAAGAAATTTGCAGAACCTGTAGCTCCGAACAAAGAGCCAGAAGCACCGCCACCGAACGCCGCTCCCATGTCAGCACCCTTACCATGCTGTAAAAGTACGAGAACAATAATCGCAATTGCACTAATAATCTGAAGCACAACTGCAATAGTCACCATAAATTGCATTTTTAAATTACCGTTTCAGTTAAGGATTGTGCTGCGCACACAATCGCATGAAATTCACGAGGATTCAGAGCGGCTCCACCAATGAGCCCTCCATCAATATCATTACAAGCAAAAAGATCCGATGCATTGGACGGTTTTACAGAACCACCATACAAAATACGAATTTTCTTACCTGCTACAGAATCACGTGATTCTACACTATCACGAAGCACTGCGTGAACTAATTCAGCTTGTTGAGGTGTTGCGGTTTTCCCGGTTCCAATTGCCCAAACCGGTTCATATGCAATCGCTCCATTTTCAGCTAAGGCAGAAACACCAACCGCATCTAATACCGCATTTAATTGACGACAAACGACATCAACCGTATTGCCAGCCTCTTGTTCCTCTAATGTTTCACCAACACAAACGATTGGTTTTAAACCTGCCTCCATAGCCAATTTAACTTTTTGTGCTACATCTTGGTCGGTTTCACCAAACAGTTGACGACGTTCAGAATGTCCGACAATCACCCATTGGCATCCAATATCAGAGAGCATCGAACAACTAACTTCACCGGTATAAGCTCCTACTGTATAAGCTGAACAATTTTCAGCTCCGAGCGCGATCGGTAAAGTTACTTCATTAATTTGAGTGCGCATTTGAGGCAAATAAACAAAAGGCGCACACACCGCCACTTCAACATCTTGAGATTTTGTTAACGTGGCATATTCCTTAATCCAAGCTTCATTGCTAGCCAACGAGCCATTCATTTTCCAATTAGCCACAACCAGTCGGTTACGCATGCACTTACCTCTCAGAATAACAATGGTGCCATTTTACACTTAGATCGCTTTAATCCAAATCGGACGTTTTTCATCTGATTTCACGGAAACGAAAGGTAACTTCTCATCCGGTTTTCCATTTCGTTGCAACCACTTACGAGATGAACCAGAGAGATTCCAACCTACTTTTCTGCCTCTAGAAAGAATACGACTCTCTAGACAAGAAGCGCATTGTGTTGGTTCATCCTCAATACAGGGTTTGTTATCGTATAACTGATAACCAGCACGATATTTTAGAGGTGAAATATTGGGCATTACGATATTGCAACCGTACTCAATGCCCATTTCTCGCCCTTCGGGTTCTAGCACTTGAAGTGCGGTCGCCGCAGCGATATTCACATTCCCCAACACCAAACGAGTCACCGCAATCATATTTAACGACAACTGCATTAACTCTTTAGGATTACGTTGACCTAATGCCCCTAGCTCTGCCCCTTCGCTCATAAGATAAGGTCCCATTCCAATCATATCCGCATCTACTTTTTGGAATGTACGAATATCACGGCATAGATCCTCTAGAGTTTGTCCCGGAATACCAATCATGACTCCCGTTCCGACTTGGTAACCACATTCGCGCAAAGCTTTAAGGCACTCGAAGCGATGTTGAAGATTTTTCTCGTTTTTACCTGGCGTACTATGTAAGTAATCAAATAATTTCTGATTCGATGTTTCAAATCGAGCCAAATAGCGAAGATTTTCTCGATTTCCACTGGCTTGAGCCCAGCGTTCATAAACTTCCTTAGGATGATCACCTAATGACAAAGTAATGCCAACCCCATTGGGCAACATGGGACTAACAGTCTTTTGATGAATTTCCTCTAGAACCTCACAAACAAAGTTAATGTATTTTTCATCGTGTCGTTCACCGGATTGCAAACAAACACTACCGTAGCCCTGATTTGCCGCCCAGACCGCCTGTTCCACTATCTCTTCTTTAGTCATGAGATAGCGATTTACTTGATGATTTGCTTTTCGAATACCACAGTAGCGACAATTAGCAGTACATATATTTGAAAACTCAATAAGACCTCGGTAATAAACCTTATCACCCATGAGTTCCGTAGTACGAACATACGCCTCATCTCTCAGAATGCGACAATCCTCAGGATCTGTTAACCCCAAAAGCAACACAATTTCTTCATCAGTAAATTGCTTTTGAGTCACTAACTGTTTTAATTTTTCTTTAAGCATTTAAAAACAACTCATTACCCGTAGCAACTTTAAAACTATCGCCAAGCGGATTCATAAATCTGAACATAATCATTTTCAGAAAGGAAGACAGGATCACTCTTGAAAGGAAATCCCATAGCCTTGACCGCCTCTGAAGCAAAACCTTTTAATTCTTCAAAACGAATTCCATAATCACTCATTTTTATTTCAGAGACACCACAGGCTACTAATAAATTCCGATGGACTTCTAAAAAATCTTCTGGTTTGGATGCGTCTTTCATGCCCATTGTTTGAGCCAAAGTCACAAACTTTTCAGGCACAGCCCCTTTCCGAATCAACGTTGCAAAATAAGAAGGGGCGAGTAACAGTAACCCGGCACCATGAGGTAAATCCGGATAATGGGCACTTAATACATGCTCTAACGGATGTTGACTCGTTAAGCGACCACAAGCCATCACCAATCCTCCCAAAGAATTAGCAAAAGACATCTGAGTCCGAGCTTCGAGATTATTGCCATCTTGAACACACACGGGAAGATACTTTGCCGTGCGTTCCACAGCGGTTAGAGCAAACATTTCACTCATCAAATTAGACGCTTTTGAAATGTAACCCTCGGCCACGTGATAAAACGTATCTAAACCCTGGAAGGCTGTTTGTTGTGGTGGTACGGTTAATGTTAAATCTGGATCTACAATGGAGATGGTAGGAAATAGTCCGGGGATTCCGACTCCACTTTTTTCGCCAGTTTGCGTATTCGTAATTACCGCTCCAGCATCAAGTTCACTACCGGTACCTGCGGTAGTTGAAATACAAACGATCGGAAGTGCTTCTTTTTCAGGCACCTTTCCTTTACCGGTCCCTCTCGTACAGTAATCCCAAAGATCTCCAGAATTTACCGCCATAAAAGCAATAGCCTTAGAGGCGTCCATCGCAGAACCACCACCAAAACCAATAATAAAATCACAACCGTGTTGTCTTGCACGTAATGAAGCCGACATGATGGAATCTTTAGTCGGATTTGGCTCAAGTTCATCAAACAACACATATGCTACATTTTTCTGTTCTAACGCTCGTTCTAAACGCGACAAGTATCCGTAGCGACGTACCGACTTACCTCGTGTCGTACAAATTAAAGCTTTTTTACCTGGCAATGACATATCGGCAATTCGGTCTAAAGCACCGCTTCCAAAATAATACTCAGTCGGAATAGAAATTTTGAACATGATATTTTCTCTAAATTCGTGATTTCTTGTGAGTTTAGCGAGATTCACTAAAAAAGTAACGTACCTATGGGGTTTGAAACGGAATCTATCATCAGTGAGGTTATAAAAAATTTCAGTTTTTACAACCTGATTTCCAATATTAGTAAACGGCCTATTGAACGAAGTAATCGAAAAAATTTCGATCCTTTTTAAGGATCTAATTTTTTCGATCTCCTTATAGTTTTGCCACAATTTTTCATTGATTTGAAAAATTGTGGCACTCTTTTCATACGTAATAAGATGTGTAACTTACCTTATAGCATCCTTCATAGATTTAACGTATTCGCCGATGTATTTCGGTGCCTCTTTACCATGTTTTTTTAATAACTTAACAATCGCAGATCCCACAATTGCACCGTCGGAAAGATCGGCCATTTTCTTAGCTTGCTCCGGTGTTGAAATACCAAATCCAATAGCACACGGAATATCAGTATTTTCTCTTACGATACGAACAATCGATTCAAGGTCGGTTTTGATTTCATCCCTAGGACCCGTAACACCTAAGCTTGAAATAATATACAAAAAGCCTTCTGCCTCTTTTGCAATCATAGCAACACGATTTTCGGATGTCGGTGCAATCAGTGATACCAAATCAACCCCATACTTACGGCAAAGAGGTAAAAACTCTTCTTTTTCCTCAAATGGTAAATCCGGTAAGATAATTCCGTCCATTCCGACCTCTTGACATGTAGAGATAAATCGTTCTGGCCCATAAGAGAACACCACGTTCGCATAGGTCATAAAGACCATCGGAACGGAAACATCCTTACGCAACTGTCGAACGAAATCAAAAACCTTATCCGTTGTAACTCCACCTTTTAAGGCACGAAGACTTCCCTCCTGTATTACAGGTCCTTCGGCAGTAGGGTCTGAGAATGGGATTCCCAATTCAATTAAGTCTGCCCCATTTTTAACGGCCTCACGAATTGTAGTTGCCGTGGTTTCCAAATCCGGATCACCACAAGTAACAAAGGCAATGAAAGCCTTGCCGTTTTCAAATGCTTTTTTAATATTACTCATGGATATCTTCCCCTCTATAGCGTGCAATAGCCGCGCAGTCCTTATCACCTCGACCGGACACCGTAATGACAATAATTTTGTCCTGTTCCATCGTTGGAGCAATCTTTAATGCATGAGCAATCGCATGAGATGATTCAATTGCAGGAATAATACCTTCTGTCTTTGCAAGATATTCAAAAGCATTAACTGCTTCATCATCTGTTATCGCAACATACTCAGCTCGACCAATATCGTACAGATAAGCATGTTCTGGACCAACACCTGGATAATCAAGACCAGCGGAAATCGAATAAACTGGTGCGATCTGTCCGTATTGATCCTGGCAGAAATAAGACTTCATACCATGGAAGATCCCGACTTTACCCACGTTGATCGTCGCCGCGGTTTCAAAGGTATCGATACCGCGCCCCGCCGCTTCGCAACCAATCAATCGAACTCCTTGATCTTCAATAAAATGATAGAAGCTACCGATCGCATTTGAGCCACCACCCACACAAGCTATGACGGCATCTGGAAGTCGGCCTTCTTTTTCTAAAATTTGTTCCTTAATTTCTTTGGAAATAACCGCCTGGAAATCTCGAACAATCGTTGGGAACGGATGTGGTCCCATTACAGAACCCAAGCAATAGTGCGTATCGCTAATTCTGGAGGTCCATTCACGCATTGCTTCTGATACAGCATCCTTTAGCGTTGCAGTACCGCTGGTTACCGGAACAACAGTAGCCCCAAGCAAACGCATGCGATAGACATTAAGGGCTTGGCGAATGGTATCTTCTTCCCCCATAAACACAACGCATTCCATCCCCATCAGAGCCGCGGCCGTTGCGGTAGCCACACCATGCTGACCCGCACCTGTTTCTGCAATCAAACGAGTTTTACCCATCTTTTTTGCTAAAAGAGCCTGACCAAGTACGTTATTGATTTTATGGGCTCCCGTATGGTTTAAGTCCTCACGTTTGAGATAGATTTTTGCTCCACCCAAATCTTCAGTCATCTTCTGGGCAAAATACAACTTGGAGGGCCTTCCGGCATACTCATTAAAAAGTTCCGTTAACTCTTTGTTAAATTCGGAATTGTTTTTATAGTAGTTATACGCCTCTTCCAATTCATTGATGGCATTCATCAATGTCTCTGGGACATATTGACCTCCATGAATACCAAATCGTCCGTTGGGGTTTGTCATATTCCATTTTCCTTTCGAACAACATCGATAGACGTTGTCGTTTTGCTTTATCTTTTATTCCATCCATTTAGCGATGCAACATAAAGATGGAATTTATTTAAATTTTAATTAGAAGCCCATTCCATACGCACACGGGCGTCACTTACATAGAATAGTAACGTTTTTATACGCTTCTTTCACGACTACCGCATACAGAGTTCTATTATTGCTATAAGGTTAAACCCCGTAACTCCGCTAGTTTTGCCTTTTTATTAGAGGCTCTCATTAGAGTTTCACCGATTAAGACCGCATCAGCTCCAATTTCACGAAGTTTTATAACATCTTCAGTATTACGGACTCCACTTTCTGAAACAAATAAAACCTCTTGAGGAATTAATTCTCTCAGTCTTCGACTGTTATCGGTATCAACTGAAAAATCTTTTAAATTACGATTATTGACTCCAATCATACGAGCTCTAGCCCTAAGTGCTTTCTCCACTTCTCGCTCATCATGCGCTTCTACTAAAGCAGAAAGCCCTAATTCATCACAAATATGAAGGTATTCTTGGATCTGAGTTTCG
>CAZBHT010000043.1:0-10862 GCA_964491655.1 uncultured Burkholderiaceae bacterium
ATAGAGCTTGAGAAGGAAGTGAGTGATCACTTATTCTTTTATTAGATAATAAAAATCTCGTTTTGCCAATTGTAGGAAAACGAGATTTTTGATTAAACGGATACCTCAACTATTAGAACGGAATGTCTTCGTCTAATGTATCGATTGGTTCAGCAATCTGAGAAGCTGTTCTTTGAGTTGGAGCAGAACTCATCGGTGCGCTACGCATGGGTTGAGTGCGACTAAATGTTTCAAATTCATCAGCGGGTTGAGCAACCGGTGCTCCTTGAGTTTGAGCACGACCACCAAGCATTTGCATGGATTCGCCTACGATTTCTGTAGCGTAGTGTGTTTGTCCATCTTTTTCCCATTTACGGGTTCTTAAACGACCTTCAATATAAACACTAGAACCTTTTCTAAGATATTGTTGGCAGATTTCTGCTAATCGGGAAAACAAGATGACACGATGCCATTCTGTTTCCTCAACTTTCTGTCCAGCTTGATTTTTATAGACGCGAGTTGTTGCCAATGCCAAAGTAGTAATTGGCATACTACCTTCAGTGGTATAACGGGTTTCTGGATCTCGACCAAGATTTCCAATCAAAATGACTTTATTTACTGATGCCATGACTTATTCCATGTATTTAATTTCTGAATTTTAGCTGTTATCACTAGATTGTGCTTTGCAGTAAGCTGAAAAAAGTACACAAAAACGTTATATTCATAAGATTGTTCTTCAGGTGATTTTTCAATGGGATATATTAAAGTTCGAGGTGCTCGAACGCACAATCTAAAGAATGTTGATGTTGATATTCCACGTGATCAATTGGTTGTGATTACAGGAATGTCTGGTTCGGGTAAAAGTTCATTGGCGTTTGATACGTTGTACGCTGAAGGCCAAAGACGTTACGTTGAAAGCCTTTCTCCTTATGCTCGACAATTCCTTGAACTGATGGGAAAGGCTGACGTAGATTTAATCGAAGGATTGTCTCCAGCGATTGCGATTGAACAAAAGGTCTCTAATCGTAATCCTCGTTCGACCGTAGGCACGAGTACGGAAATTAATGATTACCTCAGACTACTTTTTGCCAGAATTGGTGTGCCTTATTGTCCTCACCACAATATTCCGTTGTCGATTCATTCAATATCCGAGATGGTCGATGATGTTTTAGCTATACCAGAAGAAACAAAAATCATGGTATTGGCTCCTATTGTTAAAGAAACTCAAGGAACCCATCAACATCTACTAAATGACTTACAAGTTCGTGGTTATACGCGTGTTCGAATTGATGGCGTGATGTATCAGTTACCTGAGTGGCCTGAATTGGATGCACAATGTTGTCATACGATTGAAGTGGTTGTAGATCGATTAAAGATCAGAGCAGATGCAAGACAGCGAATTGCAGAGTCGATCGAAGCATCTCTTCGTCTAACCAAAGGAATCGCTACCGTTGTTGATATCGATCACAACACAGAAAGACGATTTACAGATAAATTCGCTTGTCCTGATTGTGGATATACTGTAGACGTACTAGAACCTAAAAATTTTTCCTTTAATAGTCCTCAAGGCAGTTGTCGTGAGTGTTCTGGATTGGGATTAGTTGAACAATTTGATCCTGAGAAAATTGTGCAGTTTCCAGATCTATCTTTAAGTTGTGGTGCAATAGAAGGCTGGGATAAGAGAAATAAACATAACTATCCCTTATTACAAGCCCTTTCAGAGGCGATGAATTTTTCTTTGGATACCGTGTGGAATGAACTGAGTGATTCGGTTCAGAAAACGGTTCTGTACGGAACAGAAAATGCAATTGCGGTGACTTATGAAGACGGTACTGGAGAAAAAGCTGTATTAGAGCACCCGTTTGAAGGAATTATTCCTATTTCTGAGCGTCGTTATAGGAATACCGATAGTGAAACGGTCAAGGAGAGTTATCAACGTTGGCGCAGTTTATCCAAATGTCCAACCTGTAATGGTGAAAGACTGTGCGAAGCCGCTCGCTTCACCTTTATCGGAGAAAAAGAACAAAAAGCGAATTTTGCCAAAATTTCTAGTCTTTCGTTAACTGAATGTTTTGAATATTTTCAAAGACTTGAATTAATTGGTAGTAAGGCTGAAATTGGTAAATCAATCGTTGAAGAAATTGTGAATCGATTGAGATTCCTTTTGAATGTCGGTATTGGATATCTGACATTGGACCGTAGAGCGGATACGCTTTCGGGAGGGGAGGCTCAACGTATACGTTTAGCAGGACAAATCGGTTCTCGTCTTACGGGTGTTATGTATGTATTAGATGAGCCATCTATTGGTCTGCATCAGGTTGATAATGAACGACTGATTGAAACGCTCAAACAATTAAGAGATTTAGGAAATACCGTTATTGTAGTGGAACACGATGAGGATACGATCCGAGCCGCTGATTGTGTGATCGACATGGGACCTGCCGCTGGAACTCACGGTGGTGAGATTACTGCACAGGGAGCTCCTAAAGAACTAGAGCAAAATCCTAAATCTCTAACGGGAGCCTATTTGAGTGGAAAACAGACGGTTTGTTATTCAGCGAAGCGATTAAGTCCTGATGGTCGATATTTAACGTTGCATGGTGCAACAGGACATAATCTTAAAAACATCACGGTATCCTTTCCTGTTGGACTCATGACGGTTGTTAGTGGTGTTTCTGGGTCCGGGAAGTCGAGTTTAATTAATGAAACGCTTTATCCCATCACAGCTCGCTATCTGAATCGGATGATGAATGTTGAGGCGTTGCCGTATGAAAGTATTGAAGGACTTGAGTATTTTGATAAGGTGATCAATGTGGATCAAAGTCCCATCGGGAAAACACCTCGATCAAATCCAGCTACTTATACGGGAGTTTTTTCAGCTATACGGGATCTTTTTGCAGAAACACCGACGGCAAAGGAGCGAGGTTATGGTCCAGGACGTTTTTCCTTTAATGTCAAAGGGGGGCGTTGTGAGGCCTGTGAGGGAGATGGTCTGATTAAGGTCGAGATGAATTTCTTGCCGGATTTATATGTTCCATGTGACGTTTGTCACGGAAATAGATACAATCGAGAGACTTTAGATGTTTTGTACAAGGGTTACAACATCGCACAAGTCTTGGATATGACGATTGAAAGTGCATTAGAACTTTTTAGTAATGTTCCTGCAATTAGTCGAAAATTAAAGACATTAGTCGATGTTGGTTTGGGCTATATAAAACTGGGACAGAGTGCAACGACTTTGTCAGGTGGAGAAGCTCAAAGAGTTAAGTTGGCTCAGGAGTTATCAAAGCGGTCAACTGGTAAAACGCTTTATATCCTAGATGAACCAACGACAGGCCTACACTTTAAGGATGTTGACGTTCTTTTAGGGGTTTTGGGACAATTACGGTCAGCGGGAAATACGTTGATCATTATTGAACATAATTTAGATGTCATTAAGGCAGCAGACTGGGTTATTGATATAGGCCCCTCTGGTGGAGACGGAGGTGGTCAAGTTGTTGCAGAGGGAACTCCAGAACAGGTAGGAACAATCCCGTCTAGTAAAACAGCTAAATATCTTAGAAACTTGGAAAAACGGTGAGAGGCTTGGATTGAAAAAAGAACTAGATCGATTTGAAAAGATGCTGATGGACTCGTTCCACGCAGCTATCGATGCGGCGGACCCGCATAAAGTCGTCGCCCCGCACGTTCCGTATGGTTTCGAGGGGCGAGTCATTGTTGTTGGTGCAGGAAAGGCAACGGCAAGCATGGCCGCTGCGGTCGAAGAAGCTTGGCCAGAAAAAGAACTCGAAGGCGTTGTCATCACTCGCTATGGCTATGGGGAGAAGACTAACAAAATTAAAGTGTTAGAGGCGTCTCATCCAATTCCCGATCAGTCGAATTTGGAAGCGACTGAAGCCATGATGAAGGAAGTCGATAAACTTCGTGAGGGCGATTTACTTTTAGCATTAATTTCCGGTGGTGGTTCTAGCTTACTTTCTATGCCTGTTGATGGCGTATCGATGGAAGATGTACGCCAAGTAACAGAAGATCTTCTGAAATCGGGAACAAGTATTGACCATATTAATGCGGTACGTAAACACGTCTCAAAAGTTAAAGGCGGACAACTCGCTTTAATGGCTCGGGCTAAGGGAGCCGATGTTTTAGCATTGATCATTTCAGATACGGTTGGTGATAACCCATCTGATATCGCTTCAGGTCCTTGTGCTGAAGATTTTTCTACCTATGCAGATGCTCTATGGTATTTGAGTCAGGCTCAAGTACAGGCTCCAGAATCGATCGTAGAGCACTTAAGGAATGGTGCTCGTGGTCTAATTGGTGAAACACCAAAGATTGGCGACGTACGTATGCGTGGCGTTAAAAATAAGATCGTTGCAAATTCGTTTAAAGGTTTACAGGCCGCTGCGGCCTACTTTAAAGAGCAAGGCTTGCGTCCTGTGATCATTGGCGATGATATTGTGGGCGAAGCACGCGCAGTTGCTTTACAAGTTTCTCGTAAGATTCGACTCGAACTTTCTAAACCGAGACGTAAGCCGGTAGTACTTCTTTCAGGAGGTGAATGTACGGTAACACTGACCGGAAGACAGATTGGTAAGGGTGGACCCTGCTCTGAATTCCTTTTGGCTTTAGCTGATGAATTGCAAGGGGAGAAAATTTACGCCTTAGCTGCAGATACCGATGGTGTCGACGGTAACGGTGAGAGTGCTGGAGCGATTTTACGTCCCGATACAATGGAACGAGCTCATAAGGCAAATTTAGATCCTAAGTTATTCCTTAAAGAACATAATGCTCATGAGTTCTTTGGTCGATTAGATGATCTGTTTGATACGGGTCCTACTCGCACAAATATTAATGATTATCGAGCTATATTGATTCCATAAAATTTAAGCTTGAAATGCCCTCGATTCGAATGCGATATCGAGGGTTTTCATTTATGTATCCTAAAGATCCTTGAAAATCTTTGTTACAGCTTGTTATTACTTATAATTAAAAAATTTGAGGCACGCCCCGTCTGATGCTTAATCAGTCGGTCTTTTATATTGCTATCTGCTTGGAGGTTGTCCTTTTTTGTTCATTCAAGAAAGGGCGTATTCAATGACAAATTCCAACTTGATGTTCTGTCTTAATGCTCCTAGAGCACTTTCTGATTTCCGTACCGATCGATTACTGAGTCGTATTCGTGTTTTTGCACCAGAGGTTGCAACACTGAATACTCGATATATTCATTTTGTACATACTTCAGAGGTTTTAACAACTGAAGAGATGCAACAGCTTGAAAAGATCCTAACTTATGGTGAAAAAGCTTTATTAGTTGATCAAGCTGAAAGGTTTTTGGTCATTCCACGTATTGGAACCATTTCACCTTGGGCTTCCAAAGCTACGGATATTGTTCGAAATTGTGGTTTAAAGAAGGTTCTACGTGTTGAACGAGGAACTTGTTATGAGTTTGTTCTCTATGAGGACAAGACTCTATCAGAAGTACAAAAAGATCGAATTAAAGTCATAATTCATGACCGCATGACCGAAAGTGTGGTTGATGCCAACATTAATCCAGAAGTTATTTTTGGAGAAAATGTCGGTGAACCAATGCGTACTGTAGACATTCTTGGACAAGGGAAAAAAGCCCTTGAAGAAGCTAACGTTGCATTTGGTTTAGCCTTAAGTGCTGATGAAATTGATTATTTAGTTAAGGCATTTACTGATTTAAATCGTAATCCTACCGATGTCGAATTGATGATGTTTGCTCAGGCTAACTCTGAACACTGTCGTCATAAGATTTTTAACGCCAAGTGGACCATTGACGGTAAAGACGAAGAGAAGAGTCTTTTCGGTATGATTCGCGAAACACATCAGGCTCATCCAGATGGAACGATTGTTGCTTACGCCGATAACGCCGCTGTTTTTGAAGGCGATTCTGTTAACCGACTCTATCCTCGTCAAAATGAATACGCAATTGGTGGTAGAACGTTCTCATACGAGAATGAGTTGACTCATTCTGTATTCAAGGTAGAGACTCATAATCACCCAACTGCAATTTCGCCATTCCCTGGTGCTTCTACTGGTTCTGGTGGTGAAATTCGTGATGAAGGCGCTACAGGTAGAGGAGCTCGACCGAAGGCTGGTTTGACAGGATTTACCGTATCAGCTTTGCATATTCCAGGCCATGCTCAAAAATGGGAAAATGATTCGGACGTTGCTCAAGATGGTGCTAAGAAGGATAGACCGTACGGTGCGCCTGAACGTATTGCAACACCTCTTGAAATCATGACGGAAGCTCCACTAGGTGGAGCTGCCTTTAACAACGAATTCGGACGTCCAAACATTTTAGGCTACTTCCGTGCTTTTGAAGCAAATGTTGATGGTAAGCGTTTTGGTTACCATAAACCAATTATGTTGGCAGGTGGTCTTGGAAATATTCGAAACGACCAGACACACAAGTTAGATCTTCCAACAGGTACTCACTTGGTTGTATTAGGTGGTCCTGGAATGCGTATTGGTATTGGTGGTGGCGCCGCTTCTTCCATGAGCTCTGGTTCAAATAGTGCCGACCTCGATTTCGCTAGCGTACAAAGAGGTAATCCAGAAATGGAGCGCCGTGCGCAAGAAGTGATCGATCGTTGCTGGTCAGCAGGATTGGGGAATCCAATTCTTGCGATTCATGACATTGGTGCTGGCGGTCTGTCAAATGCGATGCCCGAATTAGCGGATCTTTCCGGAAAAGGGGCTCAGTTATCCTTAGCCAAGGTCCCGGTGGAAGAATCCGGTATGAGTCCGTTAGAAATTTGGTGTAACGAATCTCAAGAGCGTTATGCTTTAGCTATCGATCCCAATCGTTTAGAACAATTTGAAGAGTATTGTCGTCGTGAACGTTGTCCATACGCTATCTTGGGTCAAATTAGTGAAGACGACATTCTGTGTGTAAAGAGTACGGATGAAAAGACCGATGCCGTTAATATGCCAATGAACGTTCTTTTGGGTAAAACCCCAAAAATGCATCGAGTCGTTGATCATGCACTAGTCAAAGAAATGAAAGCTGATTTGTCAGCGGATTTTGCTTCAACACTGATTGATGTACTGAAACATCCAACGGTTGCGAATAAAAAGTTCCTTATTACGATTGGGGATAGGACGGTTGGTGGTCTTGTAGTTCGCGATCAGATGGTTGGTCCCTGGCAAGTTCCTGTGGCCGACGTTGCAGTGACTGCCTTAGGCTTTGATACCTACAAGGGTGAGGCTATGGCAATTGGTGAAAGGACACCAATTGCCGTCTCCAACGCCGCCGCTGCGAGCCGTATGGCAATCGGTGAAACATTAACTAACTTGGTTAGTGCCGACATTAATTTGGATCGAGTTATTTTGTCTGCTAACTGGATGGGCGCCTGTGGTGCTGAAGGCCAAGATGCTAACTTGTTTGACGCCGTTAAGGCCGCTAACCAGCTCTGTCTTGAACTCGGTGTTAGCATTCCAGTCGGAAAAGACTCATTGTCTATGCAGACTTCATGGAAGGAAGGTGAAGAGCGTAAGAACGTGGTTTCACCGGTTTCACTTGTAGTGTCCTCTGCGGCACCTGTCAAAGACGTACGAGAAAATATCACACCGCAATTAAACACTGAAGTCACCGACAGTTCATTACTTCTTATTGACCTAGGACGTGGTAAAAACCGAATGGGTGGATCGATCTACTCACAGGTCACACAAAGATTTGATTCTACGACTCCAGACGTTGATGAAGCAAAAGACTTGAAGAACTATTTGCAACTGATCCGTCGCTTAGCAACTTCTGGCGCTATTTTGTCTTATCACGACCGTAGTGATGGTGGTTTAGCCACAACACTTTGTGAAATGATGTTTGCTAGCCACGTTGGTGTTGAAGTGGTTGCTGATAGTCTGTTAGGTGAAAATACAACCCTTGTAGAAGCCTTCTTTAATGAAGAACTTGGTGCTGTTATTCAGGTTCCTCGTGGACGTAGTCGTGAAGTGTTTAAGGCCTTTGAAGAAGCAGGTCTTGCAGATTGCTTGCATTATTTAGGTAACGTTAATGCAACTGATAAGTTGACGGTTTACGTACAAGATAAGTGTGTTTTGAATACAGATCGAGTTGATTTACAAAAGGCATGGACTGAAGTGAGCTGGCAGATTGCTCGCCGTCGTGATAATCCAGCCTGTGCGGATAGTGAATATAGCTTGATTGCAGATAAGGATAACGGCGGTCTTATTCTTTCTACTGGTTTTGACACGACTGAAAACATTGCAACTCCTTACTTGAATTTAGGTGCTAAACCTAAAGTGGCGATTCTTCGTGAGCAGGGTGTAAATAGCCAGAACGAAATGGCAAGTGCCTTTATGCATGCTGGTTTTGAAGCCGTTGACGTTCACATGACCGACTTACTTGAAGGTCGAGCTAATCTTGCAAGTTTCACTGGCTTAGCTGCGTGTGGCGGTTTCTCCTACGGTGACGTTTTAGGTGCCGGTGGTGGTTGGGCTAAAACTATTTTGCACAATCCAATGTTAAGTGAAATGTTTGCCCGATTCTTCGCTGACAAGCGAACATTTACATTAGGTGTATGTAACGGCTGTCAGATGGTTTCTCAGCTCAAGAATTTGATTCCAGGTGCCGAGCATTGGCCTACATTTGAAAGAAATCTTTCTGAACAGTTTGAAGCTCGTTTAGTTAATGTGAAGATCGCAGATTCTCCGTCCATCTTCTTTGCTGGAATGCAAGGCTCTATTATGCCGATTGTGAATTCTCACGGAGAAGGACGTGCATTCTGGGTAAATCCAACTGATGAAGCGAAGGCTTTAGTTTCTGCTTTCTATGTAGATTCTGCTCAGAATCCAACTGAGGTTTATCCACTTAATCCTAACGGATCTCATCAAGGTAAAACTTCTTTCACAACGCAGGATGGTCGAGCAACAATCATCATGCCTCATCCGGAAAGAAGTTGGAGAGCGGTTCAGCTTTCATGGCGTTCTTCACAGCTTAAGGATTATTCTCCTTGGGCTCGTATTTTCCAGAATGCCCGTACTTGGGTCGGAAATATTTAATGCCATTTGATGTTTGGGTGACATTTTTCGTGGCCTGGTTCTTTCTGTCGATTGCACCAGGCCCGGATAACATCTTTGTGTTAATGCAATCGATCATTTACGGTAAACGTGATGGATTGTGGGTTGTTGCAGGTCTTTGTACCGGATTAATTATTCATGTGACTTTAATTGCGATTGGAGTCACTGCTGTTATTCGGGCTTCAGATATTGCATTTACAACCATCAAGATGTTAGGTGCCTTGTACTTGGTATATTTAGCCATTTTGGCCTGGAAGGCTCCTGTCACTTCAGTTACGATTTCAAAGGGTTGTGTTTTGGAGCAGAAAAAAGCTTCGGCTCTTTCTTTATGGAGGAGAGGCGCTTTTATGAATCTTACGAACCCTAAAGTGATTATTTTTTTTCTCGCTTTTTTCCCTCAGTTTTTAACTGAAGGTTATAGCGTTAGTGGACAGATGTTGGTAATGGGTGTGACCATTCTTGTGACGTGCGCCCTTGTTTTTGGAGGCATTGCCATCGGTGCGGAATATGTCCGAAGTTTAATTTCGTCTCCGAAAATTCAACAGTGGATCAACCGGATTGGTTCTGTTATTTTTGTGATGCTTGCTGGTAATGTGTTACTGACAAGTTAGAGAATGTGTGATGAACAATATACAAGAAGATATTTTTCAAATTGCGCTGGTTAATCATCGCCCCGCAGATTCCCATTATTTTGATTGGCAAAACTTTTCTGCCGAAAGAGTAGTTCGTGCTGAAGATTTACCTCCTTATCTTATTTTTGGAAATCAGGATAAGGATGCTTTTTGTTTAACGGCTGACGGATGGTCTGCTCTTTGGTGTGATAAGAGTCGTCAAAATCGAATTTTATTGACTTGGAATCGCAAAACGGGACGATTTACCGTTAATCAGACTTGGAGAGGAATTGAAGGTTCTAGCGAAGAAGTAGCTTCAACTGAGTCTCTTAATACGGTTTTAAGTTCTCTTTATTCAAAGGGATTTCCTGTCTCTTGGGATACTGAAGCAAAAGATTATTTCGAAAAACTCTATCAATTAAGTTGGGTTAAGTCTCCTGAGGAATTACCGATTTATTTCGGGGTGCCTGATGGTGTTTTCTATTCGATTATTTTCCCAGTGATGGTAAAAAATATTCGAAACGCCAAGAAGATTCTCGAAGATGTCGCTAAAGAACCGGACCTGGATTATGGCTTTTTTGCAACAGCTTGTATGTTGGATCAAAAAGTTCTTTATAAGGTCGGTCAGGCTCCGGAATGGACTCAAGATGTAGCTCAGGTTTTAACTCAATCTTTGGGTGAAACAGGCTTAATGCCTTTAGAAATACCGGAATTGCAAGAAGATGGTTTATCCCGTGCGGTTAAACTGGAACGATCTGTCATGACGATTGTTGTATCCGTGCCGTTCGGTCGTTTGGAGGATATGCTTTCAAGATTAGCAGAAACACCAATGCCGATTATGTCTCGCCAAGAACCACCGCATAGAAGAGAAACATTGCCGATTATTGTTCCAGTTAATATTTCAGAAGACGGAAGGGCATTAAGAATCGATGACCAAGAACAAGGTATTTCATCTATTTATCAGTTCTTAGAAGAAAAACCTCTAGGTGAATTGTTACAGCTTGATGCAGACCGCCAAATCCAAGCGTTAGAGAAATTATCAGATCAGTTGGTAGAACAACTTATTTCAGCAACAAAACAAGCTGGAATAAAGTAAAACAAATGAATAATTCCTAAACGAAGCCCGATCTAACAGCTGGGAGATCGGGTATTCGTTTGTAGTGTGCGTGGCATGCGCACAATCTAACGGGTGCAAGTCCCGAGCGCAGG
>CAZBHT010000044.1:0-10838 GCA_964491655.1 uncultured Burkholderiaceae bacterium
ATTTCTCGCGAAAGTAGGTAGACTCCGGGCTTTCTCATTTCTAAACCCGGAAAATCATTCTTTATTTCGACTCAGATTTTGTCTGAGTATCATTTGTTGCTTTATCTGTATCTAACGAAATAGGATGAACAATGATTCGCAATCCTGTGTCATAGGTAAAGTAGCTCCACATCCAGTCCATCAAAATCAGTATTCGATTTTTGATACCTAAAATGTGGATTAAGTGGATCAATAGCCAAACAATCCATCCGAGAAAGCCTCCAAAATTAAAATGCTTTAGTTCAACAACTGCGTGGTTACGTCCAATGGTTGCCATTGAACCTTTATCATGATAATTAAACGGTCTAAGTTCACTATTATTTTCAATCTGCTTTAAGTTGTATACCGTGTTTAAGGCTTGTTGAATCGCAACTTGAGCTACTTGTGGATGACCATTTGGCCACGTTTCAGAGATCATTAAAGCAGTATCTCCAATAGCAAATATATTGTTAAATCCTTTTACTCGGTTGTATTCATCAACCAATAGGCGATTTTGTTTTCCGTAAAGATTTTCTGCAAATCCCGAAAGGCTATTTGCAATTACTCCAGCGGTCCAGAAAACATTGGCTGTTTCTATTGACCCATTGGATAGTTGAAGTATTTGGTTTGAATAGTCTAATACTCGTGTATTAAGTTTGATATCAACTTGTCTATATTCAAGGTATTGAGTTGCTTCAAGTGAGGACGAATCCTTAAAATTGGGTAAAAGCTTTTGAGAATTGGTGACGATGACAATTTTAATCCGAGCCATGTCAATCTCAGGATAGTCATGAGGGAAGGTGAAGCGTCGCATTTCTGCTAAAGCACCCGCAAGCTCAACTCCCGTTGCACCACCACCGACTATAACAAAGGTTAGAAGTTTCTTTTGTTCTTCTAAGTCACTCGTATTTTGAGCTTTTTCAATACTATTAAGAAGATGATTACGGATATAGAGTGCTTCTGACGAGGTTTTTAAACCCATGCAGTTTTCTTTGAAAGAGGGATTACCAAAGAAATTAGTATTACATCCAGTAGCTAAAACAAGATAATCGTAATCTAGTGAACCGATATCCGTAATAATCTGATTTTTATCTGAATTGACTGATAGAACATTACACATTCGATAGTGAAAGTGTTTTTTCTTTCTAAAAATTTTTCTAAAAGGAAAAGAAATGGCACTAACTTCAATTCCTCCGGTAGCCACTTGATATAAAAGTGGCTGGAAGATATGGTGATTATTCCTGTCTAAAAGCACGGTTTGAAAGATACGATCATCAATATTCTGAGCTAATTTCAACCCCGCAAATCCACCACCTATAATGACAACTCTCTTTCTATTTTTCTCAGTAGCAATATTCATGGTCAATCCCTAATACCTTCATATTTGAAGATTTGATTGATCTAAGCATATAAATGGAGATTTTTATATAGGGGGATAATGCACTATTTTGAGAACTAAAAAAAACTAAACACTTTTTCTTCTATAAATTGGATGTAACCTACATAAATGATGGGCTAGAATATCAAAGCATTTTTTTCCACATAAAAATGGGCGTTGAATGGAACACGGACTTACTCTTATAACAACATTAGCCACAGGCTTTGCCATTGCTCTAGTCTTTGGCTTTGTGGCTGAGCGATTAAAAATTCCCGCATTAGTGGGGTATTTGTTGGCTGGGATTATCATTTCCCCATCTACACCGGGATATGTAGCAGACATTAATGTGGCATCCCAATTGTCTGAAATTGGTGTGATGCTTCTTATGTTTGGTGTCGGCCTACATTTCTCTATGACCGATTTACTAAAGGTTAAGGCGATTGCGGTACCGGGAGCTATCGCTCAGATGGCGATTGCAACGGTGCTGGGAGCTGCGGTGGCTCATTTCTGGGGCTGGACCTGGGGACAAAGTCTTGTCTTCGGTATGTGTTTGTCTTGTGCCTCAACGGTTGTTCTAATGAAGGCATTAGAGTCTCAGGGCATTCTTGAAAGCCATGATGGTCGAATTGCTGTGGGCTGGCTTGTTGTTGAAGATATTATGACAGTTTTAATTTTGGTGTTATTACCGCCAATGTCTTCAATGTTAGGAGGAACCGTTTCTGCATCTGATGTGGATATGCCGTTCTGGAGAATTGTTGCAGAAACTTTAGCCCGAGTTTTTGTATTTATTGCTTTAATGCTTGTTATTGGTAAGCGTATTTTGCCGTGGCTTTTATGGCAGGTTGCAAAAACGGGATCTCGTGAACTGTTTACTCTTTGCGTTTTGTCGGTAGCAATTGGGATTGCTTTCGGAGCCTCAGAAGTATTCAACGTATCGTTTGCATTGGGTGCTTTCTTTGCAGGGATGGTGATGAGAGAGTCGAAGTATGCGCACCGTGCGGCGATTGAGTCGTTACCGCTTAGAGATGCGTTCTCCGTTATCTTCTTTGTTGGCGTGGGGATGATGTTCGACCCGATGATTATTGTGGAACAACCCTTACATTTAGTAGCGGTTCTCTTCATTATCTTGGTCGGTAAGTCGCTAGTTTCTTTCTTCCTTGTGATGGTATTCCGTTATCCGTTGCATACGGCACTTACGACCTCTGCGGCGTTGGCTCAGATTGGTGAATTTTCATTTATCTTGGCTGGGTTGGGAGTTTCGCTTGGACTTTTACCTAAGGAAGGAATGAGTTTAGTCTTGGCGGGTGCTATTTTCTCAATTGCATTAAATCCGCTTGCGTTTGCATGTATTCCATTTGCTCGAGAAAAATTGAAGAAACATTGGAAATTTGCAAGGGTTTTAGACGTTCGTCCTGACCCGATGAGTGTCATGCCTGATGAGTTAGAAAAGGACTATTTGAGCGGTCATATTGTGGTGATCGGTATGGCTCAAATGGGACTTACTACTGTAACAAAAATGTTAAACGAAGGTCTTAGCACCGTTGTTGTCGATAAAGATAATCGTCTAATTGAAGATTTGAGAAAACAAGGAATCAAAGGCGTAGTTGGTGAGGCTACGGATCCAGCCTGTTTAATTCAAGCTCACGTGCAAGATAGTTCGATGTTGGTTTTAACAATTCATGATGATATTGTTCAGCGTAAGATTATTGAAACAGCACGACTATTAAATCCTTCTATGGAAATTGTGATCGTAGCTAGAACTAAAGAGGAAGCCGATCATGCTCGTGCAGATCAGTTGGGCCAAGTCTTCTATACGACAGAAGTCATTTCAGATCAATTAGTTGATTATGCTGTTGATCGCTTTGGTAAAAATCAAGACGATGACAAAAAGACTGAGCAATAAAAAATATTGATTTGAAAGGCTACAAGTAGGGATGCTATGAAGGTCATTGTGAACTTTTCATAGCATCTTTTTTATGTATTCATTCCAAAAGAACTGTAATATTTTCCACTTGATCTAGTTGTACACGTGATCGAAAAGACGAAACGTAACGTAGATATGTTTCATATACGCCAAATTTTGAGAGGTCAGTAGTTCACTATTAATCGTTTATAAAATAAAAAAAGTCGCCCGAAGGCGACTTCTGCTAAGAGTTAATAGGAGTTATTTCTTATTGATGTTGTGATCCTTGACAGCGCTTTCAGCAGCGATACGAGCGGAGTTAACCGCAAAACCGATAGTAGAGCCGGCCATCAAAAGATCATAGGAGTCACCGTACATTCCGCCTACGTCTGAGCCCGCAGCGTAGAGGTTAGGAATAACTTCGTCCTTGTCCGTAACAACCTGAAGTCGATCGTTCACTTTGATTCCACCGAGTGTTCCAAGAGAGGAGGCTACACTCTTGATTGCGTAGTAAGGACCTTCTTTAACCGGGAAGATGTACTGAGGGTCTTTTGCAAAGAGCGCATCATGACGAACCTCTGCGGCTCGGTTGTACTGTTCAACACTGGCTTTAAGCTTTGCAGGATCCATTCCGGTCTTTTTCGCTAACTCATCAAGGGTTTTTGCTTTAATAGCCCAACCTGCTTTTTCAGCTTCCGGCCATTCTTTGTCAAAGTTAGTTAATTTAGCTCCAATTGGAACCATAACACCAACGCCTTGAACGATTCCCTCGTGTTTCATGGAGTTAAGGTTCTTGTTGTCATAAACAACCCACATCTGACCGCCGATTCGTTCAAGAGCGTTACCTGCAGCAGGCCAGTCCCCCATGATGGTCTCGTCACAGAAACGGTCTCCACCTGGTGTTAACCAAAGATGAGGTTGCTTGGCTGTAGCGGATACATGATTGGTTGTACTTACACCTCTTGGGCCGGGACGATAGGATTGCTGAACGTCAAGACCTTCTTTACCACCACCTGCGGACCAAGCCATTTGAATCCCTACACCGTTCTTACCGGACTGTGCTAAACCGTCAGTATTCGGGAAGCGTGTGTACTTCTTCATCATCTCGGGGTTGTCTGCAAAACCGCCTGTAGCGATAATGACCGCCTTAGCGTTAACAGTAACCTTGTTACCATCTTTATCCTTAGCAATAACACCGGCTACTTTTCCATTTTTCATGAGAAGCTTTTCAGCTGGTGTATTGAAAAGAACTTGAACCCCATAATCTTTAGTCGCTTTCTTCTGGAACAGGTTAATCCAGCCAGCACCACGACCTTCATAAATGTGCCATGTGTATAGTCCGCCAGGATAGTTCGTAGTAAGTTTTTCGAATTTAACACCGTTTTTGATCATCCAATCCACTGTATCAGCAGACTTATCGACGATAGCTCTAACAAGACGGGCGTTACTTCTCCAGTGACCATAGTTCATGATCTTTTTGAAGGTTTCATCCTTGGTTAAAGGAATATAGTAGTCACGTTGCATCTTTGTGCCAACGGCGAAAATACCTTCAGAGAAGTTACCGGTACCGCCTGCGATTCCTTTCTTTTCGAGACCAACAACTTTGGCACCGAGCTCACCGGCAGCGAGGGCAGCAGCGGTACCAGCAGCGCCTTGACCGACAATAACGATATCTGTGTTGAGAACTCTGTCGGCCGCATAGGGCATTGTTGAGAAAGTGGCCAACACTGCAACTGCAAGAAGTTTTTTCATAATTTTCTATCCTCCGTTAAGTGAAGGGATGATCAATAGCCAATTGAATCCTGGATGATTTTTGCTAGTCATCATAAGAAATATTTTGTTCTTAATCAACAGATATTTTATTTATACCAAGTGGATGATCAGGTATAACTTGGAGTGAATCATTAATCCGATCTAAGGAAATAAAAAAGAGATGCTACATGTTTTTTGTAACATCCCTATCTAAAGAAAACAGGAGAGACGGACTACATGAAGTCTGGTCGAACGTAGAGTTCCCCAGGTGTCGCTACATAACCTAAATGTTCTGATATGTCATCGGCAACGTGTTTAAGTTCACTAATCCAGCTTTCTTGGAGGAGATTTGAAGGTGCTGAAATAGATAAACAAGCGACCAATCGACCGGAGTCGTCTCGGATCCCCGCGGCGATACATCTTACGCCCATTTCTAATTCTTCTTCATCACGTGAAAAACCTAATGTTCTAACACGAGAAATTTCAGCAAGAAGACTTTCGATATTGTCAATAGATTTAGGAGTTGTTTTTTCTAAACCGGCTCTTAGAGCGTAAGCACGAATCTTCTCAAAAGAATCTTCAGCAAGGAAGAGTTTTCCGGAACTAGTTAAATGTAAAGGTGCAGTAGCGCCAATCGTTCTAACAACCTGAATTCCTGGCCGGTCTCTCATAATGCGGTCAATATAGACAATCACATCGTTTTGACGAATAGAAAGGTTGACCGTTTGTTTCGTCAGATTATGTAGACGAATCATGTCAGGACGAGCCGTATCCCGGATTGAAATTCGTTCACGCACCAAGTTACCAAGCTGGAGTAATCGTAATCCTAAACGATACGTTCCAGCGTTGGTTCCTTTTTCAACGAAACGCAAACGAACTAAATCCGCCAGAATTCTATGGCAAGTAGAAACATGAAGATTTGTTTCTTCTGCAATCACTTTTAGATTAACTGGCTCATGATGCTGAGTAAGTACCCGCAAAATAGCACTAGTACGATCTAAAACTTGAATGTTAGCTTTGGTAGAGGAGTTGTCCATAAACTTTTTTTAATAATAATTTTCACTATGCAGAATAATCATTACATTATTTAATAAGTTTTGCAACAATTTCAGCAATATCTTCTACTTTTACCTCTTTAAATGAGGGATCAGTGCCACAAGCGGCTTCCAACATAGACAAACAATACGGGCAACTCGTACAGATTTCCTGAGATTTCTTATCGGTTACTAATGCTTTAAGTCGGATTACATTCAAGCGTTCATGACTTGTACCATCTGTCCAGAACTGACCGCCACCAGCACCGCAACATGTAGTCTTAGTTCCACACTCTGCTGGATCGATCGTTTCCAATCCCTTAATGCTATTTAGAACATTACGAGATTCACCCACAATGTTGTTATAGCGAGATAAGTAACAAGGATCGTGCATTACTAAACGACGCAATTCTTCAGATTGTGCACGGAATCGACCACTTGAGAATTGGTCTGCGATGAACTGCACATGAGAAACAACATTGAACAATCCATTTTCAAACTGCGGATATTCATTTTTGATTGTGTTGAAGCAGTGTGGGCAATGGCACAAAATACGACTGAAATTGTATTGACGTAAATTTGCAATATTTTGTTCGCATTGAACTTGGTAGGTGTATTCTTCACCAACTCGACGAGCAAATTCTGCATTACACATTTCCTCACGCATAACGGCAAAGGAAAGGTGGCTTTCTTTCAGAATTTTGACCATAGCTCGAGCAATCTTTTGGCTACGTCTATCGAAAGAGCCTGAACAACCAACCCAATAGAGAATATCGTAATGGCGACCTGGTTCAGCAAAAGGAAGGTCTAAGTCTTTGGCCCAATCCCAACGAGAATCTGGGTCAAGTCCCCAAGGATTACCTACACTTTGAATGTTTTGTAGAACGTTAGCAACTCCAGGAGCAAATTCGCCCTGTTCTAAAGAAATAGAGCGACGCATTTGGTTGATGATGCCTACGATGTCAATACGAGAAGGACATTGTTCAATACAGGCACCACAAGTCGTACAAGAAAGAAGCGCTTCTTGAGAAATCAGTTCTGGAACCAAAGGTTCATCGAGCTTGTCATAGTTTTCGTTCATACGTTTCTTCAAACTTAAAACTATGGCACGTGGATCTAAAGGACCTTTAGCGCGATTTACCGGACAAACAGAAGTACAACGACCACATTCGGTACAAGCATCGAAATTCAATCGATCCTGAGCGGTAAATTGAGTAAATTTGGAAATACCAAAGGTTTCTTGCTCTTCAATGTCTTCAATTTTTGGTAATTCGCCTTTTGGACTTGTTTTTTGCCAATAAATACTAGTCGGAGCTTTGTAAATGTGGCTGTAGTATGAGTAGGGGATGTAACCAACGAAAATAAGTGAGATGGTCATATGGAATAACCACATCCACAAGTGTTGAGTGACTAAAAAATCTCGGGATACATCGCTGTAGAAAACGCTTGCAATGAGGTTTCCAACAGGCGACCATACTGCATAGTCTGGTTTCTCTGCGGCTAAGCGTAGCGCTTCGACTAAATAACCGGTAATGATAATAAGGGCGAGGGATCCTGTAACCGCTAAAAATCGAGTGGAGGCTTCAAGACGTTCTTCTCGACAAACAAATCGACGATAAAAAGCAAAGGCTAATCCAGCTAAACATAAAACGCCGGCAACATCCAGGATGAGTTTATACAGGTAGAACGTTTTTCCCGATAAGAATTGTTTATCAAAGATCAGTTTTCCAATATCCCAATCTAAAACGGCTAAGGCTGTACCTAAAAAGAGAACGACAAAGCCCCACGAAATCCAAAAGTGACGTTTACTGCCGAGTATTCCATCTTTAATTCTTTTTTGGAAAAGAGCTTCCTGTAGCAAAAAATTCCAACGCTTTTTGGGCTCAGATGGAGCTTTTTTTGGTTGTCCTGCTTGCCATAATTGACGAGATTTAATAATACCGGCAACCACAAAGCCAACAGCAATTAAACCACCAAAATAGACTAGAAAAATGGCCCAACCAGGAATTTCCCAAAAACCAGGACGTGTAATAATGTCGACTTTATTCATAGAGATACTCTAACAGGGATATAGCGCAATACGTTATTCGTATTGCGCACGGACTTAAATAGTACTGGAGGTTGAATTAACCAATCAATACTTTTGGGCATCAAAAACGTTTTAAGTTTACTATGTCGCAACAATGTAACATGAGGACGAAATTCTTTCCTATCGTAGGAAATATCATGTTGTTCCAAAAGTTCTCGTGTTTTTCGAGCGACTTGATTTAAGTATTCGTTTTTAGCTCCAGAGGCAAAAAAAAGCCCGATTTTTGAGAAACAACCACAACGATCGATTCTCCAGTGGCGATCTAAATCGAATGGTATTTGACTTAAATCATGTGCTAACCAAGAGGCTTTCTCTTGTGATAGTTCACCAATGAAAGCTAAAGTGAGATGAAAATTTTCCTTTGGAACAGCCATCCCCGCAGGATCTTGTTTTAATGCAAGATCTTGTAATTGGCCAAGCTCTAAACTAGCTTGGCTCGTTGGGGGAATGGCGATAAAACATCTCATGAGTTTTTGTGTTCTTTTCGCCATGAAGCAATAGCTTCGACACAATCAGCAATAAGCTCAGGACCTTGGAAAATAAATCCGGTATAGAGCTGAACAATAGAGGCACCTGCTTCCATTTTTGCAACAGCATCTTCAGCGCTCATCACACCACCACTAGCAATGATCGGCAACTGTCCTTTTAAATGTTCACTAGCTAGTCGAGTAACAAATGTCGAACGTTCCATCAAAGGACGTCCTGACAAACCACCGGTTTCCTTTTCTAATCGATGTCCAGCGATCTTTTGACGATCAATGGTGGTATTGGTACAGATTACAGCATCCATACCGTGCTCAACGATTCGATCAATAGCTTCGAGAACTTGATCATCGGTTAGATCAGGAGCAATCTTAACGGCGATAGGAACATACAATCCGTTTTTCTGTTCTTGTAGCTCTTTACGTTTTTGAGCGATGCCTCCAAGCAGGTGATCGAGTTCAGAACTAGCCTGAAGAGCTCGCAAGTTCGGTGTATTCGGTGAAGAAATGTTAATGGCTAAATAGTCTCCTGCATCGTAAAGACGATCCATACACTTCTTGTAGTCTTCTAAAGCCAATTCGTTTGGAGTGACTTTGTTTTTACCAATATTGACTCCAACAATTCCCCCACGATTACGGAAAGCTCTTGCACTTTGAAGATTTTTCTGAACTTGAAGTGCGCCGTAATTGTTAAAGCCCATGCGGTTAATAATCGCACCTTCATCAACAAGTCGGAAGCATCTAGGTTTCGGATTACCCGGTTGTCCTTTTGGAGTTACTGTGCCAATTTCAACAGATCCAAAACCTAAAGCACCAAATGCGGTGACGTGTTCACCGTCTTTATCCATCCCAGCGGCAAGGCCGATCGTATTCGGAAATCTTAACCCCATGAGTTCGATCGGATCTTCTGCAAATTCCCGGGTAACGAGTTTGTGTAATCCCAATTGAGTGACCCAATCAAGATTGCTCATAGTTAAATGATGAGCTTGCTCGGGCGTGAAATGGAAAAGAATCTTTTTTGCGAGTTTATAGGCTGGTTTCATTTTTAAACTTGGTACTTTTTACAGATTCTATAATTCTAAGGCACTTTCAATATCAAGCCACCGTTCGTTGATGAAAACTTCACCAGGACGGAAATGTTTTTTGTAATTCATGCTCGAACTCCCCGGTACCCAATAGCCAAGATAGACCCAAGGAAGAGAAAATTTTTTAGCTAAACGGATTTGGGTCAAGATTCCTAGTGTTCCTAAGGATCTCTTTACTTCTCTTGGATCAAAAAATGTATAACAAGCAGATAAACCGTCATCAAGAATATCGGTAACGGCAACCATTAATAGTTTCTGATCCACATCACGAAACTCTAAAAGAACTGATTCTGTTGTTGAATTTAATATAAGAGTCTCATAATCATTAAGGCTCATTTGTTCCATAACCGAGTTTTGATGTCGGATCTGCAAGTAATGCCTAAATAATTCGTAGTGTTCTTTTGATGTTTTAGCAGGAAGAACGCGAACTACAATATCGCTATTCTTTTTTAAACAACGATTTTGACTTCGGTTCGGATTGAAATGTTCAGTTGAAACCCGATAGGAATGGCACGCACTGCATCCAATACAACAAGGACGATAATTGACCAGACCGGATCGACGAAAACCAGATCGAGAAAGAATACTTGTTAGTTTCTTTCCAATTTTCTTACCTGGCTCAGGTTGCGCAATAATGAGTCGCTCATATTGATCTGGCAGGTAACTGCATTCGGTAACCTCTGAAAAACAAAACGATTGTATTTCGTCAGTTTCCTCTGTGGTTCTTTTGGTATTCATGAGGCTATAAGGTCAAGAAGTTGGGTATTGAGAATTTTATTTCGATAAGCATCCCAATCAGGATTTTCTTTTTTACAGTATTGGTTTAAATGATTTAGAAATGCTTTTAAATCAATCGCTGAGGCTCCCAACGAAGATAGATGAGCAGTTTCTTGTTGGCAATCGATCCAGGGAATCTGTTCTTTTCTTAGAATTGCTACAAGTGTACAGAGGGCTATTTTAGATAAATCACTCAAATGGTGGAACATAGACTCGCCATAGAACATTCTGCCGAAAGAAACACCATAAAGACCACCTTCTAAATTTCCATTAACGAGTATCTCAATAGAATGTAAATGACCTAGATCAAAAAGTCCTAA
>CAZBHT010000045.1:0-10809 GCA_964491655.1 uncultured Burkholderiaceae bacterium
CGATAGGCTCGTTTTCGTTCTCAAACCTATTTTCTTCCTTTTGGGACTAGGAGTGATTCATATCATTAAATCTGGGTTTAATATGAATTAAAGTTTTAAAGAATTGGATCATGTCTAGTAGATTTATCCCTGGAGATATTACAGCGACTCATTGGGGTGTTGTTCGACCAGAATTTGAGCAAGATCGTCTTATTGGGCTACGTCCACATGAAAAAGATCCGAGACCTAGTCCCGTACTTTCCCGTTTAGCCCAGCTTCCGTACTGCAATGCTCGCATTAAACGCCCTGCGATTAGAGAAGGTTTTTTAAGAAATGGTATTCATTCCGCTCAAAATCGTGGAATAGAAAATTTCATTGAGGTCTCTTGGGATGAAGCTTTAGATTTAGTTGCTCAGGAACTTGATCGTGTTTATACCAAATATGGTTCTTCTGCCGTTTATGGCCGATCCTATGGCTGGAAATCAACTGGATTAGTAAACTCTTCTATTACTTTATTAAGACGTTTTTTGAATCTTTGTGGTGGTACCGTTCAAACGGTCAACAGCTATTCCACGGCTTCAATCGCTACGATTTTGCCTTATATTACTGGAACTTCAGATCCTAAATCAGACTCTTGGGATATGGTCTTAGGAAATTCTGAACGAGTTGTTTTCTGGGGATGCGACCCTTTAATAACCAATGACGTTGATTGGTCAACGACATTACATAATGCCTACCCTTACCTAGAAAAACTTAAAAATTCTCAGATTCAGACCATTTCAATTAATCCATTAAAAACTGAGACAGCAGATTACCTAAATAGTCAATGGATTGCCCCATTTCCAGGAACCAACTGTGCGTTAATGTTAGCTATTATTTATGAATTAATAGTGACAGGCATTGATCGTAACTTTATTCAAAGTCACGTTGAAGGCTGGGACTTATTTGAAGCCTACGTCGTAGGTCAAAATGACAAAAAACCTAAATCTCCCGAATGGGCTCAACCAATCACTGGGATTAAGGCCTCACAAATTCGAGCACTAGCACAGGATTTAAGAACACACCGAACCAAAATTATGATGGGATGGGGAATTCAACGACGTCCCTATGGAGAACAATTCCCTTGGATGGGGTATGCCTTAGCGGTAGCACTCGGACAAATTGGTCTTCCCGGTGGCGGAATTGGAACGAACTATCACTATTCGCAGGGTGGTTGTCCTGCAAGTTACGGACCACGTCCTCAAGGAATTGCCGAAAAAGTGAACCCCGTAAGAGCTTTTAACCCTCATTGGCAAGGTTCTCATTTTATTCCGGTCTCCTGTTTTGCAGATTGTTTTTTAAATCCAGGTAAAACCATTGACTACAATGGTACTAAAGTAACCTATCCAGACATTAAATTAGTTTTTTGGGCGGGTGGGAATCCTTTTAACCATCAACCACAAACTAATAAATTACAACAGGCTTGGTCTAAACCACAAACAATTATCGTTACGGATTCGGTATGGTCACCGACCGCGCGCCATGCGGATATTGTTTTACCGGCGTGCACGACTTTTGAACGATCGGACATCTCAGGTATTGGGACCTACACTAATGATGGACTGGTTGCGATGAAGCAACTCATCACACCCCAATGGGAATCTAAATCCGATTACGAAATCTTTACCTCATTAGCAGAACGACTGGATATTAAGCAAGCCTTTACGGAAAACCTAGATGAATTTGGCTGGATTCGACGTATTTATAACGAAACCGCTCAGCAAGGAACCTCAATGGGAATTCACTTCCCGAGCTTTGAAGATTTCTGGAATGAAGGACTACTACTTTATCCATCTTCTTCTGAACACGAAAAAAACTTCGTTTCCTTTAAAGAATTTAGACTGGATCCAAAAACGCATTCATTAGAAACCGAAAGTGGAAAACTACAGATTTTTTCACCCAAAATTGATTCATATTACTATTCTGATTGCTCAGGTTTGCCAAAGTACTATCCTGAATGTAAACCTCAAAATGCCTTAGCTTTTTTAAGTACCAAAAGCCGATTTAGATTACACAGTCAATTAGATCCTGTGGGACAAAACACCCATCGAGAACCCTGCTGGATACATCCAAATGAGGCTAGAAAAAGAGGAATTTCTCAAAACGATACCGTTATGCTCTGGAATCAATTTGGAAAACTCTTAGCACAAGCAGACATAACGGACCATATCATGGAAGGAGCAATTCTAGTACGCCACGGAGCCTGGTTTGAACCGAAAATGACAAAAACCGGACCGTTAGATAATCACGGTTGTGCCAACGTTTTAACAGAAGATGTACCAACCTCCAAACTTTCTTGTGGAAATATTGCATCAGGTGGTTTTGTTTATGCGGAAAAATATACCGAACAAAAGATTACTTCGACCATTTATTTAGAACCGCAAATCACTAAAAAAACACAAGCCTGATGCACAATCCATTGTTTAGACTTTAAGCACTTCCACTCGCTTCTTGTTCGAAAACTTCTTGGTTGAATGTATTAATCAATTCAACACAGTGGCGGTAGTTTTCGGTTAAAACGAGCGCATCTAAACTCAAAAATTTACCACGAGGCTGTAAGCGGTTAATTCTCTGATCAAAGGTTTTGGTACGAATCCATCTCTGATTTTTAAGAACGGTTTTTACACCTTCAGGATCATTACAGAGAAGGACCATGTCACAACCAGCGTTCAGAGCAGCGTTGACTCGGGCGGTTAACTCGCCGACGACCGCGGCGCCCTTCATCGATAGATCATCACTAAAAATCAGACCGTCATATCCCAATCGATTTCGTAATTCGTCTTGTAACCACTTGCTAGAAAAACCTGCAGGAGATACATCAACTTTGGAATACGTTACGTGAGCCGGCATGACGGAGGTTAATAGAGAGCCGAGAGCGGCGTACGGTATCTCGTCATTGCTACGAATCAAAGACAAGTCTCTCTTATCTTCTGGCAATTCCAAATGAGAATCCGCACTTGTGTAACCATGACCCGGGAAATGTTTACCGCAATTCGCCATTCCAGCCTGCGATATTCCTGCAATTAAAGACTGAGCTAACATGGCTACGACCCGAGGATTGCGATGAAAAGCACGATTACCAATAATATTGCTTTGACCATAATCAAGGTCTAAGCAGGGAGCAAACGTTAAATCAACGCCACAAGCTCGAAGTTCACTAGCCATCACAAGGCCACAAGCTGATGTCAACGAAGTTGCACGCACGGGATCCTTGTCATACAACTTCCCAAGAGATTTCATTGATGGAATTTTGGTAAAACCTTCTCGGAAACGCTGAATTCGTCCACCTTCGTGATCCACACCAATCAATAGAGGTGGATTTCTTAATGAATGAATTTCATGGGTAAGACTTCTCAATTGTTCCGGATTTTTATAGTTTCTTGTAAAAAGGATCACCATACCAATAAGAGGATGCTGTAAAAGACTTGCCTCTTCATCAGTTAGTGTAGTACCACTAATATCAACCACAAGTGGACCCAAGGGTCGTTCTACTTTATCCATGTTTAATCAATCCTTTCACTCACAACAAACGCCACACTAACCGTGGTGGAATCGCTAATCGATAGAAAAAATCTTAATCTTTTCTCTCTTATTTCAGCCCCTAAATCTCCAGAAAATTCCAAATACGGTGCACCAAGCTCATTGTTAAGAACACTAATATCTCGAAGTCTAACAACTCCTCTGACTCCTGTTCCCATTGCTTTAGAAAACGCCTCCTTAGCGGCCCAGCGTCCGGCGATATAACGAATTCCCCGCTCTGGACTAAGTACATAGCGTTCTTCGAAAACTTTAAGTTCCTTTTCGGAAAGCACTACTTCTGCAAACCTTTTTCCTCGATCAGAATATGCTTTTTGAATTCGATCAATTTCTACAATATCGCAACCTAATCCAACGATCATCTAACACCTTCTTTTACTTAGAACGACTGAACAAGAAACCGAGTGACAACAACGTTACTCCTGAAACAATCAGATAAGGCGTCAATCCCAAATCCAAATAAAGTAAGTGCACAATCAATAAATAAAAAATACCAAACTGTAGCAATACGGCCCATAAATAATTTTGAGACGCATCTCTTAGCCGACGTATGCAGATCGATAAAAATGGAACGGAAATCCAAAGCCAACCTAGCAAAAGTAATACGAAAAAGATAAGAATACTTTCAACGCAACTCGTTAAAACGTAATAGAAAGTTAAGTAATAAAGGAATAAGAATATTAGAAAATAAAACACATCTTGGCGTGAAGCACATCCCGAAAAATTCGCATAATCTTTTCCCAAGGATCTTGCAAGACTTTGTGTAAACGCACAAGAATGAATCAGCCATTCTTTAAAATGAAAAATCTTTTCTATTATCAATTTTTCTTTCCTTTAAAAGATCACAGCCGTGCCAACTCTTCCATAATACGGCGAGTATTAAGCGATTTATCTTCCATGTGATACCGAATCATTTCACGCGTCAACGACCGAGCTTCTTTTTCTTCTTGTCCTACGGATAAAGAACGCATCGCTAACTGTCGTAATGTTTTCCCTCTAACCGGAACCCCTAACCCATCTTGAGGAGAAGTAACTTCACAGAATTCACCTTGGGAATAACTGTACCATTCATTTGAAAAGTCAGATTCAGGCAAGCCATAGCCAATCGCCTGTAAAAGATCCATTTCGAAATAACGTAACACGACTCGTTTTGTTTCATCTTGAGATAGATCTTTTAGAGTACGAGCATAAGAAGAAAATAACGTTGGATACGGTTCGAGCCTTTCCGTAAAACGCACAATCAACTCATTCAGATAAAAAGCAGGCATCAGAGCCTTTTCGTGAATGAGTAAAACACCAAACCAATTCACGTCAATTAAAGTTTTTACTTCATTTTTACCGGAAAAATTTACCAACAACGGAGAAAATGCATTTAAAAGACCTCGAAACTTAGAAGCAGGTCTTTTCGCACCTTTAGCAACCAGTGGAACTCTTCCGTAATCACGAGTGAAAATTTCAACAATAAGGCTCGTTTCTCTCCAAGGATAGGTCTGTAGTACGAATGCCGGTTGATTTTCTATTCGAAAATTCTCACGAACTTTTTCAGTCATATCCTAGTGTTTTAAGTATTTTGGCATCATCACCCCAGCCCTTTCGCACGCGAACCCAAACCTCTAAATAAACTTTTTTATCTAAAATTTGAGCAATTTCTGCACGGGCTAAACGAGAGATTTCTCGAAGTTTTGCTCCCTTTTCTCCAATTACGATACCTTTATGACTTTCACGACTGACAATGAGCGTTGCGTAAATTTTTGCTAGTTTCTCATCTTCTTCCCATTTATCGATCATCACCGCACAGCCATAAGGCAATTCATCTCCGAGCAAGCGGAACGCTTTTTCTCGGATGGTCTCAGCAGCGATGAAACGAGGTGTCTTATCGGTATAAATATCTTCATCGTAAAACTTCTCACCTTCAGGAAGATGCTTTGCGATACAGTTCAAAAGGACATTCAATTGACGTCCTTTTTCTGCGCTAATCGGAACAAAATCAGCAAAAGGGAACCGTTTTTGAGAATCCGCTAGTAACGGTAAGATTTTTTCTCTTTCGTGTATTTCATCTGTTTTATTGATAGCTAAAATCACGTTGGTAGCATCTCGAGGAATAAGACGTAACACTTCCTCATCCTCTTTTCTCCATCCTGTCGCTTCAATAACGAGAACAATTGCATCCACATCGGATAGGCTGGCACGAACCGATTGGTTCATATGTTTAATAAGACCAGAAGTATGTTTGGTTTGAAAACCAGGAGTATCTACAAAAACATACTGTTCACTTTCTGTAGTCAATACCCCGATCACACGATCACGTGTTGTCTGAGGCTTTCGACTTGTAATCGAAACCTTTTCCCCGACCAAAGCATTAATCAGAGTACTTTTGCCAACATTGGGTCTACCCACTACGGCAACAAAACCACTTCTAAACTCATTACTGTTTGTCATAGCCCAGATCTCTAAAATAGTCCTTGAAGTTTTTCATCGGCTAAGGCCTTACTAGCGGCGTCCTGTTCAGCCTGTCTACGAGACTTTCCACTCCCTAATCTTTCAATACCTAAGGCAGGTAATTTGACATACACTTCAAATGTTTGATCATGTTGAGCACCCGTTACACGATATATTTCATAGATCGGTAAACTGTAGTGAGCGGACTGTAATTTTTCTTGTAAGAGTGTTTTTGCGTCTTTACTCATTGTAGACGGAGTCAATTTGTTTAACACTGGCTCATACAGTTTTAGGATTACGGCTTGAGCTTGTTCAAAATTGCCATCCATAAAAATCGCACCGAAAATCGCTTCAACCGCATCTGCCATAATCGAAGGACGATGTCCTCCTCCCGAACGCATCTCACCTTCACCTAGATTAAGAAAATCAGAAATGCCCAATGTTTCGGCAATCTCGACTAGAGCATTTTGACACACAAGGTTAGCACGCACCCGAGACAAAGAGCCTTCGTCAAAATGATCCTCTTTCTGAAAAAGTGCATTCCCAACCACGCAATTCAAAACGGAATCGCCCAGAAATTCCAGTCTCTCGTTATGTTCGGCACCGTACGAACGATGCGTCACAGCTCGTTTTAACAGCTTTATATTTTTAAAGGTATATCCCAGCCTTTGCTCTAACTCTTTGAGACTTTTCATTTTTCTTCCTTAATCAAAGAAGCCAATGCGACTCGGTTTCGACAGATTCAGCCACACCATAAAAGCTCGGCCTACTAAATTTTTCTCTGGAACAAAACCCCAATAACGACTATCTTCTGAGTTATCTCTATTGTCACCCATTACAAAATACATACCTTTAGGAACAACACACTCTAGACCTCCTGGTACGTATTGACAGGCTTGTATATTGTTATGACTCGATAACGCATAAGCCACAGGAGGAACGCGACCATCGATTAAGATCTTATGCTTATTTTTACCTAGAACTTCTTCGTATTGATTTAATTCTAAAAGACGATTTTCATCATAATACTGTCCATCGCTTTTCAATACGATCGGCTCACCATTAATACTTAACTGTTTGTTAACGTAGCGAATCTTATCTCCAGGTAGACCAACGACACGTTTGATGTAATCAATACTCTCATCCGAAGGTAAGCGGAATACCACAACATCCCCTCTTTGTGGCTCCCCTACTGGGATCACCTTAGTATTGAGAACGGGAAGTCTTAAACCATACTCGTATTTCTTGACCAAAATCATGTCACCAATTTCAAGCGTGGGCATCATAGAACCACTCGGAATTCGAAATGGCTCAAAAAGAAACGATCTCAATACAAAAATAAATAAAATTACCGGAAAAAACCCTGCCGTGTATTCCAACCACTTAGGACGATCTTTAAGACGAAGTTGAATAGCATCACGAGCGGATAAAACCGTGGCTTCACCTCGGCGAAGCGCCTCTTCGTTATTCGCATCAAACGAACGAAGCTCTTCCTGAGCAACTTGACGTCTTTTAGGCGCTAAAACGAATAGATCTAAAATCCACAAACACCCGGTCACAATAGTCAAAATAAATAGTATTAATGGAAAATTCATTTTCAATACTCTTCCGTCTTACCGTTCATCTGCTTTCAAGATAGCCAGGAACGCTTCTTGTGGAATTTCCACCGTCCCGACTTGTTTCATTCGCTTTTTCCCGGCCTTTTGTTTTTCAAGCAATTTTCTCTTACGGGTAATATCGCCACCGTAGCATTTTGCCAATACGTTCTTTCTTAAAGCTTTAACGTTTTCTCGAGCGATAACGTTAACACCGATCGCGGCTTGGATAGCTACATCGTACATTTGTCTTGGAATAATGCTTCGCATCTTAGATACAATATCTCGACCACGACTTACCGAATTAGCTCGGTGAACAATGCTAGATAAAGCATCAACCTTATCACCGTTGATCAAAATATCGATTTTGACCACGTCTGCGGCTCGGTACTCTTCAAACTCATAGTCCATTGAGGCATAACCGCGCGTTAAAGATTTCAATTTATCGAAGAAATCCAAGACAATTTCCGCTAATGGTAAATCGTAATGAATGTGAACTTGGCGACCGTGATACGCTAGATTCGTTTGCACGCCTCGCTTATCGTTACAAAGCTTCATGACCGCGCCTACATATTCGTCTGGTACAAAAATCGTCACGTTATCAATCGGTTCACGAATCTCTGCGATTTTTTCAACTGGAGGTAATTTTGAAGGATTCTCTACTTGAATCACTTCTCCGTTACGTAAAAGGACTTCATACACAACGCTTGGAGCCGTTGTAATAAGGTCCATGTTGTACTCTCGTTCAAGTCGTTCTTGAACGATATCCATGTGTAACAGACCTAAGAAGCCCGCACGGAAACCAAAGCCAAGAGCTTGGGAGACTTCGGGTTCGAAGTGAAGAGCGGCGTCGTTCAGTTGCAACTTAGTCAGCGCATCACGTAACGCTTCATACTGATTTGATTCAACTGGATACAAACCAGCAAAAACCTGACTTTTTGCTTCTTTAAATCCAGGCAAAGATTGATCTGCTGGTTTTTGAGCATTTGTTACCGTATCTCCAACTTTCGCATCGCGAAGTTCTTTAATACCCGCTACAACAAAACCCACTTGGCCTGCGGTTAATTCGGTCTTATTTTGGGATTTAGGCGTAAAAATACCAACTTGTTCAACCAAGTGCGATGCACCTGTAGCCATAAGACGGATTTTATCTTTGGGACGCAACGTACCATTAACGACACGAACCAACATAACAACGCCCACATAGTTATCAAACCATGAGTCAATAATCAATGCCTGCAATGGAGCAGACGCATCACCTTGAGGCGCAGGAACATTTTGAACTACACGCTCCAAAATATCTTCGATACCTAGACCCGTTTTAGCTGAGCACTCGATAGCATCGGTCGCATCAATACCAATGACATCTTCGATTTCTTCTTTCGCTTCATCAGGATTAGCGCTTTGCAAATCCATTTTGTTAAGAACCGGGATAACTTCAACCCCCAATTCAATTGCGGTATAACAATTAGCAACAGTCTGAGCTTCTACACCCTGAGTTGCATCAACCACTAGCAATGCACCTTCACACGCAGAAAGAGAACGACTAACCTCGTAACTAAAGTCGACATGTCCCGGAGTATCAATTAAATTTAATTGGTATGTTTGACCGTCTTTGGCTTTGTAATTTAAAGAAGCGGTCTGTGCCTTAATCGTAATACCTCGTTCACGCTCAAGATCCATTGAGTCTAATACCTGAGCCTCCATTTCTCGCTCAGAAAGGCCACCACAAAACTGAATCAAACGGTCTGCAAGGGTCGACTTACCATGGTCAATATGTGCAATGATGGAAAAATTTCTTATGAGCTTCATAATCTTCCGCAAGAACCTTCTCCTGATGCGTCTAAACAAAAAAGTTCAAATGCATCAGGACAAGTAATTTAAAAATACGAAAAGGGCTGCTGTATAGCAACCCTCTAAATTCTTTCAATTACGATACAGTAGATCAGAGTTTACCAAACACAACAGATCCGTTCGTACCACCAAATCCAAAAGAATTCTTCATTGCATAGCGAATCTTCATTTCGCGTGCATTATTTGCACAATAATCCAAATCGCAAGCAGGATCTTGTTCAAAAATGTTAATGGTTGGAGGTGAAATTTGATTCTTAATAGCCAAAACGGTAAATACCGCTTCAATGCCACCAGCTCCCCCTAACAAATGTCCTGTCATAGACTTAGTAGAGTTCACAACCAGCTTATAAGCATGATCGCCAAAAGCTTCTCGAATTGCCTTAGTCTCATTTGCGTCACCTACAGGAGTACTTGTACCATGAGCATTCAAGTAATCAATCTCATCAGCACGGATTCCTGCATGTTCGAGAGCCATTAACATGCAACGACGTGGACCGTCAGAATTTGGTGTTGTAATGTGTCCTGCATCAGCAGAAAGACCATAACCGAGAATTTCGGCATAAATCTTTGCGCCACGAGCAACAGCGTGTTCATACTCTTCAAGTACAAGTACACCAGAACCTTCACCTAAAACGAAACCATCACGATCTTTGTCAAAAGGACGAGATGCAGTAGATGGATCATCATTTCTACGAGAAAGAGCATGCATTGAATCGAATGAACCTAAACCGATAGGACAAACTGTCGACTCGGCACCGCCGGCAACCATCACGTCAGCGTCACCACGCTTAATCATCCACATTGCTTCACCAATGGAATGCAATCCAGTGGAGCAAGCCGTCGAATAAGCCACATTTGGACCTTTCAAATTTTTCATAATTGAAAGCTGTCCAGAAATCATGTTAACGATGGATCCAGTAATCATGAATGGAGAAATTCTTCTCGGACCTTTTTCGAGATATACGGCATCATTGCGACAAATTTCTGGCAAACCACCAATACCACTACTGATGGAACAACCAATTCGGTGAGCATTTTCTTCCGTAATCTCAATACCACTATCATCCAATGCCTGGACACCCGCTGCGACGCCAAAATGAATAAAGCGATCGAATCGACGAGCTTCCTTCGGACTCAGATAGGGCGATACGTCAAAATCTTTGACCTCACCAGCGATCTGAGAGCCGAAGGCTGAAGCATCAAACTGCGTGATGCGAGTAACGCCAGACTTTCCTGCCAAGGCATTTTGCCAACTGGTTAATACATCATTACCTAAGGGACTTACCATTCCTAGGCCCGTCACTACAACACGACGCATTTGATTCTCCTCTTCAACAAAGAAAATTATTTGTTAGCTTTGATAAAG
>CAZBHT010000046.1:0-10757 GCA_964491655.1 uncultured Burkholderiaceae bacterium
AGTGGTATCGAAATACTGACTGCTATTAAATCTTTTGATCCTTCAATTCGCGTCATTATGCTAACCGTATCGGATAATCCTGATGATTTGATTCAGGCAATTCGTGCCGGTATCGACGGTTACTTATTAAAAGACTTGGATCCTGATGATGTCCTTCGCTCTATTAAGCAAGGTATTGAAGGAAAGACTGTATTAAGTCCTAATCTCATGAAGGCTTTGTCGGATACCTTAAAAAAGGAATCACCTCAGTTTAAAGAACGAAATTTAAAAGACTTAACGCAACGAGAAATCGTTGTTTTGGAGTATCTTGCTAAGGGTTATAGCAATAAGGTCATTGCTCAAAAGTTAGAAATATCAGATGGAACCGTTAAAGTTCATGTAAAACACGTACTTCGCAAACTATCGTTCCGCTCCCGAGTCGAAGCCGCTGTTTGGATGTCTGAGCAAGAACGAAAAAAATCCCTTACCTGACCTTCTCTAAATTTCAACAAAAAACGACTTTCAAGAAGTCGTTTTTTTGTTGCTTAGGTTTTTTTATCAATTATTTCTTTTCAGCGTGACACAACATGCATTCATAACGGTTGGGTGCTACTTTACCGTTAAGAACGTGGCTTGGAGGTTGAGCAGATGGTACCCCAGCAACTTTTTTCTGTCCTTGAACACCTGGTTGATGGCACATGATGCACATATTTTTTTCTACTGTAATTGGTAAATAAGTAGCAACGGAATGAGGAATCAACGCTGGCGTAAATTGTTCTGTTGGAGTTGCTTCAGCAGACCATACCGCAGATGTCAAGAAAGGCATTACCGCTACTATAAAAAGAGCTTTTTTCATCATATGTCACTCTCCTATCAGAGTTTTAGCTTATTTTATTTTGTTTTTGTATTTTATTTGACTACGTAAAACGAATTTCAAACTATTTTCCGGACAAATAGCGATACATTTTCCGCAATTAGTGCATTCTCCAGAAGCAACCATGCCACGCTCTGAAGCTCGATTAAAGTTTAAAACCTGAGGTTCTGGACAAACCTTTAAACAATCGCCACAACGAGAACACGTCGAAGCATCATATTGGACTTTAATCTGACCAACAGAACCAACAGTCGCCCAGAATGCACCAAGCGGGCATACATGACCACACCAACCTCGTTTCGCAACAGCAAGATCAAAGGCAAAGATCCCAAAAACCGTGCTGATAAAACCAAGTCCAACACCGTAGACAATTTCTCGCCAAATCATAGCTTGAGGGCTTACCGCCTCGAACGCTACAACTCCCGAAACCAAAGAAATTAAAAGCGACAAAACCATCACAACATATCGAACCCAACTCGGTATATGAAAAAGTTCTGTTTTTAACCCCAGTTTTTCTCGACACCAAGCAGAAGCATCAGTAACAAGATTCATCGGACAAACCCAAGAACAGAACGAACGACCCGAAACAAAAATATAGATGAGCAAAACGAAGAAAGCTCCTATTAGGGTCTCAGAAGACAACCACCACTGCGCACAGAGTCGTTGCAAGGTCGCAAACGGATCCGATAACGGAATCGTATCTAATATTCTTGAAGTCGATAAATCTCCGTTTAATATAGGTTTTCCAAATAATGTCCATCCGCAACGAGCGGTTCCAATAAACAAGAAAAGAAGTCCGAATTGGACAATGCGTCTTGCAAGGGTATAGCGCAGACGATACAGCTTTTCTTTTAAAGTCTTCGGCTCTTCCAGATGTCGAATCTGTTTTCGTTCGATTTTCATGGTAGCCCCTCAGAATTCAAATAGTCGAGACCTCCCGCTGGCACATCCTTATCAGCAACATTACCTTGTTTCATAGGCGCTTCCGGAATAGGACGAACATCATCGGCTTCCTTCCAACCTAAACGATAATGATCTCCTAATCGACCTAAGAACTTAGCTCGATCCAAAATATTAATAGCAGGAAGTGCAGTTGGACAGCTTCGAACACAAAGTCCGCATCCTGTGCAAGCATCTGGATTAACTTTAGGTGTAAACATCGCATGACGACTGATCTGACGTGGTGTCATTTCAATCGTAATTGCCTTACCCTGCTCCGGACAATCTCGGTAGCAGACTTCACAACGCAATCCCTGATAAGCTAGACAACTGGCTGGATCGATAACGGCAATCCCCATTCGTGCATTTCGAATATCGGTTAAAGCTGGATCTAAAGCACCCGTTGGACACACTTTCACGCAAGGAATATCACGACACATATAACAAGGAATATGTCTTGGATCAAAAAAAGGCGTTCCTTGTACTGCATCATCAACAATCTGAGCTAGCCTTAACGTATCGTAAGGACAAGCCGATACACACATGCCACATTTACTACAAGCCACTTCGAATGCCCCTGGCTCTAATGCACCAGGCGGTCTTGGTACAAAACCGTGTGCTTTTGCGCACTTTTGTAATAAGGCGTTCCAAAGTAACCCAGCACTCGCTCCTAAAGCGCAAACCTGCACTGCACGAGTTACAAAATCACGTCGGTTTGTTTTTATTTCAGACATGGTAAACGTGGGATGGGCTCTTACCACCCCACCTCAATTACGAATTATCACTCAGCCTTCTCAACTCGAACCGCAGATTTCTTGAAATCAGGTTCTTCAGAAATCGGATCGGTTGCATCGATCACTACTTGATTGGTTTGAACTTTTTCATCAAAGAAAGCTAACCAAGTAGTTCCCTTCGGCATGTAATTACGTTGATTAGTTTGAACAATGGCCTTTACTTGACCACGACGACTAGTTACTTTAGCCAAATCACCGTTCTTAAGACCACGTTTTTCAGCATCTGATGGATTCATGTACAAGAACGCATCGGGTTGAGCACGATACAACTCTGGTACACGCATAGTCATGGTTCCAGTATGCCAGTGTTCCAAGATACGACCGGTACAAAGCCATAAATCGTATTTTTCATCGGGTTGTTCCACAGGAGCCGCATACGGACGATAGAAAATCTTTGCCTTACCTGTCAACGATACAGGTTTCGGATCCGTTACGCCCTGCAAGTTTCCAGTAGGGATAGCCTTCATTAACTTACCGTAGAACTCATACTGTCCTTCCTTAACATAAGGGTCATAGTCCTTATTGAAGCGATACTGGGTTTCCTTGCCGTTGACTACTGGCCACAAGAAACCTCGAGTCTTCGAATTGAGATAATCATCAAACGTAGCTAAGTCGTGACCATTGCCAAGCGTAAATTGACGATATTCATCGAAAAGTGCTTTTTCAGGGAACCAAGTCAGGTTATCTGGAGCGGTTGTACTGTTGATCTTGCAACTAAAGGCTGGATCTGGCCAAGTAACCTTCAGGTTAGCCGGTCTAGCATAAAGTACTTCATACAGTGTTGTTTCCGGTGTGTAACCCATTTCTTGAGCTTGTTTTAAAACATCCGGTAACTTGCCGTCTTCAAAACCTGGAGACTTCAAGCCAGGTACTTTTTGTTCACACCATACGTCCTTCAGTTTGATGCGCTTGGAAAATTCCATCAACATCCAAATATCGGTTCTAGCCTGTCCAGGAGGAACTGCCATCTGTTGCCAACCCTGTGTACGACGTTCGGCGTTACCGTAAAGACCCCATTTTTCGAAGATCATAGCACTCGGTAAAATCAAGTCAGCGACCTTACATGAATAAGTCGGATAGGCATCAGCAACGACAATGAAGGAATCGGGACGACGAGCCGCCTTGAGCCAATGGTTGCTATTAGGAGCCGCCTGGAACGGATTAACCACCTGAGTCCACAAGAAATCGATCGATCCATCTTCAAGGCCACGCAAAATATTCATAAACGCAACACCAACCTTTGGATTTATCGTATTTTCCGGCAATCCCCAGATCTTTTCCGTTTTGACTCGAGCCGGCTTTGCTGCAACCAACATATCCGATGGTAAACGATGGCAGAACGTACCGACTTCTCGAGCAGAACCACAAGCGGATGGTTGTCCCGTCAAGGAGAATGCACCGTTACCCGGTCTGGCATGTTTAGCAAGCAACAGGTGTAACGCATAAATCTGTTCATTAACCCAAACACCACGCTGATGCTGATTGGCACCCATACACCAGAAGCTCATCACATCACGCTTGGAATCAATATAAAGATCTGCCAAACGCTGTAATTTTTTCTTGAAGTCATCTAAGCTTTCATCCACATCACCCTTGGCTAATTCAGCAACAAAATCCAGGGTATAAGGCTCTAAGCCACGCTTAAATTCTTCGAATGTAATATGCCAATGAGCACCGGCTTTTCCACCTTGCTGAACTTGTTTAACCTCTTGACCTTCTGTTCTGCCTTGAGCAATCGCTTCCCACTTATCCAACTTAATAACGTTCTGTTTAGCTTGAACATCTTTTTCTTCTGGGAAGGCATATTTGTCAGTCGGTCTCATACCGTAACCGATATCGACAGCACCTGTTGCAAAGATACAGTGTTTGTTAACAAAATCTTTATCCCAAGCATCTCGAGCAACGATTTCACGCAAGAGATAGTTAGCAATAGCAAGGTCCGTATTCGGCTTAAAGATGATGGTTTCATCAGCCAAATTTGAACTCATATTACGATAGGTCGTCAAATTAATGATTTTTGTTTCTTTGTGAGTTAACTTACGGTCTGCCACACGACTCCAAAGAACCGGATGGGCTTCTGCCATGTTGTTACCCCAAAGGATCATGGTGTTGCATTTTTCGATATCGGTATAGTTGTTAGCTGGTTCATCAATACCGAATGTCTGATAGAAACCAACCACAGCCGAAGCCATACATAAACGAGCATTCGGGTCGATATTGTTAGATCTCAAACCACCCTTGATGAACTTACTCGCTGCGTACGCCTCCGGAATCGTATACTGACCAGAGCCGGTAATCGCAATCCCTGTAGGACCTAATTTTGTATAGGCACGTCTAAACTGACGTTCCATTTCATCAAAAGCTTCTTCCCAACTAACCGGTTCAAATTTACCGTTTTTATCGAATTTACCATTTGTACGGCGCATTAACGGCTGAGTTAATCGATCCTTACCGTAGAGGATCTTGGCATTAAAGTAACCTTTAATACAATTCAATCCACGGTTCACTGGAGCATCGGGATCCCCTTTAGTTGCCACGACTCGACCATCTTTAACACCAACGGAAAGACCGCAACCGGTACCACAAAAACGACACACACCTTTGGTCCATACAATACCACCTTCAACGCTTTGCGCCGCGGCCCGTGCCACTTCCGATACCGGAATACCGACCGCCATCGCTGCGGAGGCAGCCACACCACTCTTGATGAGTTCACGACGTCTGATTTTGGGGAGCTTAGTCGTCATATTTAGTTCTCCTGGAGCAGGGAGGAAATCAATCGAAAATTAATTTAACGGAGTCATCTCTGTCATTGGTTTTACATGTGCCTCTTCATCAAAGTGATGAACAATGAGAGAAACATCCATCACTGAAGGTAACTCTGAAATCGCTTTAAAACCATCTACTTCGTCAGCAACACTTTGACCTTCCATCACAATGATGCAACGACTCAATTTTTCTTGAACTTGATGAATTTCAACATTTGGCATCTTTTTAAGCGCCTCTAATGTTGCTTGAAGTTCTTGGGGTTTACTTGTTACCAATAGACCTGAATAGTTCATAGAATCACAACATATGCAGAAATGGGGCTAGGATGAAGGTATCATTTTTGCTTTAGTTTTCCTAGGGTAATACCTCTTCATTTCCATGGATCATTAGTAGATACCCCTAAAACATATAGATGGTTAGTTTTGATGTTATTTACGAATTGAATTTCGGTATTCTTCTAAGAAAAGCTTGGTTAAAATGTCGAAATTATTTTCTAGTAACAGAGTCATTGCTTTGGAACACGTCGATTTTGATTTTGAAAGAACCAGTCGTATTGGTTTACCAGAGGCTGTTTTTTGTGAAGGAAAACCGATTACGGTCCTATTGAATCTTCTCGAAGAATTTGCTTCTTGCTCACATCCATCGATTCTTTTTACACGGCTCTCTGAATCGGTGTTTCGTACAGTACCCGAATCCATTCAAAAAGCTTACGATTACGATCCGATTTCTTGTACCGCCTTTACTCACCCACTAGAAACTACGGTCAGCGGTAGCGTTGCGGTTGTCTCAGCGGGCTCTGCAGATGGTCCTGTCACCTGGGAAGTTGCTCGTACGCTTCAGTATCTTGGAATTTCCTTTAAGGTATTTGAAGATTGTGGCGTAGCAGGACTATGGCGTATTCAAAAACATCTACCGGAAATTAATCGTCATGACGTTATTGTTGTTGTAGCTGGTCTAGAAGCCGCTCTCACTACCATCCTCGGTGGTCTCAGTTCTCACCCTATTATTGGTGTTCCAACCTCAGTCGGCTATGGCGTATGTGAAGGTGGTAAAACTGCCTTACACAGTATGCTTGCTTGCTGTTCCCCTGGAATTACCGTTATGAATATTGGTAACGGCTATGGCGCCGCCTGCGCCGCTAGCCGTATTTTGCACACCTTTAAGCGTATTTCATCATGAGTCATACACACGAACATCACCACGGTCACGACCATTGCTGTGGCCATCACGGCCATCACCACCATGGTGAACATGGTTGCTGTTGTGGTCATCATCACCAATCTCATGCCCATCACATTAAGTCAATTTTGACGATTCGTTCTTACTCTGGTTTGTCCGGAGATATGATTCTATGTGGTTTATTGAAAATGCTTGATTTACCACAAGAAAAAATCGATGAACTATTGATTAACATTTATCCAGCTTTTAAAGGTATTTTGAAGCTTGAAAAAAAAGAAATTCAACATATTTCCGGTTGGCATTCACACATCGAACTGCCTCACGAACACGAACATCGCACCCTTAAAGATATTCTTGAAATCATTCGTGCAAGCGATATGAGCCCAGAAGGCGCTAGACGTGCAGAGAAAACGTTTACTCTTCTAGCTCAAGCAGAAGGTAGTGTTCACGGTATTCCGTTTACTGAAGTACATTTCCATGAAGTAGGCGCTCTTGACAGTATTTTAGATATTTGTTTGGCTTGTGAACTTTTATCTTTATTAGATCCAGATCAGATTGTTGTAAGCCCTCTTCCGATTGCCGACGGCTCTATTGTCTGCGCACATGGCGTGATCCCGTCTCCAGCTCCAGCGGTCCAAATGCTTCTTGAAGGCGTTGCGGTTAGACCGATCGCTACAGAAGGTGAAACTATTACCCCGACAGCGATTGCTTTATTAAAGGCAAACGAAGTTCAATTCGATCAGTGGCCAAGCATGACTATCGAAAAAACCGCTTTAGTCTATGGGGATAAGGTTTTTGAAGGTATTCCAAATGGCGCTTTATTTGCCTTTGGTCATTGCTAATCTTTAGTTGTCATTTTCGTTGGTAATAGACTAGCTATCCAACGTCTAGCCTCTGTATCGATGTACAGAGGTTTTTCGTTTTTTGAGATTCAGTTAAAAAACGAAACCGCACAAATCTTTAAAGAATTGTGCGGTTTTTCATTAACTTCTGTACTCGGTTATAAATTAACCTTCAACACGAGGTACAGTCAGGCTACCTTCTGGCATCAAAATAATGCTAGTTGGCTTGCCATGTTTTTCTTCAGAAGCTTTCAAAGCGTCTTCAACCGTTGAGAATGTACCCGCAAAGAGCATTTCCTTAGCCATTTGAGGATCTAAGCTAGTTACAAGATAGTAATCTGCTTTCTTCATCAAACGGGTTACAGCAAAAGCTTTATTAGCACCAATCTTGAAATTGGTTTCCAATTCTTTTTCAATTGCGTCAGCTGAGCCCAAACGCTTACAAGTTTCTTCTAACAGCTTAGAACCGCTACCTTCTTCGCAATCACCTAAAAGAATAACAGAACCGCCCTGACGAACCGCTAACGCAGCGTTATCCATCGTTTTTTGCATCTGATAAACGTTGATGTCTTTTGGATAGCCACCACAAGAAACGATCACAACGTCGGCTTCCTGAGGAATAACCGCACCATAGACTTCATCGACAAACTTACAAGCGACCTTATGAGCTTCGATGTAGTCACCGGCAAACATCTTCAAGAACTGGTGCTGTGCATCTAATACGGCATTAAATAAGAACAAAGAATGGTCCTTAGCAAAAACAGCAACCCCTTCCATCTGATCTTCATAGCATGGATTGTTGGTTGTCTTACCGAGACCAGCTTCTGGACTCAACATGAAGCTGTGGTTGACACGAACGGTTTCCATCGCTGAGCATCCTGGAAGAATCGCCTTACGACCACCACCGTAACCGGAGAAATAGTGATGGACAATGGTTCCGGTCATAATGACGTGGTCAACATCACAAAGATGTTTATTGAACCACAAAGGAGTACCACGACTTGTTTTACCAAAGTACTCAAAATCCTCTTCTTTGGTTGCAGTACTGTTATAGCAAGCAACACGGGCAACAACGTCTTTACCCACAGCGATTTCCATTTCCTCTTTAGTCATATCACGGTGAGTACCTAAAGAGAAAACAATCTTCATATCTTCGTCTTTGACACCTAACCGATTCATTTCATCAAGAAAAACCGGCATAAAATCGTAGCTATTCGCTACTCGGGTCAAGTCGTTACAAATGAAAGCAATCTTGTCACCTGGCTTGACTCGCTCAGACAATGGCTCACTACCAATAGGATTATTGATCGCTTCAAGAACAGATGCCTTGATATCCTTCAAAGGTTCAAACTTAGCTGTTTTGACTTCTTTCAAAACAAGGCTTTCATCAATCGTAAACTGTTTAGTTCCTCGCCCATAGGCGTATTCATATGTCTTCACGAACACTCTCCCTGATTTTGTGGCTCCCTAAATTTTAGAGCCAACTTTCCTTGTACTTAAACAGATAGATATTGGCACAAATCACTCAACATGGTGAGATTTTTTAGGGTTAATACCGAACAAATTTGCGATTTTTTTGAATTCGGGAAAAACAAGTTGCTTAATCACCACAATTATTTTTTGATATGTAAGGGGTAATTTTGGCATTGGTCACTTTAAATCATTAAAATATTTATTTTTATTCCCATCAGAAACAAGAGAAGGATTTTCAGCATGGCTGGACACTCCAAATGGGCCAATATTCAACATAGAAAAGGCCGTCAGGACGCTAAGCGCTCCACTATGTGGACCAAATTGATCCGTGAAATTATCGTTGCCGTCAAACTCGGTGGTCCCGAAGCCGATACAAACCCACGTTTGCGTATGGCTTTATTAAAAGCTCGAGGTGCCAATGTTCCTAAAGATACTGTTAAGAATGCAATTTTGAAGGGCTCTGGTAAGCTTGAAGGCGTCAACTACGAAGAAATTCGCTATGAAGGTTATGGTATTGGCGGTGCTGCTCTCATGATCGACTGCACAACCGATAACCGCACTCGTACCGTTGCGGATGTTCGCCACCTCTTAACGAAAGCCGGTGGAAACCTCGGTACTGACGGCAGTGTTTCCTTCATGTTTAAGCACGTTGGTTACTTCCTCTTTGCTCCAGGTCTTTCTGAAGATGAAGTCATGGAAGTTGCTTTAGAAGCCGGTGCTGATGACGTCGTTGCCGATGAAGAGGGCGCAATCGAAGTTGTTTGTGAACCCTCTGCTTTTGAAGACGTCCATAAGACTTTCACAGATAAAGGCTGGGAACCTGAAGTGGCAGAAATCACTTGGAAGAGCGATTCTGAAACGCTCTTAACCGGTGAAGATGGAGAACGTATGCAACGACTCCTCGATAATCTCGAAGATCTTGATGATGTTCAGCAGGTTTATACCACCGCTGTGATCGAATAAATTTCGATTTTAGGAGTCCGCCTTCGTGCGACTCCTTTTTCGTATTAAACCTATAAAAACTATTTTCTAACTCTTTTGTGCATTTAACGCACATTTATCCTGAGGCATATTGCTTTATGAAGATTCTTGTTATCGGTAGCGGTGGTCGTGAACACGCTCTTGCCTGGCGCCTTGCAAAAAGCGCCAACGTCCAAAAAGTCTTTGTAGCTCCAGGTAACGCTGGTACAGCGCTCGATAAAGACCTTGAAAATATCGCTATTACGGACATCGACGAATTAGCCAAATTCGCTCAAGACGAATCGATTGATTTTACGGTTGTGGGCCCTGAAGCTCCTCTTTCCAAAGGTGTCGTTGATGTATTCCGTGGTAAGGATCTTAAGATTTTTGGTCCAACTCAAGCCTCAGCTCAGTTAGAAAGCTCTAAGGACTTTGCTAAAGCGTTCATGAAACGCCACGGTATTCCGACTGCTGAATATGAAACTTTCACCTGCGCAGAAGAAGCTCATGCTTATATTGATGCCAAGGGTGCTCCGATTGTGATTAAGGCCGATGGCCTCGCTGCGGGTAAAGGTGTCGTCGTTGCAATGAGCCTTCAAGAAGCTCATGATGCAATTGACGATATGTTAGGAGGACACAAGTTTGGCGATGCGGGTGCTCGCGTCGTCATCGAAGAATTCCTTGAAGGCGAAGAAGCTAGCTTTATCGCTATGGTTGATGGCACTCACGTATTACCAATGGCAACAAGCCAAGACCATAAGCGTCTTTTAGATGGGGATCAGGGTCCAAATACCGGTGGTATGGGTGCTTATTCTCCAGCCCCAGTCGTAACCGACGAAATCCATCAGATGGTTATGCAACAAATCATGATGCCGACCGTACAAGGTATGGCTAAAGAAGGCCACGTCTATACCGGCTTCCTTTACGCAGGTTTGATGACTTTCTTCC
>CAZBHT010000047.1:0-10620 GCA_964491655.1 uncultured Burkholderiaceae bacterium
CTGCCTACCTGCGTAGGCTGCGAGTTTTTCGCTTTTGAAGGCGAGCCGAGAGCCGCTACCGTTGCAGGCCCCGAACCCGAAACCGCACCCCAAAATGTTGCCACACCAACGGTTGCAATACCGAGGCCACCGGTCATATTTCCGGCAAGGGTTTCGACGAGTCGGACAATACGAGCGGCGATGCCCGAGCGCTCCATAATAAACCCTGCAAGGATAAAGAATGGGATCGCTAGAAGGGGAACCTTTGCTATACCTGCAAAAAAATTGTAGGGCAACATGTCGATGCCCATATCGAAAATCCAAGTAGCAATGACTGCGGATAATCCTAAGCAAATTGCAATTGGTACTCGTAACAGGAGCGGGATTACAAAGAGCGCTAGTAATATAAAAGCCGGATCGTTATACCAAACAGTGTCCATTTTTATAAACTCCTTTTAGTACGTACGATTTTTAATATCTTCAACGGCTTTTTGAAAAATTCTGAATATGATCAAAGCCGAGAAAAGTGGCGTCGCTATCGTATAAATCCAAACAGGGATCGCCAAGGATTCTGAAGAAACGTTTAATTCATATTCATCTATGACTTCAATAGCGCCATACCAGCACAAGCAAGCAAAAAAGGCGACACTACAGGCTAGGATGAAAAAATAAAGTCCTAAACGAACGGATTTAGGCATCGCATTGTAGAAAAGACTCATACAGAAATTACTGTTTTCTCTAAATGCTCGGGCAGTTCCTAAAAGAACGATCCAGACGAATAAATTAACCGTTAGTTCTTCTGAAGGAGAAAAAGAAAAGTTGGTGCAATAACGTATGAAAACATTAATACAGGTAATGCAGGCCATAACGGCAAGCAAAATCGCACCTAAAAGTTCTTCAAAATGATTATCTAAAAATTTCCACATATGGTAAATAAAATAGAAAAGGGCGGATGATTACCGCCCTTATGGCTAGTCAATATTATTGAGCTGATTTCATATCGGCTTCAGCCGCCTTGACTAAATCTGGACCAATCTTATTGGACCATTCTTCACGGACCTTAGCGGTAGCATCGTAGAAAGCCTTAATCTGTTCAGGAGTAAAGCTTGTAACTTTCATACCATTTTTAGTCATTTCCTGATTGGCATCAACAACTGCAGGAACCTTACCAATGCTCTTTAGGTAAGCTAAAGATTCTCCGTTATCAAAACCGACGCGAGACAAGGCCTTACTGTATTTTTCAGTTTCCTTAGCGCATTCGATGAGAATCTTCTGATCTTCTGCTGAAAATTGTTTCCAAGCCTTACTGTTGACTGTCATAAATAACGGATCGATCATGTAATGCCAATCTGTCAGGTGAGTATGCCAAGTCCACATCTTCATCGGAAGGTTAATACCGTTGGTTGGATTTTCTTGACCATCCACAATACCCTGTTGGAAACCAGTGACGGCTTCAGACCAGTTAATTGCCTGTGGATTAGCACCTAAAGCAGTAAAGATGTCAGTAAAGATCGGAGTGCCACAAACACGAAGTTTCATTCCCTTCATGTCTTCAGGTTTGTTAATTGGACCTTTACTTGTCGTTAATTCTCTAAAGCCATTTTCTGCCCAACCAATAAACTTCACGCCGGTTTTTTCAATTGCTTTAACCATCATGGCGCCCGATTGGCCTTTTTCGATCGCATCCATTGCTTTGTAGCGATCTGGATTGTTTGCTACGAAAAATGGAAGAGCCGTCAGATTAAGTTCTTTAATTTGTGGAGACCAGTTGATAGTAGAAGCTAATGCAAAGTCGATGGCACCACGACGAACCAATAAAAGTTCAGAAGTCTGTTTACCAGCCATTAACTGAGCACCAAAATAGGGCTTAATGTTAATTCTTCCGTTTGTCTTTTCGCGGACTAAGTCAGCAAAGAAGGTTCCGGTTTGTCCCCAACCGGATGTAGCTCCAGGGACAACACTTAACTTATATTCCTGCTTATAGGCAGAAAAAGCTGGTGAAGATAAGAAACCAGCACAAGCAACAGCCACAAGGGCCTTGCTGAAAAGAAATTTCATTTTCAGTACCTCTATTTTGGGTTCTCAATCAATTGAATGACGTTATTTGTCTTATCAAGTTGCAAAAACCAATAATGGTAATGGTATGCACTTTCTGATAATCAGCACAAATCTTGTAATTTTCGTTTGGAAACGAATTTCTGTGCTCGGGATTCTGAAGCTTTATGGCCTTGTGGGCATCTATTTACAACAATCCACCACCATAATACAACAACCATACTCGAGTTTTCTCAATATAAATACAAAAATCTTGATTAAGCGTTATAAATAAATGGATTACAGAACACAGATAAGCAAAAAAAAAGAAAAATATCGGATTTCTAATGGTTGTGCTATAGGAAAGAACAACGATTTTTGAAATGGTTATATCAATAGCAGAGTAACTATAAAAGGAGCGAATTTAGGAGGAATTTAAAAACTCCACTGGCCTCCCCAGCAGGAATCGAACCTGCACTTCAGTCTTAGGAGGACCGCGTTGTATCCATTCAACTATGGGGAGAGGAGTCCGTAATGATAACGAAAACAAAAATTTTTTACAAAAGAGCCTAAATTTGCTCTTCTGTCGCTTCAACGATTGTTTCAGGTTCAGAAGAAGGTGTTTCTTCTTCAACTTTTTTGGATTCTAGATTACGATTCCGACCACCTTGTCGACGATAAGGTGTGTTTTTCTTGTAACCTCTCTGTGGTTTCTGAACGGTTGCTTCTTCTTGGGGTTCTTCGGGCTCCTCTAGGGTAATGCCGTAAACGGTTTGAAGAACTTCTTTTCTTAAGAAATTAGGTAAACCAAACCAAAGAACCTTTCCTGGATTGGTAATTGATAATTCAGTGACTTGTCCATTCGGATCAATGGCGCAATAGGCTCTAAAAGGAGCGTAATCTTCTTTCTGCGCATAATCAAAAGATGGGACAACTTCAAACGTTGTAATTAACGTGTCTTTATCTGCTTTACAGGTGTTCCAATCAATTTCAAAACGAGGCATCACGTATCCTTTCATCAGTTTAGCTGTCCATTTTATTCTTTTTCAGTGAAAAGCTAAATAAAGAACCATAAAAAACGCTGAATTCACTCAATTTACGGGATTTTTCTAGGAATAAGTAAATAAAACATCCTATAATGAACTTGTCAGTCAACTTTTGTAACATTTGACTGAATGATTGGGCTTTCATGGCGACACAAGTGAATTGTGTCCCGTGGGTTTACCTCGCAATAAAGAAAGCTCAACTGGATGATATTCTCAATTAATCAATCGATCTGATGCAAGAAAAACGCACTCGCAGAACCTTTTCTGCAGAATTTAAACAGTCTGCTGTTAATAAAGTTCTTATCGAAGGCAGACCAATCGCCGAAGTGGCTCGAGATTTGGACATTAATCGAGTTAGTCTCGATAATTGGATCAAGGCCGCTAAAACTCAGCCTCTTCCCGAAAGTTCCGTTGTTCGCTCTGTCATCGTGACAGAAAGTAAAGAAGAAACAACTCCTGTAGCAGAACCGGAAGTTCCGATTCAAAGACGTACGTTAACGTTAAAAGCTGGTGTACACCGTGATAAAAGTGCTGTACGTGTACAGCAAGCGAATTCACCTGAAGTGGCTGTGATTGATCGTCCAATGGCCTATGTGGCACCCGATCCGATGGATTTGGAAGCCGCATTTGCTCAAGTCGAAGATAGCGGAGAGGTGCGTCCTAAACCTCTGAAGCGAGCTGAGCCGGAAGTACCTGTTGTTGTGAAGCCAAGGGCAAAAAATGTTGGGGCTAAGTGGGCGGTTCAAAATGCCTTGGATCAGTTCCCTGAGTACGCCTCCAGAAATAAGGCTTTAGGGTATAAAGATACGTTTGTGATTCCGGCTAGTTCTCTTGAAGAATTGTGGGAGTTTTTACGTAACTTAAAAGAAAAGGATGACAAAAGTGCTTTCTGCGAAATGGTGAGTCAAGAAGGATTAACCGTTAGTGAAGAAGTGTTGGCCAATCCTCGTTTAAAGAATGTCGAAAACGATACTCGTACCTTTAGAAAGCCCTGGCAAAAGCCTCAGGCACGTTTAGATCCAGTCGCTCAAGACTTCTTTAAAACGGCTCCGGACTATACCAAATCGGTATACGAAAGTAATGGTCCTTTGACGTTACGTTTAGCACCTTTCTCAGAAGGAAGTCCTGTTCTTAATTGTGTTGGTTCTGAAACTCAGGGTTGGCAGTTCACGGTGGACTTTCAGAAGTTTGACCGTTTTGTTGATGAGTTCTACGGAGGCTTTGTCAACGAATGTAAGACCATTCTGATGCAACACAATCCGAAGGAATACCATAGCTTAAATGCATTTATCCGTTATCCGGATCAGCCTGCATGGAATCCTAAGTTGTGGGCTGGAGAGCGCACCTTCTTTGTGTTGCCTGGTCAGTCTTTTGCTGAAGCTTGGCTCAAGAGCATCAACGCGATCTAATAGACGCTGAAATTAAAACTCAAACCGGACTTAAAAAATCGTAATGTATTTGGAAAGTCCGGGAAGGGTTTGATCCAATTCTTTAATAATGGTGTTTTGCATAACAGCGCGCACGCCTTTTGAAACCAATCGGATTTTTGCCCTCTGATTTGTATTTCCGATAACCCACATATTTCGACTTAATGTGTGTTCTATGGGTAAGGACTGAATATTTAATTCATTAATAAAGTTTTTACCACACCAAAGATTGGTTGGAGTCAAAATACTCCAACCACCGGTTAAAGCGACTAGTCCCACAATTGCAAAACTAGAAGAAACGCTTAATTCCCGTGGCATGGGAATATCCATGTTTTGAAATAACTGATTAATCGGATGTTTGTCGGCACAATCTTTTCCATAACCAATGAAAGGGCGTGACAGGGACAATCGTCTCAAATCCGCAAGCGATGTAATTTCAGGCGTTTTTTTAGAAGTAATTAATAAAAACTTTTCTCGATACGCTTGGTGGCGATCGATTCTCTCATCGCCATATAAAGGTTCTGTGCAGAGTGCTACATCTAATTCATCGCTAATGACCTTATTGGCTAATGGATAGGTCATTTCAGTATGAGCTGTAATATCTGAAAATTTGGTCTGTAATTCCGATAATAACCAAGGCCCTAAGGTTGCCATAGCCGACTCCCCAATGCCGAGACGAAGATCACGGAACTTTTGGTTTTCAGAACAAATTCGGGAGCGAATGGAATCGGCTTCTTTCAGTAAATGACGTCCTTCGTGAGCGAGAAGTCGCCCGGTTTCTGTCAGTCTTAATGGACGCGTTTCACGAACAAAAAGATCTCGACCGAGGTTTTTTTCGAGTGCTTTAATCGCTTGAGAGACACCGGAAGAAGAAATACCTAGTTTGAGAGCCGCCTTGGTGACGGTTTGCTCTTCGACCATGGTCAAAAAGATTCTGAGCTGATCTAGGTCAATACAATTGGTTTTCACAGAAAGACTCGGCTATATATGGACGACAGTCGTTTATTTTAGAGAAATATTAATCCCAATTTACTTTATGCATTAATTTCTACCATTTAGTGATTAAATAGAATTTGGGCTACTACTGGTCTTTTTAAGGTTTTATTGCGACAAAAAATGGCTAACGGTATGTCAAACTAGATTTATGCCAATTAATTGCACTTCATTTTTTAAAACAGGTGTCAATATTTTTCGGCTTCGGTAAAATAGAAGTATCACAATACATACCCGTGAGGGTTTTTTATTTTCTCTTTTTACATGACACAAGAAGACAAATCGGCACATATGTATACCGAAAACTCCATCCGAGTCCTTAAAGGGTTGGAGCCGGTTAAAGAAAGACCGGGGATGTATACGCTTACAGATAATCCATTGCATATCATTCAAGAAGTTATTGATAACGCAACTGATGAGGTTCTAGCGGGGTTTGCGGATCAGATATCAGTTAGCTTGAATGCAGACGGCTCAATTAGCGTTGAAGATAATGGTCGAGGGATTCCAATTGGTTTACACCCGGAAGAAAAAGCTCCGGTAGTTGAATTGGTATTTACTCGTTTACATGCCGGTGGAAAATTCGACAAAAAAGATGGTGGAGCCTATGCTTTCTCGGGCGGTTTACACGGAGTTGGTGTTTCGGTCACGAATGCACTTTCTACTCGAGTGGAAGTCACGGTTTGGCGTGATGGCCTAGAGAGTCGAATTGTCTTTGAAAATGGTTTTGTGGTTGAGCCATTAACCAGTGTGAAATCTCCAAGACCGAAAAGAGAAACGGGTACTCGGGTTCAGTGTTGGCCGGATCCCAAGTATTTTGATAGTCCTGAAATTCCTGAAAGCACTTTAGCAAAGCTTTTAAGAAGTAAGGCCGTATTGATGCCGGGGTGCGAAGTCTCGTTTAAAGTCGAGAAAAAAGACGTTGTTCAAAAGTGGAAGTACGAAGGTGGACTTCGTGAATATTTATTAGATCAACTTCCCGTGGATCCGATTTTTCCGCCTTTTGAAGCACAAGGCTTTGCTGAAGAAGGCGATGAAACCTTTGATGTGGGAGAAGGTGCTAGTTGGGTCGTTGCATGGACTGCAGAAGGGGCCTTTGAGCGAGAAAGCTATGTGAACCTTATTTTGACTCCAAGCGGTGGAACGCATGAGTCTGGACTCAAAGAAGGTGTCTTTTTAGCATTAAAAACCTTTATTGATACACATGGCTTGATGCCCAAAGGCGTCAAACTTCAAACCGAAGACGTTTTTGCCCGAGCTAGTTTCATTCTGAATGCCAAGGTGCTTGATCCTCAGTTCCAAGGACAGGTTAAAGAGAAACTGATTAGTCGTGATGCTATGCGACTCGTTTCTGCTTTTGTCCGTCCTCAGATGGAGTTTTGGCTCAATAGCCACATTGAAGAAGGCAAAAAACTTGCTGACATGGCAATTCGTTCGGCTCAAAACCGTCAAAAATCAACCGTTAAAATCGAAAAGAAAAAGGGGTCTTCGGTTGCCGTGTTACCCGGGAAATTAACCGACTGTATCGATGATGATATTAGTCGCAATGAACTTTTCCTAGTAGAAGGGGATTCGGCTGGTGGTTCTGCGAAAAAAGGTCGAAACAAAGAATTCCAAGCGGTATTGCCGTTACGCGGTAAGGTAAAAAATACTTGGGAAGTCGATCGCAACGTCTTATTCGGCAATAAGGAAGTGCACGATATTGCCGTTGCCATTGGTGTGGATCCTCATGGCCCGGAAGATGAACCGGATTTGTCGGGGTTGCGATATGGAAAGATCTGCATTATGGCCGATGCCGATGTGGACGGATCGCATATTCAAGTATTGCTTTTAACGCTCTTTTATCAGCATTTCCCGAAATTAATCGAGACCGGTCATATTTATGTGGCTCGTCCTCCGTTATTTAAGGTGGATGTACCTAAGCGTGGTAAGAAACCGGAGCGTCGAATTTATTGTTTAGATGAAAAAGAATTAAAGACAACGCTTGAGAAGTTGGCTAAAGACAAAGTACCTCAGGATTCAATCCAGATTTCTCGATTTAAAGGTTTGGGTGAAATGAGTGATACCCAGCTTTGGGAAACGACCTTGTGTCCTGAAACACGACGTCTGATGCCGGTTCAAGTGGGCTCACTCGGTGACGAGATGACGCGTACAACAATGAATATTTTGATGGCTGAAAAAGAATCGAAGTCTCGACGTTACTGGATTGAACAGCACGGCGATCAATTTGAAGTGGATATCTAAGCGACAATCAATATGACAGATAAAAAGAAAAAATCTCCAGAAGTTCTGCAAAGAGATCTATTTTCAGGATTGCCTGCAGAAGAAGAAAATCTAGAGAAAACCGCTGAAGACGATAAAACCGGTGATCTTTTTAATGAAGAAGCTGAGGTTGTGGAAGTACCGACCCCAGAGGAGACTCCGGTTGCAGTTGAGGTTGTTGAAGAGGTAGTCCCTGTATTCTGCGAAGTCGTTGAAGAAAAGAAGGAAGAAAGTAAGTCTTCAACAAAAGAAGCTTCTTTAAGTATCAAGAGTCACTTCGATACGATGGATACGTTACTAGAACCCGAGTCAGACTCAGACGATTCATTAGCTTTGGCTCGTTTTGCTAGTAAGGCCTATCTTGAATACGCCATTTCGGTAGTAAAGGGGCGTGCCTTGCCGGATATTTGCGATGGTCAAAAACCGGTTCAGCGTCGTATTTTGTATGCGATGCGTCGCATGGGATTGATGCCCGATGCTAAACAAGTAAAAAGTGCTCGTGTGGTTGGTGACGTACTCGGTAAGTACCATCCGCATGGGGACACGGCAGCGTACGAAGCAATGGTCCGCATGGCGCAAAACTTTACCATGCGCTATCCACTGATTGATGGACACGGTAATTTCGGTAGCCGAGACGGCGATGGCCCAGCTGCGATGCGCTACACCGAAGCCAAACTCACTAAGTACTCCGAATTACTACTTTCTGAAATCGATGACGGAACCGTTAAATTTGTTCCCAACTACGACGGTGCTTTTAAGGAACCTGTTGTATTGCCGTCTCGCATGCCGTTTGTTTTATTAAACGGTTCAACCGGTATTGCCGTGGGTATGTCTACAGATATTCCTTCGCACAATATGAAGGAAGTGGCTAAAGCGGTGGCTCTTTTAATTGAAAAGCCAGAGGCAACGCTCGATGAAGTACTCGAAATCATGCCGGGACCGGATTTTCCAGGTGGCTCTCAAGTAATTTCATCTGCTTCTGATATCCGTGAAGTGTATCGCACGGGTTATGGTTCACTTCAGATGCGTGCGGTTTACCATTTTGAAGAATTGGCTCGCGGTCAGTGGCAACTGGTTGTCACACAATTGCCTTATAAGGTTTCTGCACAAAAGATTTTGTCTGAAATTGAAGACTTAACCAATCCGAAACCACCTTCGGGTAAGAAGACTTTATCGGCAAAACAAGCTCAAGAAAAACTCTTGATGCTTAACGTGCTCGATAAAGTTCGTGATGAATCCGATAAAGACGTGGATGTGCGCTTGGTTTTTGAGCCACGCTCAAAGATGGTTAACCGTGACGAATTCGTCAATACGCTTTTTGCTAAGACTAGTTTAGAGTCTAGTTGCAAATTCAATATGATCATCATCGGTTTTGATGGTAAACCGAAGCAAAAAGGCTTGATGGAAGTTCTTCAAGAGTGGATTCAGTTTAGAACTCAGACGGTTAGAAGACGCAGTGAAAATCGCCTCGAAGCCCTTGAAGATCGTATCCATATTTTGGAAGGTCGCTTGCTGATTTTAGTTTCGATCGATGAAGTTATTCGCATTGTTCGAGAAAGCGATGATCCAAAGGCCGATTTAATGGCTCGATTTGCTTTAAGTGATCGACAAGCTGAAGATATTTTGGAAATCAAGTTACGCCAATTAGCCAAAATGGAAGACTTGAGGCTTGAAAAAGAATTACAACAGAAGCAAAAAGAAGCGAAATCGTTACGTTTACTCTTATCCGATGAAAAACGCTTGAATCGCAAGATTATCGATGAACTTTTAGCCGATGCTGAAAAGTACGGTGATGAAAGACGTACGCTTATTGAGGAAGCAAAAACAGCAACGCTTTCCGCACCTCGAGTGGTAGACGAACCGGTTACAGTGATCATCTCTGAAAAGGGTTTTGTTCGTAGCCGTACCGGACACGGCGCTAACGTGACAACGAGTGGCTTTAAGTTAGGAGATGCGTACCTGACATCCTTTGAATGTCGCTCTGTCGATCAATTAGTCTTGATTTCAAATACGGGACGCGTGTATTCAGTACCGGTTTCGGAACTTCCGAGTGCTCGAGGCGATGGTACTCATATCAGCGCCTTTGTTCAGTTTGTTGATGAAGATCAACCGGTTAGCTGGTTTGCAGGAAATGTAAAACAACCGCTATTGATTGCCTCAGATAACGGTATGGGCTTTACCTGTTCATTGTCGAATTTAGTGGTTCGACAAAAAGCGGGTAAAACTTTCTTTGAATTGGCGCCGAACGCTCAAATTTTGGGTATCTATCCGGTAGATGAATCCGCTACTTACTTTAGTGCGTTGTCGGAAACGGGACGCCTTGTAGTCTTTGATCGCCAAGAAGTAGGTTCTCGTCCTAGTGGTGGTAAGGGGGTTCAGCTGATTGATTTGTCGCTCGGTGAAAAGATGGTAGCGATTACGCCTTGTACAGCCAACGGGGTTGTCGTTGTTGGTAAAGGACGAGGTGATAAGCGTCAAGAGTTAGTCATCGGTCCAAGACTTGTTGAAGAATACCGTTGTCGCCGTGCTCGAAAAGGAAAGGTCGTTCCAGCGAAGTGGAAGTTCTTGGAATTGCATTCGAATACAAGCGATAAAAAAGCTAAAAATGCCGTGCCGGCTGAAATCTTCCCGGAAAGCTAATGGGTAAGAAGGGAAATTTCTTTGGACTTTCTCTATCGGACGGAGAAATCTGAAGGAGACCTGATATTTAATATCGTGTCATAAGTGGATACAAACATATTGGCAGACTTTGGTCCTTTTGGGCAATAAAATATCGCCATATCTATAGCATATTTATGACATATTTGATCAAAGTGTGTACAATCGTACGCATACGGATCGGCAACAGGTGTGTCGGTTCAAGCTGTGAAGTGTGTGGGAGT
>CAZBHT010000048.1:0-10519 GCA_964491655.1 uncultured Burkholderiaceae bacterium
CGTTATATTGAAAATCAATTACATTGGATTAATTTCAAAAACTAAGATTCTTTAAATAAAGAACATCCTATTGAAAACTAGCCCATCTAGTAATTGAAAACTTACTAGAAGACTATGAACCTAAAAAGATTTTTAGAAATTAGGTAACAAGCTTGTAAACGAATTTTTATAAATGGGTTGAAATAACCCACTGAATTAGATCTGAACAGGACAATCCCCTCAAAAATGAGGGGATATATCATCAGTCTGACAAAAAATACCGGCCAAATAGCCGGTATTTTTGCCTATTAAACTGAAGGATTAATACTTGTAATTTTCAGCACCCGCCCATGCAGGTTTAAAGGCACCTTTATAAGCTTGCATTAAAGTCTTAGCCGTATCCAAAGTTTGGTAAGCCTCAACGACTTTCTTGTAGTCTGGATTATTAACGTCAGCCGTACGAGCCACAATCACATTAACTAATGTCTTAGTTGCAACATTGACCTTGGGATCGGTATTTTCAACAAAAATAGAATCTTTGTTAGGATCCAAACCGGCGGTAAAGGCATTACCACCATTAATCAAAGCACAAGAAACATCAGGAAGAATGCGAGCTAAAATTCCGGATTCGGCTTCACGAATCTTGATCTTAACGTTGTACTTTGTAATATCTACCTTCGTTGGAACGTAGCCTTTGGATGGATCTACTTCGATGAGACCCGCGACTTCCAAGACCTTCAAAGCACGACCACCATTGGTCAAATCGCTAGGAATCGCAACAATATCACCCTTCTTAATATCGCTAACGCTCTTAATCTTGTCTTTGTTATTAAAGATGTGAAGTGGTGCAATCAAAGTATCGCCGATAGCGGTTAGATCATAGCCGTTACGTTTAATATCATTAGCTAAGAAAGCCTTATGTTGGAAAGCATTTAAATCAATGTCTTTATCGGCTAATGCACGATTAGGGGTTGCATAGTCAGAATACTTAACGAGCTTAACCTTAAGACCATCCTTTGCTAAAAGTTTATTAACGGTATCCCACTGAGCATTGTAGTCACCGACGACACCAACTCGAATGACCTTGGGTTCTGAGGCACAGACATTAGTGAGTGTTAATGCAGAAAATACGGATGCGGTTAATAAAGCGATACCACTTCGAACAAAGGCTCTTTTATTCATACAAAACTCCTAAAAAGACAAGATTTAATGAGTAGTTCTCTTAACAATCCAATTTCCAACGAACTGGAATACGCTAATCACAAATAAAATGATGACCACACAAAGCCAAATCATATCCCGATATCCCATCTGATATCCATATCGAATGGCAAAGTCACCAATTCCTCCGGCTCCAATGGCTCCAGCAATAGCGGTAATACCAATGAAACTAACGAACGTAATCATCGTAACTCGTGTAATACCTGGGATACTTTCCTTTAAATAAACACCAAAGATCGTCTGTAATGGAGAAAATCCCATAGAAAGACTCGTTTCGATCAGTCCAGGATTGACATCAGAAAGCACGGATTCTACTTGGCGAGCAAAAAATGGAACGGTTCCGAAAACAAGAGCTACAAAAGAACCTGTAACGCCAGATCCTGTTCCCACTAAGAAGCGACTCAATGGAATCAATAAAACAATCAAAATAATGAAGGGGATTGAGCGAATAATATCGATAGAACGATCGAGAAGCACAAACACCCATTTCTTTTCCATGATACCGCCCGGTCTTGTCACGACTAACAAGACACCGACGAGAACACCTAAAAACCAGGCAATCGTACCCGAAACCAAAACCATGGTAGCTGTATCGAGCAGGCACTCCAATAACTCTTCACTTAAACGATCTAAATTGGGTAAAAGAGTTTGAATTAATCCGTTCATTGCAATACCTCAACTTCAATATGCTGATTGGCTAAATAAGACTTAGCTTTGTTTACGTTTTCAGGTGCTCCACGAACACTAACACCAAGCTTTCCAAGCATTTGCCCCTTTAAGAAATCAATGTTTCCATAGACAATATTGATTTCTACATTAAAGTCGATACTGATACGACTCACGACAGCCTGCCCCACCGACTCACCGGTAAACGTCAAAAACCATACTGGAGTAGACTTATCGATTCCAGGCAAATTACCTTCTTGAAGTAATTCATGAAAAGATCCCAAATTATCAGCCATTTCAATGAAACCTTTGGTAATGGATGCTTTGGGACGACTAAATACTTGTAAAACCGTTCCTTCTTCCACAACGGCACCGTGCTCCATCACAGCGACTCGATCACAAATATCCTTAACAACTGACATTTGATGTGTAATAACCACAACGGTAATACGAAGGCGACGGTTAACTTCTTGGAGTAACTTTAAAATCGAGTGTGTTGTCTGAGGATCTAAAGCACTAGTAGCTTCATCACAAAGTAGCACTTTAGGGTTATTGGCTAAAGCACGGGCGATCGCAACACGCTGTTTTTGACCTCCGGACAACTCAGATGGGTAACTGTCTTTTTTTTCAGATAAACCGACTAAATTGAGAAGATCTAAGATTCTTGCCTTTCTATCTTCAGCACTCAAAGTGGAAAGCTTTAAAGGCATTTCAATATTTTCGTAAACCGTTCGAGAAGGCATCAAATTGAAGTTTTGGAAGATCATGCCAATTTTTTTACGAACTTCACGTAGTGCCGGAGCAGAAAGCGAGGTTAATTCTGTTTGATCAATAAAGACCTTACCTTCGGTCGGTGTCTCTAATAAATTAATACAACGGACTAACGTTGATTTACCGGCACCTGAAAAACCAATAATGCCAAAGATTTCTCCTTCACGGATATGAAGCGATACATCTTTAACAGCTGTTGTATCACCCGAAGGAGATTGAAATCGTTTTGTTATATGTTCAAGTCTGATCATAATGTACAGCTTTACTACTAATTTTGAACGTTATTTCAAGAAAACTGGAGAGAGTTTTATAAGAAAACTTGTTTAAAAATTCCCTAGACAAGTTTCTTAAAAAGACCGGGAAATTAGAAAATACGAGACATCATGCACATTCGCTCAACACAATAGACCGGCACAGCTTCAAGAAGCTGATTAATGAAATTGTGGTCTAGTGGTGTCATGATGAAAATTTCTATTTGAAGACAACTACAGATTAACCGCAAATATCCCTTGAATACTTAATTATGAATACTTTTTTTACATATTTAGCGATTTCCCCTAAGTCTTATTGACCGAAACCACTCAATAATTTCTCTTTTTTGTAAAACAGCACAATTTTTTCGGGAAAAGGCAAATCAAATCGCCATAAATGACTCGGATAAAACTCTTTAATAAAAGTTGGACTTTCAAGTAAAACCGTTAATTGTTGGATGGCTTCATCATCCGAAGTAAAAGCCTCTATTCGAATGAGTTCTCGTCGTGAACATACAGAGAGTAAATCAAACGATTTAGGGTTTTTTAATATTTTTTTAGCCATGCTCAGTGCTTTGCGATGAGGAATCATCAGATCATCATCACTTAAACCACAAAACATATCGATCGTTTTAATATCTCTTTCTTCAATGGGTGCCGACTCAATTGGCATAACTGTACTCAGACTAAGAACACCCTAAATTTTAACGGATTCGACCCCTATTTCTCTAAATATAGAGTTAGGGATCGAATCCTTTTTTACTTTTAAAGCTTGTTCTGTCTTATTTTACTTCGTAGCCTAAATCTCGTACCGTTTTTTCCAACACCTCACGACTTACTTCCGTAGTCCAGACCTTAGCGGTTTTCTCCTCTAAAGAAACTTCAACTCGATCGACCCCTTTAATCCCCTTTAATGCTTTTTCGACAGAGGCGACGCAGTGAGGACACATCATTCCATAAACATTTAAGGTAGTGCTCGCTTCAGAAGAAGTCTTTTCAATAGAACGGATCTGATATCCCTTTTCTTCAATAGCTACCTTGATCGTTTCAAGGCAAACCTTCGGCAAAGCCTCTATAAAGACCTTCTTTTCGTCTAAATGAATTTCGATGTGCAGAATTCCTTCGATTGCCTCAACTGCCTTTTTAATCGCAGTAGCACAATGCATACAATTCATATTAGTCACGGTTACAACGAACGACTGATTTTCTTCTTTCATCATCTTTTGACTCCTAGGTTCGAAATCGCATTGTTGATTCATAATGTTTAGTTCTGCATCTTTTAAAGGGTGCCAATGTCGTAGTCTTAAAGCATTGGTGACGACACAGAAAGAACTTAAGCTCATGGCGAGAGCGGCGATCATCGGGTTCAAAAGCCACCCTGTCGTGGTATAGAAAAGACCTGATGCAATCGGAATACCCACAATGTTATAGAAGAATGCCCAAAATAAATTTTGTTTAATATTTTTCATCGTGGCATGCGACAGATGCAGGGCATTTACTACATCTGTCAGGCGACTATGTGTCAGTACAATATCCGCCGACTCTATAGCGACATCAGTTCCACAACCAATTGCACATCCCACATCCGCTCTGGCTAATGAAGGCGCATCGTTAATACCATCGCCCACCATCATGACACGCAATCCTTTTTCCTGAAAATTGCGAATCACACGTTCTTTTCTGATTGGTGTCATTTCACTCAATACTTCGCTAATCCCTACGGTATTAGCAATCGCAAGGGCCGTTCTCTTATTGTCTCCCGTTACCATTAAAACTTTTAGCCCCATATCCTTTAATGTTTTAATAGCAAATTGACTATCTTCTTTAATAGGATCTGAAATAGCAAAAATAGCTGTCACAACACCGTCTACTTTCATTACCAAAGGGGTTTTAGCCTCGGCCGTAATCTGATTTACTAAATCAGATTGGCTCTCTTTTAATAAATGAATACTGCCTATTTCTACTTCTTTTCCTTCAACCATTGCCCGAACAGAACCTTCTTGTTGAAGAAATTGTTGTGTATGGCATTCATTGGCACCTTTTTTCTTAGCCATTTGAACAATTGCTCGAGCCAAAGGATGCTCACTTAATTTTTCTAGCGAATATGCAAAATCCCAAATTTGTGTCCGGTACGTATCATTGAGAATGTAATACTCTGTCACCTGAGGTTGCCCTAGAGTAATGGTTCCTGTTTTATCTAAAATGACAACAGAAACCTTTCCGGTTTTTTCAATGGCTTCAGAAGATTTAAATAAAATCCCTTTTTCTGCTCCTTTACCAGTACCGACCATAATGGCAGTTGGCGTTGCTAACCCTAAAGCACAAGGACACGAAATCACTAAAACGGAAATTCCGATCGCAAGAGCAAATTTATAGTCGTACCCTAATAGTAACCAAGTTAAAGCTGAAACCACTGAAATCAAAATTACAGCCGGTACAAAGATACCGCTAACCGTATCCGCTAATCTCGCTATCGGTGCTTTTGAAGAAGTAGCTTCATCAACCATAGCAATAATTTGTGCAAATGAGGTATCTGATCCCACCTTTTCCGCTTTCATTTTTATAAAACCGGAAGCAATCAGAGTTGATGTCGTTACCGAGTCACCAATCCTTTTGACTACTGGAATACTTTCTCCAGAAAAAGAAGACTCATCTACGCTTGACTGACCTTCGATTACGATACCGTCCGCAGGAATACGATCTCCTGTTTTTAAACAAATCACATCACCAACCACTAGATCATCAATAGAAAGCATCATTTCTTGATGATTTCTCTCAACACAAACTGTTTTTGGAATGAGATCCAATAATTTAGAAATAGCTTCGGTTGTTCGACTTTTTGCCCTTGCTTCTAAAAATTTCCCCAGCGTAATCAGTGTCAAAATCATTGAAGCAGAATCAAAATAAAGCTGATGTACTAAATGTCTTGCTTGAAGAAAATCGTTGATTTCGGTGTAATGAAGAACTTGAAAAAAAATCCAAAAGCCAAATCCAATACATGCGCTGGTACTTAGAGCAACCAGACTATCCATCGTTGGTGCCCTATTTAGCAATGCTTTAAATCCGGTATAAAAAAAATGAAAATTCACTACAACAACCGGAAGCGTAAGAAGAATTTGAGCAACCGCTTGATAAATAGGCAAAGATAACGACGGTATCAATAAAGGGTTCTCGATGCCAAACATCGGCGACATCGCAACCCACATCAAAGGAATAGAAAACAGGATGGAAATCAAAAGCCGAACTTTCATTGCCTGTATTTCAGGTTCTTGGGTAACTTTTCTGTCTGATCTACTTTTCTCTTTTGATGTAGCACCGTAACCAATCTTTGATACTGCTTCTACAATTTGCTCCACACCGACTCGGTTTGGATCAAATTCAACATTCATCGAATTTTTCAACAGATTGACCGATACTTTTTCAACGCCAACCAAATTGGAGACAGTCTTTTCGACCTTGGCAGAACAAGCAGAACAACTCATTCCTGTGACATCAAAAGATTTTTTTTCCATAGATCAAACGATTGCTTATTAGAAACCAAGCCATTCTATCTCTTAGTATAAAAATATCAATAACTGTATTTTTTTATACTTAGTATTAAAATAGGTACCATGAAATTCAGTAGGTATGACGAATGAAAGATATTTCAAATTCGCAGGTTCATTGCCCTGTCGAAGTGACTCTGAAACTCATTGGTGGTAAGCACAAAGTCATGATTCTTTGGAATCTCGTCGATCAAACCCTCAGATTTGGCGAATTAAAACGAATGATTCCTTTAATTACTTCAAAAATGCTAACTCAACAACTTCGAGAACTTGAAGAAGATGGTCTTATCATTCGAAAAACTTATGCAGAAGTTCCCCCTAGAGTTGAGTACTCTCTTACTAAGACCGGATATTCTCTTTACCCAATCTTGAACAATATGTATGAATGGGGTACCTCTTATTTGGAGACCAAAGGAATTAAACCGAATTGCAACATGAAAGAGAGTATTCGTGGATAATTATGACTAAAATGATGCGTTGGATTTTCTTAATGTAAACCCTGTATCTTTATTGTTGAGACATTTGCCGTGCGGTTTCCATCTTTACGTGATCGAGTCGATATCATTGTCCGAATATTATTCGGTTCGTTTATCGCCATTGGATGTTTGTTAGTCGTCTGGCCATTTGCCACAGCGATTTCGGTCGCTGCGGTGATTGCAGTGGTCACCTGGCCTTTGTTCCGTAAGATTCGAAAATTCTGTTGTAAATCTTCTACCATTGCCTCGCTGATTCTTGTTTTTATACTAACGATCCTGATCGTAGTACCTATAACAGGGTTATCTACTGTTTCTGCACGACGAATTCCTCAGTTTGTTCAACAATTCCGTGAGTGGATTAGTCAAGGGTTTACGGCACCCGAATCACTTAAAGAATTACCTTACATTGGTGAGTGGCTTTATAGCGAAATTGCGTACATTTTGAGTAGTCAACAGGAGCTGGTTGCTTTTGTTCAAAAGATTGTTGATCCAATGAGTACTACTCTCCTTAAAGGAGCCGTGATGCTTGGAGACGGTCTCTTCCAAATGGTACTCATGCTATGTATTATTTTCTTCTTCTATCGTGACGGTGAGTATTTAGGAGCGAAGTGCTACGCCCTGTTAGAAAGAATGAGTGGCGATCTGGCTAATGAGGTTAGCCATGTCATCATTAACACGACTCGTAGTGTCGTGTTAGGGATTGTAGGGAGCGCTGCTGGGCAAGGCATTGTTTCTTTTATTGGTTTTTGGATTGCTGATGTTCCAGGTGCTATTACACTAGGTATTGCCGTATTTATTCTTTCTGTAGTACCGATTGGTCCTCCTATGATTTGGGGACCTGCGGCTGTTTGGTTGTACTATCAAAACGAAATCGGCATGGCGATATTCCTAGTACTATGGGGTACGCTAGCCGTATCGAGTGTCGATAATTTTTTAAAACCTATTCTTATTTCAAAGGGAGCCGCACTGCCACTCTCTTTGATTTATTTAGGAGTTTTTGGAGGTGTTCTCGCTTTTGGCTTTATGGGAATTATTTTAGGTCCTGTTCTAATTGCTGTCGGTTTAGCGATGTCTAAGACTTGGTTGTCCGTTTCTAAGTATCAATCCGATTCCGTAGAAAGCGACGATGAAAACCCAACCGATTCGCAACTGACGGATCAAAATAATGACCAGAAAGTTTTCAAAAGTTCTGAACAATCTTCTAATGTGCAGAGTTTTTCAAAAGATGAAACTCTTTCAAAGTAACAAGGATCACTATGAGTAATAAAGTCTTTTCTATTGGTATTGTTTCAAGTGCTTGCTCGGAATCTTTCATGCAAATGCTTGAAGCAAACATTGCAGAATGTGCAGATAAGCCTAATGTTATTAAATCTAATATCGAATGGCCTGAAGTAGAAAACAAGGATAATAAGTTCATTGTTGCCAGCGATCGTAAATTACAGGTTTTCGAAGAAGTTGATCAATTGATCAAACAAGGTGCTAACGTTATTGCCTTACCTTGTCTCTGCGCTCTTTCCTGGCTTGAGGAATTACAAACCGAAGTTCAAACTCCTATTGCCAACATGGGTAAGGCTATTGCTAAGTCTTTAGCTACAACTGAAAACGCTCGTTTAGGCTATCTTGGAGTTCCTGAAACGGCTAAGCAGAAAGCTTTAGTTGAAAACGTTAAGTTGGACAATGTTTCTTGGATCTATTTGTCTGATGAAGCTCAGCTTATTGAAGAATTCAAGACACTTGCTTGTGCTCAAAAGAAGGCTGAAGCTCTTGAAAAATTAGCTGAAGCTTGTCGTGTATTGGTTAACCGTGGTGCAACAAGCATTGTTCCATCTTGCTGTTGCATGGCGACATTCGTAAAAGAATTGCAAGCACAAGGCTTGCCAGTTCTTGATTTAGCAGCTATCTACGCTCAGTACCTGGTTCAGGCTGAATGGAAACCATTGGCTAAACCATTTAAGCTTGGTTTGGTTGGTGGCTTGGGACCAGCTGCGACCGTTGACTTGTATGACAAGTTCACAAAAGCAACTCCAGCACTTAACGACCAGGAACACTTCAAGGTTGTTATCGAACAGAATCCACAAATTCCTGATCGCACTAAGTGCCTTCTCGATGGCGGTGTTGATCCGACATTGGCTCTCTTTGCGGCGTGTCGCAAGCTTGAAGCCGACGGTGTTGACGCTATTTTGATTCCATGCAACACAGCTCACGCCTTCTTTGAAGCAATCGCTCCAAGACTTCGTGCTCCAATCATCAACATGCAACGAGTCACATTGGAAGACATTCAGGAAAAACACGGTAAGGACTGTGTCATCGGTCTTCTCGCAACGACAGGAACATGTAGAACCGGTATCTACAGTAAGAAAGCCGAAGAAATGAATTTGAAGATGGTTACTCCTGATGAACAGTATCAAAAACTGGTCATGAGTGCTATTTACGGACCTAAGGGTGTTAAGGCTGGCTTTAATACCGGAATTTGTCGTGAAGAACTGTTGGAAGCCGCACGTCATTTAGTTCGAGATAAGGGTGCTAACGTTTTAATTCTCGGTTGTACCGAATTACCTTTGATTCTTGATGAATCAGAAGCTATGGATATTGGTGAAGGCTTGAGCGCTGCGGTTGTAGACCCATCCGCCACTTTAGCTAGACGTGCAGTGAAAGTTGCAACTGAAATCACCAAGATTCGTGGTCGCCTTTAATACGGATTAATTTATAGGTACTCCCAAACTATGATCGAAAAAGTTTATGCAAAAGTTACCCCTCGTCGAGTTACCTTTATTGGTCTTGGCGTTATGGGTTATCCAATGGCAGGTCACCTAGCCTGTGCAGGACATCATGTGACGGTATATAACCGAACACAATCCGTTGCCGATAAGTGGTGTCATGAATTTGGAGGTCAACTCGCCTTAACACCTCGTGAAGCAGTAAAAGATGCGGAGATCGTTATCACTTGCGTAAGCAATGACAAAGCTTTAGAAGAGGTCGTTTTAGGTGAAAATGGTGCTTTTGCAGGAATGAAATCTGGAGCGGTACTTTGGGACGATAGTACTGTTTCCCTGGAAATCACCAAAAAACTTTACCAAGAAGCAAATAGTTTGGGACTTCACTTTGTAGATGCACCAGTTTCCGGTGGTCAGAATGGTGCTGAAGCAGGTGTGCTGACCATGATGTGTGGTGGAGATAATGAAGTTATTACAGAATGGCTTCCTGTCATTAATGCTTACGCACCGAGTGCAGAACGCATTGGACCATCGGGACATGGTCAGCTCAGTAAGATGTGTAATCAGATCTGTATAGCAGGTATCCTTCAAAGTTTGTCAGAAGCCATCGCTTTTGGTGAGTTAGCCCATTTAGACATGAATAAGGTGTTAAATGTTATTAGTAAGGGCGCGGCGTCCAGTTGGCAAATGCAAAACCGAGGTCAATCAATGATTGATGATCGATATGATTTCGGGTTTGCTGTGGATCTGATGCGTAAGGACTTGGGGATTTGTTTGAGCGCGGCAAGGGAGGTAGGAGCATCCTTACCAACTACTGCGTTAATCGATCAGTTTTACGCAGATGTTCAAAGTTCGGGTGGTCACAAATGGGATACATCTAGTTTGATTACACGACT
>CAZBHT010000049.1:0-10215 GCA_964491655.1 uncultured Burkholderiaceae bacterium
GTCTTTGTGGTAAGAGGGACTTCAGGAGGTAACAGCTGAAACCTTCTAAAGAGGCTATGATTTGCCATTTTAGAACTCTAGAGGCTGGTCTGCAAAGATTTAACCTGCAATATAAGGAAAACCCCCACAATATCACAATGAAAAAAGAGCTCTCCTAAAGTAGAGGGCTCATTTCTAGAAGAAATCGTTTTTACTTTTAATTTTTCAGAGGTACCACGCTACCTTTGTAGTGATCAACCATGTATTTTTTCGCCTCTTCAGATTTAAGGGCCTTAACTATCTGTTGGACTTCATCCTTCTTTTCATCCCCCTTACGAGTTGCAACAACAACGACGAAAGGAGAGTCTTTATCTTCTATAAAGATTGAGTCCTTAAGAGGATTCAAGCCAACGCCAATTGCATAATTGGAATTAGCAACAGCAACATCTACGTCATCTAGAGTGCGTGGGACCTGGGCGGCTTCTACTTCAATAATCTTTAAGTTTTTCGGATTCGATACGATATCAAGCGTAGTTACTTTAACACCGATACCGTCTTTAAGTTTTAAAACTTGTGCTTTTTCTAAAAGAAGTAGGGCTCTTCCACCATTTGATGGATCGTTAGGAATCGTGATTTTGGCGTCCTGCGGGAGATCCTTTAAATTTTTAACTTTTTTGGAGTACGCTGCCATCGGAAGAATGTGGATAGGACCGGCGATTTCAAATTGATAGCCTTTCGCAGCCTTAGCGTTTTCTAAGAACGGAATGTGTTGGTAATAATTTGCGTCGACAGATTTATCTGCAAGAGCGGTATTGGGGGAAATGTAATCTGTAAATTCAACGATCTGGAGATCAATTCCGTCTTTTTTCAGAGTTGGGGCTACGAACTTTAAAAGTTCGCCATGGGGCACGGGGTCGCTGCGACCTTTAATACAACCAGTTGATTATTAGTGGCTACTTTTTGAGTATCAGCAGATTTATCACATCCGACTAAGGCAAAGGTACCAGCTAAAGCGATAGTGGCACCGATCAAAGCGTATTTAGGCATTTTATTCTCCAAAATATAAGCATTTCTCTTCAGTAAAAAAATAAAAACTGAAGACAAGAGAAAGAGTACCTAAAACAAAATCAATAAAACGAAAGTTCTCGTTTAATTTTATTGGTTAGGCTTGAGTCAAATGACGCATAGAAAACTCACAACCACAATACTGTTGGTTATAAAAACCATTTTCTTTTAATAAAATGCTTCTTCTTTCTTGAAGTCCACCTTTACGCCAATTTTGATTCCAATACTGCACATGCGGAACCAGTTCAAAGACCTGTTGTGCGGCGAATTCGATCTGATCCTGTCGTTTCCATCGAGATCCCGCTAGAGTTGTTGTGTAATGAGAAATACCCAATTCTCGAGCACATAGCGCCGTAGCTGTTAGGCGATAAGTAAAGCAAACCTGACAACGATTTCCTCTTTCAGGTTCATTCTCAAGTCCTTTTACCGCTTCTCGCCACTTAGAGTGATTCTGATCGCCTTCAATAAAAGGAATATTTAATTGCAGTGCATATTTGATAAGTTCATTTTTCCGAATTAGATATTCTTCATTCGGATAAATGTTTGGGTTATAGAAAAAAAGAACTGTATCGACGTGGTGTATATTGAGCCACTCAAGAATCGCAGCGGAGCAGGGCGCACAACAGGCATGCAATAAAACCCGTGAAGGTAAATTATTTTCAGATAGACCTTTCATATAGGCGCCCCGTTTTTCTAATACATCAAAATCATTTTTATGATTACATAAATCCGTAAAAATTTAAAATGAATTATCGAATGATTTCTTAGTTCTTTGAGTCGATAGAGTCGTTATTAAAAAATTTAAGTATTAGTATTAGCAAAATAGATTTAGATTATTGGGAGAAAAAGATGTCGGAATTGAAACCCGGGTTAGAGGATCGATACCAAAGGGTTAAACAACAATTACGAGATGCAGAAAAAAAGTGTCAATATCCTGAAAATTCGACTGTTTTACTACCAGTATCTAAAACCTTCAATATTCAAGCAATTGAACAGGCTCTAAATTGTGGAATGAGTGCCTTTGGGGAAAATTATGTTCAGGAAGCTTGTGAAAAAATCGATTTTTTTAAACAACATTACCCGGATAAAAAAATTGAGTGGCATTTAATTGGTCCTCTCCAATCTAATAAAACTCGTCCTGTAGCGGAACGTTTTGACTGGGTACAAACTGTTGATCGCTTGAAAATTGCAGAACGACTATCCCAACAAAGGCCAGAAAATTTACCGGATTTAAACGTATTAATCGAAGTACATGTATCCGATGAAAGTACAAAAAGTGGAGTTAAGCCTGATGAAGTTCGGAAATTGGCTCGTGAGATACAAAACTTACCACGTTTGAAACTTCGTGGATTAATGGCAATTCCAGCCCCAGCAGATACGGAAGCTGAACAACTAAAACCATTGAAAACTATGCGTCAATTATTTGATGAAATGAATCAAGAAGGATTTAATTTCGATACGCTCTCAATGGGAATGAGTGGTGATTTAGAGTCTGCAGTAAAAGCGGGTACAACCATGGTTCGAATTGGTTCAGCAATTTTTGGTTCTAGAGATTATTTAAAAAAGGATACTAAACATGAATAAACAAATTGTATTTATCGGTGGTGGCAATATGGCTCAAGCTATTATTGCCCGTATGGTTACCGCTTCATGGAAAGGTGAACAGATTCATGTTGTAGACCGTAATCCGGACAAGTTACAGAGATTGCAAGAATATTATAGAGTGCAAACTCATAATAGCTTTGGTCCATGGATTGGGGAGTGTGACATCGTTGTGCTTGCGGTTAAGCCTCAGCAATTGTCCGAAGTGATTCGGCAAATTCACTCTTGGCTGATTCAAGCATTGGTGATTTCAATCGCAGCCGGATTTAAAGTAGAAACTTTAGAAAAATTAACGGAAACTTCTCGCATTGTTCGCTGTATGCCCAATACTCCGGTTCAAATTGGAGAAGGGGTTTGTGGATTGTTTGCTTCAAAAGGAGCTTCTAACTCTAAAGATCATGAATTGGTAAATCGTGTTTTCTCAAGTTGTGGTGATCTTTTCTGGTGTGATGAAGAAGAAATGCTTGAAGGAATTACAGCGGTTTCTGGTTCAGGTCCTGCTTATGTATTCCACTTTATTGAAGCCCTCGAAGAAGCAGGTCGTCGTTATGGTTTTAACAAGGTTCAAGCAACTCGTCTGGCGATTGCAACCGTACTGGGCGCTGCTCAATTAGCAAAATCTAGCACGGATAGCCCTGCAACACTTCGGGAGCGTGTTACAAGTAAAGGTGGTACTACTTATGAAGCACTTAAAGTTATGGATGAAAATAACTTTATTCCGATGATGCAAAAAGCAATGGATGCTTGTAAGAAGCGTAGTAGAGAATTGGGAGAGATATTTTCCAAATAGAAAGTGCCGAGTACCTTTTGTGATACTCGGTATTCCGAATTTATTTATTGGTTAATTCTATGGTTCGAGGGTTAGGCTCTAGATGATGAATTCCCTCTAGTCGAACTTGACCACAAGACTTAACGATTTCCATGATGGCCTCGGTTCTCGGGAAGCTTTTACGCCAGACAATTGCAATACGACGGTTAGGAACCGGATTTTCAAAATCAACGTAGGAGACTAAGGAGTCACCGACGTCATAATTTCTGGCTGAAGCTGGGAAAACCGAAATTCCTAGACTGCTAGCTACCATATGACGGATTGTTGCTAGAGAAGAACCCTCTAAAGTGTGTGACACACTGTTTGTTCCATCACTACCGATCCTCATGGTTTCTGGGCAAACTCCTAAGACCTGATCTCGGAAGCAGTTTCCTTGAGCTAGGATTAACATTTTTTCCTTAGCGAGTTGCTTAGGGGTAATAGAGGATTCTTTAGCAAGCTTATGGTTTTTAGGAACGACAACGACAAAGTCTTCGTCGTATAAGTCACAAGCCATTAATCCAGATTCACTAAGGGGGAGAGCAAGGATCGCAGCGTCGAGCTGTCCGTTGCGCAACTTATTTAGCAGGTTAACTGTGTAATCCTCTGAGATTTGGAGAGGCATTTGCGGAGTTCTAGCAATACTACGTCGAACTAATTCCGGCAAAAGATAAGGACTAATCGTGTAAATGACACCTAATCTTAGGGTTCCAGATAATGGATCTCTATCTACTTGAGCGATTTCATGGATGCGTTCTGCTTCTGCCAATACAATCTTAGCTTGTCGAATGATACGTTCTCCAACGGGAGTCGGTACGATATCGATTGTTCGGCGTTCAAATAACATAAGCCCTAACTCTTTTTCCAGCTTTTTTACAGCAACGGAAAGAGAGGGCTGAGAAATGTTACACATCTCAGCCGCTTTCCCAAAATGATGCGTTTGGGATACCGCTACAATGTACTTTAACTCTGTTAGTGTCACGATAAGACCTATTTATAAAGTTGTTTGTATATTCCTTGATCTTCAAAATTTAACCATACATACTTTGTAGTCACATTAAATTTTGAGGAGTTAGGCCTCAAGATACTTTTCACTAGCTTCTAGCCAACGCGATGCGTGAGTTTTCGCCCGTGGATCGGCTGAGTTTACCCATTTTTCTGCAACGAATCGGGCTTTCTCAACTAATTCAGCATCTTTTTCAATATCTGCGAATCGTAGCATTGGAACACCAGATTGGCGAGCCCCCAAAAATTCTCCTGGACCACGCATTTTTAAATCTAGACGAGAAATTTCAAAACCATCTGTGTTTTCACGGAATATTTTGAGTCGTTCTCTTGCTTCCGAAGAAAGGTTTGAGGCATATAAACCAATACAAAAACTTTTTAATTGACCTCGTCCGACACGACCTCTTAGTTGATGTAACTGTGAAAGACCAAAGCGTTCTGTATGCTCAATAATCATTAAAGTTGCATTAGGAACATCAACACCCACTTCAATGACCGTAGTCGATACAAGAAGTTGAATTTCACCTTGAGCAAAACTTTCCATAATGCTCGTCTTTTCATCTGCGTTCATCTTTCCATGAAGTAGGGCACTTTTTACATCAGGAAGAAGTTGTTGAATGCTTTTAAAACGCTCAACTGTGGCAGTTAAATCAGATTTTTCACTTTCTTCAACAAGTGGACAAACCCAATAGGCTTGAGTGCCGGCTCTTAACTGTTGACCAAGAGAAGAAATAAGTTCTTCACACCGATCCATACGAATAAGTTTGGTCTGAATCGGTGTTCTTCCGGGAGGCAGTTCATCAATGACAGAAATATCTAAGTCAGTTAGATAACTCATTGCCAAAGTTCTCGGAATTGGTGTTGCTGAAAGCATTAAAAGGTGTGGAATTAGACCGTTTATTGTTTCACATCGAAGCGCTAACCGTTGTAAAACTCCAAATCGGTGTTGTTCATCGATAATAGCGAGTCCTAAATTTTTAAATTTCACATCAGACTGAATAAGGGCATGCGTACCAACAACAATCTGAGCATCAGATGCGATGGCTTCTTTAGCAACCGATTTTTCATGTGCTTTTAATTTTCCTGCAAGCCAAACGATTTTGACTCCCAATGGCTGTAACCAATTTAATATTTTTTTAAAGTGTTGAGAGGCTAAGATTTCAGTTGGAGCCATAAGAGCGGCTTGCATACCATTATCGATGGCGTGACAGGCGGCTAGTGCCGCGATGATGGTTTTACCACTTCCTACATCCCCTTGTACCAAGCGATTCATCGGGCTCTCCTTTTTCAAGGAATCTTGAATTTCTCGCCAACAGCGCTTTTGAGCATTAGTCAACTCAAACGGCAAAGAATCTAAAAGTTTTTGTACCAAACCACCCGAAGATTGAAATACTGGCGCACGGCTCGTATCACGTAAGTGTCTTGATCGACGCAACATGATCTGTTGGGCTAAAAGTTCATCAAATTTTAACCGTTGCCAAGCAGGAGCCGTTCGTTCTTGTAAAGAGACAAGGTCAGTACCTGGTAATGGATGATGTAATGATAAAAGAGCGTCCTTAAGATTTAAAAGATTGAATCGTTGAAGTTCTTCATCAGTAAAGAGATCTTTAATATCGACATCTAATAGTGCACGGTCGATCCGTTTTCTAAGCCAAAGCTGAGTAATTCCTAATGTTGTAGGGTAAATTGGTGTGAGTGTTTTAGGTAACGGTTTGTCCATAGATACTTTTTTTACCTTAGGATGAACCATTTCTAGGCCGTTATAACCACTTCGGATGGTTCCATAAGCACGTATTTTGGTACCTGGAGCCAGAGTTTGTAATATCGAAGGGTAATAGTTTAAAAAGCGTAATTGAAGATTTCCCGTAGCGTCTGAAACAGAAGCAATTAACTGCTTTTTCCATCTATTGAGTTCTTCAAGACGGTTTACTGTGGCTTCAATCTGGCAGTCTTCTCCCAAATTGACTTCTGAAATCTCAGTAATTGATGTTTGATCTTCATACCGAATAGGGAGATGGAGAATGAAATCCCAGTCTCGAACGAGTCCTAGTTTTTCTAAACGTAAGCTCAAAGGCGGTAATTTTTTCTTTGGGTCTTTGTCTAATTTTGTATTTTTCTCAATCATCATCGATCCCTTTAAACTTCTTCTAGAAAATCAATCTGTATAGGGTTCTCTGAATTATCGATTATTACGCATATTCAGTGTAAGACTGTAACGGTCTCCAGGGTAGTATGAAACCGAAATCTCTATAATTTTGTTTCCAGTTCCTATGTAATGTCGAAGAATTCTTAAAGCCGGCGTGCCAGCTTTGACGTTTAGGCAACGAGCGGCTTCTTCGGGCATCAATGTGGCTGATATTTTCTGTTTTACTTCAATACAAGTTTGTCCGTATTCTTTTTCAATCAAAGTACTGACTAGAACCAAAGGGTTTAAACGTACTAACTCAGGTAGCCTGTTGTATGAGGCATCTACATAAACCGCAGTCCATACAATAGGTTTATCGTCTTGAATCGGGTTGCTACGAATATTAGAGAAACGCAACATCCTAATGCCATAAGAGCATTCTAGTTTTTGTGCTAATTCTTTGGTGATGAGACAATTTTTAGTTAACTTAACGATTCTTTTATGGGTACTGGCTAATTGATCAATGTCTGAGGTAATCGTAAATTGATGCGAATAAGATTCATCAAATCCAGTTGAAATAATCTTAGTTCCTAGTTTAGGGCGTCGTTCAATAAAACCTAAACGGGATAGGTCTGCCAATGCAAGACGGACGGTATGACGGCTGACATGATATTTCGCACAAAGTTCGATCTCGCTGGGAAGATAAGAATTTAAAGGATATCGCCCTTCGATAATGCTTCGAGTCAAATCGTTAGCTAAATTGACCCACTTAGGATTTTTTTTCATACACATTAGCCAATCCATAGAAAAATTGGATTGGAGATCATTTAAGTTATTTATTCATGGTATCAGAAGTTTTTCACTCAAACGATTCAAGCAGAATTTTCGTATTACCATTAGGTATTGATTGAAAGTCTTTAACCAAATGATTCACGAGAGGGTGATGTATGCAGGTATCTAAAACAGCTCTTCTTACTGCAATAGCTCTGTTTTCTTTCATGAATGGAATCCGAGCTGAAGAGGTAAAACCAGTAGCAACAGTTACCGAGGCGATTGTTCCATCCTCTAAAACAGAAGCTAATTCCATTCCTGTAAAAATGGATACCTCTACCGTTATAGTTTCTGAAAAATCAGATGCGACACTATTAGAAGAAACTTTAAAGCAAGCAGATAATTATTTGTATGGAGAAGGTGTTGAGACTGATTTTGTTAAGGCCTCTCAGTATTATCAAAAAGCCGTTGATTTAGGTAGTCCAAAAGCAATGTTACGTTTAGCTTCTTTATACAAGAAGGGGTTAGGGGTTGCGGTTGATATTTCAAAAGCTTTTGAATTAACTCAATCAGCTGCGAATCTTAATTTCGCACCCGCTCAATGTGCTTTAGCGGAACTTTATCTTAATGGTTCAGGAATTCCTCAAAATCAGGCTAAAGCTCTTGAGTGGTTACAAAAAGCTTTTGATAATCATTATGATATCGCCGGTGTCATGCTTTCTGAACTTTTAATTGGTCCACAAGCAACAAAAGAAGATATCAAAAAGGCTGATGCAATCGTTGCTCAAATTCATGCGAATGCCACTCCGCAGACTCTATTTGCAATTAGTTATGCTTACGCTAAAGGATCTAAAGTGGCTCAAGACGAAGAAAAGGCTTCGATGTGGGCCGGCTGGGCAGCGGAGAAAAATGAACCTAACGCAACCTACTGGCTTGGAGAATATTATTGGAAGAAAAATGAGCACATACTCGCTTTAGATTTTTTCCAACAAGCCGCTCAACTTGGTCTTACTGAATCTGCTCTTGTGGCAGGGAGACTTTTTAGAGATGGTGCCAGTGATATGGCACCTAATCACGATAAAGCAGTCTATTTCTTAGAAAAAGCTTCTAATTTATTGAATAAAAAGGATCATTTTTATCTTGTAACGCAATATCTAGCTGGATCTCAAAAAGTAAGAAACTTAGAAAAAGCAAATTATTGGTTCGATATTTATGTAAAACAGACCTCTATTGAAGAAGTGCTCGAGCAATCTCAACAATATTGGACCGGTGAGCAGGTACGACGTAATTATGAGTTAGCAGGACTCTTAGCTTTATCTGCTTTATTGAAGGGAGATCGCGACAGTCGTTGCGAATTTGCTTTGAAATTGGCATTACCTCAATGGACCAAGCACAATGCAACCGTTGCATACTCGATACTCAATCAATGTATTTTAGATCATCCTCAAGAGGGAAAATGGAAGCAAGCCTTGAATGAACTAGAACGTTTGATGACGGCTCAAGAGGTACGTAACGCTCAAGCTCAATCTTCTTTTGAAGCATTAGAAAATTATCTAAAAGAGACTCAGCTCAAATTTTAAGTCCCTATGATCTATGTTTGAAAAGATAAATAGCTAAAGGTAAAAGAATAAGGCCCGAGCTTGCAATCACTATAGAATAGCCCCATAAGTTGGATATGGGGCCTGCAAGCAATGGGCCAACCGCCATTCCGACGTGACCACATAGAAAATTCCAACCAAATATTTTTCCCTTATCTTTTGAGGGAGCATTGATTGATAACAATGAATTGACGGTAGGAACTAATCCAGCTATTGCAAAACCAGCTATAAAGCGCCATGCGGTGAAACCTTCAACAGAATCGGCTAGTACTTGTCCTGCAATCAAAATGGAAGATAGGGTGAGGCATAGGATTAGTGTGTGATGAAAACCGTATTTTTGTCCGACCATACCAATCAAGGGAGAGGCGATCATAATCGAAATGCCACAGATTGAAAAAATCATTCCCGCTACGAGTGCTATATCTTCCATAGATCCCTGTAATTCAGCAATATATAACGGCAAAATTGGTTGAATGGCAAATAAAGACATATGAATAACTGTTGCGCAAAGTAACAGACGTGAAATTGATTTTTGTCGTAATACGGATAAATCAAAAAAACGAATACGACCTTGCTGAATCTTATGAGTAGGTTCTTTAATTAAAAAAATTAATAAAAGAGTTACAAAAGTTAATGTAATTCCAGCAACAAAAAAGGAAGGTCGCATACCGAAATATTTAGCAAGTACACCTCCAATAAAAGGTCCAGCGATGCCTCCAATAGTCATACCACCTTGAATAAGCCCCATGGATAATCCGATCCGTTGAGGGGGTACGGTACTAGATACTAAAGCAAAAAGTGCTGGTAAGAATCCTGCAGCTAATCCCTGTAGAAAACGTACAAAGAATAATTCTTCAGCAGTTCGAACAACACCGCATAACGAGTATGCAATCGCTAAACAGACAGAGGCGCGAATTGCCATGAGTTTTAAACCTTTACGGTCGGCTACGGCTCCCCACACTGGTCCTAGAAGTCCACTGATAAAAAAAGTGATGGAATAAACGGCACTAGACCACATATTGACATCACTTTGTGGTACAGAAAGTTCGTGTACAAGATAGATTGGCAGAAAAGGTGTGATCATAGTAAAGCAAAGCGATACTAAGAAAGCACTAGTTGTCAAAATAGTCAGAGGGAAAATCCAGTACATAAACTTTCTTTAATTGCTTAGAAATTTGAATAAGGAAACAATACTACAGTTAATAGAATCTGTGGATCACTCCGTCCTGTCAAGGCTAAATTTACAAATTTCTTAGCGTCTA
>CAZBHT010000050.1:0-10011 GCA_964491655.1 uncultured Burkholderiaceae bacterium
AACAGGATTCTTTGCTTCTTCAGCTTTTGTTTCTTCAACCGTTGTTTCAACGGTTTCTGTAGTATCTGTCATTTTTCTTTCCTAATTCACCCGCATTGATAGGGTGCGAGTGTTCATAAAATCGCTAGTGGACGCTTCTTCTAACTTATTAAGCGTCATAAAGTTCACTATTATAACGAACTCAGTCTATTGAGACAAAATATCGTTTAATTCAGAACTCTTTGTTTACGTTATGTTTACGTCAACAATCGCCATATAACTTGGGTCAAATCTCAAAAACTCAATAGTCGTACGTATTTTCCCTAATTATTTTAGATAAAACCCACCCGAACAAATAAAGATTCATTTTAAATTCAATCAGTTACTAATCAATAAATATTTTTATTCTTAGACTTGCACAAAAGGATAAAAATTGTATAGAATTCCACTCCTCTTGCAGGGGAATCGCCAAGCTGGTTAAGGCACCGGATTCTGATTCCGGCATTCGAGGGTTCGAATCCTTCTTCCCCTGCCAAGATCTGCGAAATTATTTTCGCGTTCTCTCCTTTAAGGTGTAGGGGAATCGCCAAGCTGGTTAAGGCACCGGATTCTGATTCCGGCATTCGAGGGTTCGAATCCTTCTTCCCCTGCCACTATTTCTAACGTTGTACCCTTACTGAGCTTTTTCCTGATCCAAGTTTTCTTCTTGTTTTGGCATCGCTACAGTTTCATCATTGATTTTCGTAACCAAAATTTGATCGATACGATTTCTTTCAACATCAATGACTTCAAATCGATAACCCGCATAAACCACCTTATCGGTCACTCTAGGTACTTTGCGAAGTAACACAATCATAAAGCCTGCAATCGTTTCATACATTCCATCTTCTGGCCATGCATTGATGTTTAATTCACTAGCCACATCTAAAACTGGAGCTGTACCATCAATTAACCAAGTATTCTCATCTCGCTTAACAATAAGAGGATCTTCCTCGTCTAAAGGAACCATATCGCCCATAACGGTACTCATCACGTCATTTAAGGTGATGACCCCTAATGTCAATGCATATTCGTTGATAACAATGGCAAAATCCGTTCCCGCTTTTTTATAAGTATCTAAAACTTCAGATAAAGAAATTGTGTCGGGCACCGCTGGAACCGAATGAATTAAATTTTTATCTACCAATGTGAATTTTTCATTCTTCAGCATCCGCGTCAATAAAATTTTCGAGTCGACATAACCGATGACATGGTCAATATCTTTATCACAAACTAAAAACTTACCATGAGGATGATCTTCAATTTTTTGTCTAATCACATCAACGGTATCGGTCAATGTAAAAAAGACGCAGTAGTCTCGTGGCGTCATAGCACTTGTAACAAATCGGTCTTCCATGCCAATAACGTTTTTAATCACATTCTTTTCTGTAGTGTCTAAAACTCCGGCACGTGTTCCTGCTTCGATAGTGGCCAAAATATCTTCATTCGTAATATTTCTTTTGCTAGAAAGAGGAACGTTTAATAACTTTAGAATTGAATTGGATACCGTTGTCAAAAGCCAAACTAAGGGACGCAATATCAGAACAAGAAGTTGAGTTCCGCGAATAATATTGACAGCAATACGCTCTGGAGCCGAAAGCGCCACTCGCTTCGGAATTAAATCAGCAAATAAGGCAAAAAATAAAGTCACCGTTAAAAAGGAAAGCAAGAAAGCCCAGTTTCCAATCGCAGTATTAGGAAAACAAAATACCAAGATCGCTTCAAAAAATGGACTTAAAAGTGTCTCTCCGACAATACCACCAAGAATGGCAAGAGCGTTCAATACAATCTGAATGGCTGAGAAAAAGGGACCTGGTTTATCTTGTAGATCTAAAACAAGTTTTGCACGACGATCTCCTGCATCAAACATTTGTTGTAGACGAGTTTTTTGGGACGCTGCTAACGAGATCTCTGCAATAGAAAAATAACTACTACACAGAATCAACAACAAAATAATGATAATCCGAGTAGAGGTATCGACTTCCATATTACTTCCCTTGTTCTATTAATCTAATTCTTAATATTTCAGCACGCAGTCGATATTATCCATCTTATCTACCATCATTGACCAGTGCACAGAATAAAGTAGATTATTTCCTCCAAATAAAATGGAAAAACCTTTGTTCCACACCACTAAAACAAAGGTTCTTTTGTATTGACGTTAACTTAATTTATTTTGTTGATCCATTTAATTCTTTCAGGCATCCTGAAAAAATTGAGAATGCGGTGTCGATTCCTTTTTCATCAAAATCAAATTCTCTTTGGTGGTGCGCTGCGGTACGGTCTGCCCCAACCACAAAAAACTCCGCCTTACCGCCTCTTGCCTGAACTCGAGAAGCAAGTAAAGTGAAATCTTCCGAACATCCAAGTTTCTTTTTTTGCACCACTTCTTTGCAAGAAGGAACCTTTGAAGCAACTCGTGTCACTAAATCCGCTAATTCCGCATCGTTATTAAGTTCAGAAGCCTCTCCTACCTTTTCAATCTCATAGTGGACATCGTACGCAATCGCAGTTCCTTTCACAATACGCATTGCTTGATCCACCATAAAGGCATTAATTTCGTTAGTTTCGCCTCGAACTTCCATCTGAATTTGAGCATGTACCGGAATGACATTACGGCACTCCCCTGCACTCATCAAACCCACATTGATACAGCCTAAACCGCTACCGTGGCGAGCCATACCCAAAAGTTCAGACACACAAGTACAAGCACAAGCTAATGCATTTCGACCTAAATGAGGACTCATAGTGGGATGAGCGGGTGCGCCTTTAAAGCGAACATCCAATTTTGTTGTACACAAAACGCCTGTCGGATAGACACAAACCTCACCCGTTGGACACATCATGGCTAAATGAGCGCCTAAAAGATAATCCACGTCATCTAGGAGACCGGAGGCGGCCTGCGCCACACCACCTCGAACCCCTTCTTCAGCCGGCTGAAAAATAAGTTTGATCACTCCAACTAAGTCATCTTTGTGATCCACGATCCAACGAGCGATTGTTAAACCAACCGCTGTATGTCCGTCATGACCACAAGAATGCATCACGCCAGCATGAGTAGAACGAAAACCACATTGATTCGGAATATGGTTTTCTCGTTCCGTTTCTTCAACTCCAACAGAATCAATATCGAAACGCAATGCGGTAACGGGGCCTGGTACTCCGGTATCGAATTCGGCAATACAACCGGTATAGCCTTGCATGCGTTCTAATAGTGCTTCAGAAACGCCTTCGGCACGGGCTCTTTTAAGATTCTCTTCCACAAAAGCGATAGGACGTCCCATAACCGCATTAAGTCCAATCTGGGAAAGTCCTGTATGAACCTTCCAGCCTAATTGATCTAACTCCTCAATAATTTTGGCAGTCGTACAAAATTCACCCCAGCCTAATTCAGGAATTTGATGTAATTGGCGTCGCAATTTGATGGCGCAGGAAACATAGTCCATGATTTAAAGCTCCTTTCCTATCGCTATTGGGTTTAGATTGAATCAATCAATTAGAGTTTTTCAATCAACTTTTGAGTAATCGAAGAAGAAATCTTGGCAACTTCAACGACAAAGCTAGAAACACCATCTGGTGATTCTCCACTAGCTTCATCACAAATGACTCGCATTGCTACAAATGGACAGTTATTTACATAACAAACATGAGCAATCGATCCCGATTCCATTTCGCCAGCTATCGCTTGAAATTCTTTATTAAGCCATTGTCTCTTTTCTGTAGAGCAGATAAATTGGTCTCCGGTTGCAATCACTCCTTGCAAAGAGCGATAACCAGAAGCATCACAAATCTCAGAGATAAGTTGAGCCAACTTAGAATCTGTCGGGAGCGTGATCAAGTTGATACCTGAAATCAATCCTACTGGATCCCCCAAAGCAGAAGTATCCATATCATGTTCGACGCAACCCGTGGAAATAGCAACGTCACCAATATGTAACTGATCAGTTAATGTGCCCGCCACTCCAGAATTAATAATGGTTGAAACACCATATTTCAGAATCATGGTCTGTGCACAGATAGCAGCGAATACCTTACCCACTCCACTTTGTGCCACAACCACATCTTTTCCGCTCAAAGTTCCTTGAACAAATTCAATCCCACTGATGCGATCTACCTTTACGTCTTGAAGAAGCTTTTTAAGCTCAGCAACTTCGACTGCCATCGCTCCGATAATACCGATCATAGAAAGTCCTTATATTGAAAAGATGGAGTTTGTTCCTGGTTCAGAATATCAAGGTAACGACGACACTCAGTCTTGGCTAAATCAATATCTAAGCTTTGGTAGTTACCACATTCAACGGCTGATTGACCAAAAACTGGTCCTTGATGATCCACAGTAGCTTTTAAAGCAATCTTAAGTTCTTCCAATACTTGTTGATTATTAGCATTTCGAACCAGCAAATAAAAGCCAGTCTGACATCCCATTGGTCCAAAATAGATAACATTGTCTTGAATCGATGAGTTTCTCAACAAGGTAGCCAACATGTGCTCAACAGAATGCATTGTGACATTATCCATATAATCACCCGAATTTGGTTTGCGAGTTCTGAGATCATATGTGGTCACGTCACCATCAACACGAGAAACATAAATACCAGGATCTAAGGTCCTGTGATCAATACGAAAACTTTGAATTTTTTGCATTTAACTTAAATACCTAAAAAGATAAAGCCTTACCTTCTGAGTCAAACAAAGGCAACGGTGCAAGATATTTGATATCGGTACGTTTTGTAGCATCCCCTTCTGCCAAAACACAGATTCGGCCGCACACAATACCACCTGCTTTATCAACCAAAGCCTCTAAAGCTTCAAGCGATTTTCCGGTCGAAATGACATCATCGACAAGTAAGATGCGTTTACCGCGCATTAAATCAGCATCTACCTTATCTAAGAAAAGATGTTGTTCTCCCTCTGTCGTAATAGACTGAACGGCAACATCAAAAACTTCAGTCATATACAATTTGGGCTTTTTCCGAGCAACGAAATATTTTTCTTCTCCATTTTGACGAGCCATTTCGTGAGCGATAGGAATTCCTTTAGCTTCTGCAGTAATTAAATAATCATAGTCGGGAGCTATTTTTAAAAGCTCTTGAGCACAAGCCACCGTCAGCTCTGCATCACCAAACACCACAAAGGCGGCGATCTGCAAATCATCATTCAATCTACACAGCGGTAAATTTCGTTTTACACCGGCAATATCGATTGGATAAAACATAAGAATCTCCTATTTTTTTACTGTAATGATTGAATTTAAAACTCGTATCGTTGAAACTAAAGTTCCTTCTTCGGTTCGAACATCGACATTCCAAAGATGGGTTCGTTTTCCTTGATGTAAAAGCGTTGCTTCAGCGTACACAGTCGCAGGTGCTCTCACAGCCGAGATGTGATTTGCGCTTACCTGTGTTCCTGCTGGAACTTCTGATTCGTCAATAAGAAGCCAGGATCCATAACCAGCGAGAATTTCAGCAAACGCAATGGATGCACCTCCACAAAGAACCCCAAAGGGCTGAATCGTTCGCTCATTAACAGGCATCGATGCCCGTATTTTGTCGTTTTTTTGTTCCAACAACTCAATTCCAAGATGACCAATCATGGAATTTTTATAGTCAATTTTTTCAAAATCTCGTTCGGGTAACATAACTTAAACGTAATGAAATATCTGTGATTGTATCGCTTACTGAATGCGATAAAGATTATCTCAAAATCAAGATATTCGATTCATTTGATAGAAAACATCCTTCAGGGAACCCAAACATTCCTTTTTAAAGGCTCTTGGAATACACTCATCAGATGGCTATTTTGAAATCAAGCCGTACTTTAAATACTACAAGCGTAGTTAAACAAAGGAAATACGCTGAAAATGAAAACAATCGATCTATCACAATATGGTATTTGTGCTAAGCAAATTATCCATAACCCCTCATACGAAGTACTTTTTACTGAAGAAACCGCTCCAGAACTCACCGGTTATGAATCTGCAAAAATTACAGATTCTGGCGCAACCGCTGTCATGACTGGAATTTATACAGGACGAGCTCCTAAAGATCGCTTTTTTGTATTAGATGATGTTAGCCGAGATACGATCAATTGGGATAGCCCACAATTTCCTAACGACAATCGACCCATTTCAGAAAAGAGTTGGAACGTTCTTAAAGAACTTGCATTGGATGAATTAAACCATAAGAAGCTTTTTGTGATTGATGCCTTTTGTGGTGCAGATCCTGCGACTCGACTCAAGGTTCGTTTTATTGTAGAGGTCGCATGGCAAGCCCATTTTGTCATGAATATGTTTATTCGACCGACAACAGAAGAGCTTGAAAACTTTGGTGAACCTGACTTTTTAGTGCTTACCGCATCTAAATGTCCGGTCAACAACTGGAAAGAACTTGGATTGCATAGTGAAACAGCAATCGTATTTAACTTAAAAGAGAAAGTTCAAATAATTTTGAACACCTGGTATGGCGGAGAAATGAAAAAAGGACTTTTTTCTGTCATGAATTGGATTAATCCATTACGGGGTATTGCCTCCATGCATTGCTCCGCTAATTGTAGCCTTGATGGCAAAAACACAGCAATTTTTTTTGGTTTGTCTGGAACAGGGAAAACGACACTTTCAACCGATCCTAAACGTCTTTTAGTGGGTGATGACGAACACGGTTGGGATGATGAAGGCGTTTTTAATTACGAAGGTGGTTGTTACGCTAAAGTAATTGACTTAGATAAAGAAAGTGAACCAGATATATACAATGCCATCCGTCGTAATGCTTTACTAGAAAACGTTGTAGTCAAAGAGGATGGTTCCGTTGATTACACCGATAAAAGTATCACCGAAAACACCCGTGTTTCTTACCCCATAGATCACATCGACAATATTGTTAAACCTGTTTCTAGGGGCCCTGATGCAAATGAGATCATTTATCTATCTGCTGACGCTTACGGAGTATTACCACCGGTTTCAATCTTGACTAGAGAACAAGCCCAGTATTACTTCTTATCGGGTTACACCTCCAAGCTAGCAGGAACTGAACTGGGAGTAACGGAACCTCAACCTACATTTTCTTCATGCTTCGGGGCCGCCTTCTTATCTTTACACCCATTTACCTATGCAAAGGTTCTGTCAGACAAGATTGAAAAAGCCGATTCTAAAATTTATCTCGTCAACACTGGATGGAATGGAACAGGAAAAAGAATCTCTATTAAGGACACGAGAGCGATTATCGATAGCATCCTTTCCGGATCGATCCTCAACGCACCAACTCAGCAAATTCCTTATTTTAATTTAACGATTCCAACCGATATTCCTGGCGTTGATTCAAGCATTTTAGATCCTCGTCACACTTATAAGAATCCGGAAGAATGGGAAAAGAGAGCTAAACAATTAGCAGAACAATTCATCTCCAACTTCAAAAAAATATCAATCTCAAACCAAGATTGTGTCGCTCTCGAATCCGTTGGCCCACATCTTTAACCTACTTTTATAGCAACCTCAAAACAATGAGGTTGCTACTGGATTCTTTCAACATTAAGAAAGCATTTTTTACCCATATTCTTACAGTAATTTAGGCGTTACAATGATTTGTTATAGGCTTTATGCCTATTCTCAGGTGTTTTGTGTTTCATACACCTAAATAAGAATCACAATACTGTAGTAGGTAATTTTTAATCAGGAGATTTTTTAAATGAGCTATAAATTGATTGACATCGAAGGTATTGGTGAAACATATGCCTCCAAACTTGCCAATATTGGCTTGACTACACCTGAAAATTATCTAGAAGTGGCCTGTACCGCAAGTGGCCGTAAAAAGATTGCTGAAGACACTGGCATCTCTTCTGCCCTTATTTTGAAATGGGCAAATCACTGCGATTTGATCCGTATCAATGGTATTGGACCACAGTATGCTGAAATGTTGGAAATTGCCGGTGTTGATACCGTAAAAGAACTACGTCATCGCGTTCCTCAGAATTTACAGGCCAAATTAGCCGAAGTTAATGCTGAAAAAAATATCGCCAATCGCGTTCCTTCTGTATCTGAAGTCGAAAAGTGGGTTGCAGAAGCAAAAGAATTAGCTTGCGTCATGGCTTATTAAACAAACAGCCTCGCCCATGTTACGACATGGGCACTATTCATATTTCTGCTACTTTTTATTGAATTTTGAACTGTTTTCATTATGAATTCTTTAGATTGCATTATGAAGCCCGCATCGATTGCTGTAATCGGTGCCTCATCTAAGCCTCACACAATTGGATCGGACATTATTAAACGTCTTCTTGAATATGGTTTTCAAGGAAATCTGTATCCAGTAAATCCCAAAGGAGAAATGGTTGAAGGCATGAAGTGCTTCACCAATGTCAAAGAAATTCCAACTTCGGTTGACATGGCTTTGATTGTGATCAATTCCAAGTTTGTTTTGCAGGCTATTGATGACTGTCATGAAAAAGGAGTTAAAGGGGTTGTAATCATTTCCGCTGGCTTTAAAGAAGCCGGAGCTACGGGAGTTGAATTAGAAAACCAACTAAAAGAAAAACTCAAGCAATATGGCATGAGATGCGTTGGTCCAAATTGTCTTGGTGTTGTTAACACAGCGCCTTCTATTCAAATGGATGCATGCTTTGCAGAAACACTTCCTAGACGTGGAAACATCGGTTTTGTTTCTCAGTCGGGTGCTTTAGGTGGTGGTATTCTCAACATTTTGAAAGACCTCCAACTTGGTTTTGCCCAGTTTATTTCTATTGGTAATCAGGCTGATGTAGATGCTGAAAGTGCAATCGAATATTGGGAAAATGATGACGATGTAGAACAGATTCTTCTTTACATGGAAGGCATTACAAATGCCAAACGTTTTAGAAACGTTGCTTCTCGCGTATCGAAGAAAAAACCAATTCTTGCTTTGAAGGCAGGTCGCTCCGTTGCGGGTGCCTCTGCAGCGTCCTCTCACACCGGCTCATTAGCGGGAGGGGATAAGGCTGCCGCCGCACTTTTGGCCCAATCCGGTGTCATCCGTGAATTCTCTTTAGAAGACCTATTTTCAAATGCCAAAGCCTTTGCCAACTGCCCTATTCCTAAGGGAAATAAGGTTGCGATCGTAACTAACTCAGGCGGTCCTGGCATTATGGCAACAGATGCAATCTGTGAAGCGGGTATGGAGATGGCTAACCTTTCTGAGGAAACTAAAGCTCAGTTGCGTAGTTTCCTACCGGCAGCGGCCTCTGTTAAAAATCCGGTCGATATGATCGCTTCTGCTCCACTAGAACATTATCGCAAGACAATGGAAACCGTTTTAAAGGATCCATCTGTTGATATGTTGATCGTTATCTACTTGCCATTCCTTGGCTTGAAGGATATCGATGTTGCTCAAGAAGTCATGAGAATTAAGGCCGAAAACCCAGATAAGCCGATTGTTGGCGTTTTCATGACCACTAATGAGTTTTTCAACAAACTATCCGATATGCAGACCAACGTACCGTTCTACATGTATGCGGAACGAGCTGCGATGGCTTTAGATCGCCTTAATCGTCAAAGAATTTGGCAAGAACGTCCCGTAGGCAACTATCCTACTTTTGATGTTAAAAAGAACGTTGTTCAAGATATCTTCGATCGAGTTCTTTCTGAAAATCGTACAGAATTAACGACCAGAGAAAGTATTGACGTTCTAGATGCATACGGAATTCGTGTCTGTAAGGCTGGTTTTGCTAAAGATGAAGCAGAAGCGGTTGCTATAGCAAACCAAATCGGCTATCCAGTTGTCATGAAAATGAGTTCAACCACGATTTCTCACAAAACAGATGTTGGTGGTGTACGCGTTGGTATTGAAAGCGCTGAACAATTGCAAGAACAGTATCAGGATTTGATCCAAAAACTGAAAGATCGTAATTGCTTAGATGGTTTAGAAGGCGTAATCATTCAGGAAATGGTCAAAGGCAAACGTGAGATGGTTTGCAGTGTTGCTACAGACCCGCTTTACGGTCGAATGATTATGTTCGGATTGGGTGGTA
>CAZBHT010000051.1:0-9729 GCA_964491655.1 uncultured Burkholderiaceae bacterium
AAGGAGAGTGAATTCGGACAAGAATTATTTTTCGGAATCGAGTGCAACAACACAACTGTAATTGGGGCGTTCAGATAAATGTGTCGGAAGAATACGTACATCAATACCGAAACTTTGAGTCAAATTTTTTTCAGTTAAAATTTCTTCTGTAGGACCAAAGAGACTTCGATTTCTGGGTAACATTAGGAGCGCTTTTGAGCTAATTTCTAAAGCATGGGCTGGAAAATGAGTGTTAATAATGGCACCGATTTTCTTTTCTTGCGTCAGCTTAGTGATAACCTTCAAGATCCTTAACTGATTTTTAAAGTCTAAATTGCTTTCCGGTTCATCAAGAATCAGTAATTTGGGTTGAGATACCAAAGCTCTAGCGACGAGTGCTAATTGATATTCGCCACCAGAGATTTGGTTACAAAGTTTATCTTTTAAGTGGGCAATCCCCACTAGTTCTAACGATTCTTCGACGATTTTCCAGTCCTTATGGCCTGGTTGTGCAAAATTACCAATGTGAACACTACGTCCTAACACGACGAGTTCTTGCACGCTATAGGCAAAGGAAGGCATTTTGGCCTGTGGAACATATCCTATTTCGGACCAGATTTTTTTGGACGGAATCTGAGTAATGTCCAATCCGTTAATTAATGTTTGTCCTTGAGTCCATCGTTGTAGCCCTAACATGCACTTCAATAGCGTTGTTTTACCAGCACCATTACGTCCTAATATACTCATGACACCTTGACAATCAAACGTAAAGTCGATTCCCCGTAATACTTCATGATTACTGTAGGAAAAATAACCATTTTTGACTTGAAATTGCATTTTGATTGCCTTTTAGTTCTGAAATCCACCATTACGACGGAGCAACATAATGAAAACGGGAGCTCCTATCAAAGCCGTCAGAATCGAGACAGGGATCTCAAATTCTGTTGCGCTACGAGCTAGTGTGTCGGCAGAAAGGACAAACAGTGCGCCTAAAATGAGTGATGTTGGTAAAACGTGAGTGTTATTGTTGCCAAGTAAAAGGCGTGTAAAGTGTGGAATCAACAGTCCAACCCAACCGATCAAACCACACATACTGACCACACTTGCGGTAATCATCGTTCCACAAATAATAACTAAAACTCTAAGACGAAATAGTGGAATACCCAAGGATCGAGCTTCATCTTCCGGCAATGAAAGCGCATTAAGCTTCCATCGCAAACTATAAAGAGCTACGGAACCAAGGATAATAAAGGGGAGGCCCAGAGCGAGTGTTTTCATTGTAGCTCCCGTTAAAGAACCCATCATCCAAAATGTGATAGAAGGAAGGACGTCTTGAGGATCTGCGACGTATTTAACGAGACTAATTAAGGCGCTAAAGAGTGCGGCGATCACCAGGCCGGAGAGAATCAACATTAAAACCGAATTATGCCCTCGAATTCGACTCACACTATAAACAAGTACTACGGATATTAAGCCCATTAGGAATGAACCAATTTGAATACCAAAGCCATCAATTCCAAATAGAATTCCTAGTACGGCACCAAAAGCAGATCCTGTTGCGACACCTAACGTATCGGGAGTAGCTAGTGGATTAGCAAAGAGGGCTTGAAAGGCGGTTCCTGCGACGGCTAAACCAGCACCTGCAATAATGGCTAATAATACTCGAGGTAAACGAACGTTCCATACAATGGAAAGCATTGTGTCTGTAACTTGCTGGCTCCGATTTATGGGAGCCAGAAGGGTATAGACAATATTTTCAATATCAATCCAATATCGACCACAAGCCAAAGAGACCAACGTGGTTGCAATAAGCAACACTAAACATAAAGTGATAATTCTTTGATAGGTCGACATGGTTTTAACTTACCTTTTTTAGTTATTTTCTTGCAGAAACGGATCCCGTAAAGCCTTCAGCTCGATCACTTCTTGCTTCATAAATTGAAGAAATTTGCTGATCCGTTAACTCTACGTTAAATAATTTTTTATAGTAATCCTTCACTTCTTGAGTTAAATCAACATCTTTGAAATACTTAGGATAAACGGTTTTAGCAAACCATAATAAAGTCATAGGGGTATCGGCTGAAGGCGTGTAGCTTCGATAAATTCCTAAAGGCATTTTGTAGACTCGTTGAGCTTTGACGGCTTTGATTGAACTCCAATCATTGTATTTATGATTAAACAGATCTTGTGGTACTGTGGGAGTAAAGTTTGTGATGAAAATAATATCTGGATTCCAAGAATAAATCTGCTCCATGTTAACTTGGGCATTAGAGTTTTCGGCTTGAATCGTTTCCGCTACATTTTGGGCTCCAACAGCATTAGCCCAATATTGACCAAAGAATTTTTTTCCGCTTGTAACGATCCGTTTAGGCTCATACTGGAATAGGAAAAGAATACGTTGGCGTTCATTGTTTGGAATCGTCGCTATTCGGTTATTGATAAATTGAGCGACATCTCGACTAATTTCAGAAGCTTTATCGGCTTTACTTCTTTCAGGAAAAACGTCGCTTAGTAACTTTAACCAGGCTTCATAAGTTGTCAAAACGTTGTAATTCCATTTATTGACGCTAACAGCAAGGGTCGGGATTCCAGCATTTTCTATGGCCTTAATGGCAACTGTATCACCCGCATTAACAAAAACAACATCTGGCTTTAAAGCTAAAAGGCTTTCAATATTGACCGTATTTCCCTTCATAAAAGAGGTATTAGCATTTTTTATTTCAGGATAGATTTGAGCTAAAAGGCCTTTCTCCGCAGCGGTCTTCGAAACTTTATGAATTCCTACAATCTTATCGGCTCCACCCAAAAAAACACTTAGCACAGAAGGAAATGGAAATATATTAGTAACCACAACCCTTTGAATCGTATCAGGAACCTCAACTGTGCGATCCATATGGTCGATAACTGTTCTTGCTTGAAGCGATGTAGAACATAAAACAAGGCTTGCGATCGTTAGTATCTTTTTTATAAACATGAAATAACTCCGAACATTAAATAAGAGGTGTTCGTTCTTTACGTTGCTCAAACCAGTGGTTAAAAGACTCTCCAATGAAAACCGGCATATCGGAACGCCAAATTCTTCCGGAATAGGCTTCGTGTGGCCAATCTACAAATGCTCCAATATTCTTTGTGGCAAGACGATAGATTGGATCCGCTACGATTAAATGAGCTCCTTTTAAATTCGCTAAATAATCGTCTTCGGAGCATCCGACTTTATCGTTTTCGGTTAACAAACAAGAATTTGCTTGCAAAGAGGTAAGAACATGGACATTTGATATCTGATGATCATGCATCAAAGCATATCGTGTGGAGGTTGCAATCAAAGGCTCGCCAATAACATAAACTTTTTTATGATTTTCACTGACAATATTTTTTTCTCTTGTTATTAAATTGATATTAACCTTTTGTTTGTAAGCGATTTTTAATTGTTCAATGACTTGTTGGGTCATCCATCGACCAATTGGACAACCAATTACAAGCGGAATCTGAAATTGTTCGTAAAAATAATAGGCCGTTTCTAAACCACTAGCTGTTACCACTAAATTGACATCAGCATTCCCGGCTTTTTGGATATCGTCTAACGAACTTCCCATGGCAAAGGTACTAATAACGTTAAATCCGTGGCGATGTAAGAGTATCTTTATTTGCTCAGCGTTTCCGTTAATTGAAAAATCTAGTGGAGTTAATCCTAAAACGTTAACCGAAATTACGGATGTATCAGAGTTTGGCTTTCGAGTCAGACAAAAGCGTTCGGCTAGTTTACGAAATGCTTGACTAGCACCACTTATATAATCTTTTGTTCCATTTGTATCTAATCCCAAACAGGGAATTTGAGTTCTAAATTCGATTTCTTGAGCAATACCATCGTAATCGCATCCCATCATCATCGGAATAGGGGTTCCTCCAAGTGCGATAAATTTAGGTGAGTATTGTTTGGAAATTTCACAAATATTTTGAATCAAACGATCTTCATTGCCTAAAACAGCATCCACCTCAGTCAGACCTGAAATGTAAACCATGGAAGCTTTATCAAACCAGCGTGGTTCATCATGGGTTGTGTAGGTTGAATTACAACCTGATGCGTCATGCATGATAACCAAACCACCGAGTTCATAAAGAGCAGAGCACATTCCTGAATTATCTGCGGTATAAACCGATAAAAAAGCATTAGCCTGCCTCATAATCTTCCCCTACGAGTGCACCCCAACGCTTTGATTTGAATGAGTTTTTTTGAATCTTTTTTCTCTATCCAAGCTTCGGTCATTAACTCTAAAAATCGGGCAGTTCCCGAAATACCATCCATGCCACCCCCTTCAATTACATTGACAAAATAATCTGTATTAGTGAAGTAAGAAGCTTTTTGTCCAATCGCTAGGGTTTTGGAAGATAGTTGAGGACGAGCAAAAGTCATACCAGGATGAACGGTTGGATAAATCTTAAGTTTTGGAGCGTGTTCTTTGAGCCATTCATAGTCATTTTTCTCAGCTCCCATAAATTGATCTAGATAAAGAGCTTGAATATTGAATCCGTTTTCAATTAAGAAACGAGCCAGAGAAAGAGGACGAGTGGTTGCTGTGTAATCAATCACAATTGGATTATTTTGAATGGTCTCTTGTGCTGTTTTTAGGGCTTTTTGAAGATATTCTTCTGCAACGGATAAATCGCATTCAACACCTAAGCGTTGTGCAAAACTTTTAAGCATAGAGCGATTTTCGGTTAAAGAAAAACCATTGGTTAGCATAATTGGTTGCTGTCCAAGAGATTCTTGAGCCCAGTTAAGTACTGCTGTTGCTACAGGATTCAAGGCTAGTGCAATCGAAGATTTAGCTAATTCTTGATATTCTTCATAAGTTTGAGTTGTCGTAATCGAACGTAAGGGCCTTTTTGATTGGCGAATTAATTGTGCAATATCGGAATGGGGCTCCAAAGGATTGATATCACCATAAACAGAAATGCCATTATCCTTTTGGTTTTGCGACTTAAGTAAAGTATAAATTTGGCGACGATTGCGAGCATCGGGAGATAAGCGCTTCCGTAAAATAGGTGTCATGTAGCAATCGGTAAAATCGATATCGGGATATTGTTCTCTAAGACGATCAAAAGTAAATGTTAAATCTGTTCCAATGAACTCATGGACACAACTTGTGTAGATTAGGACTGCTTTAGGTTTATAAGGAATCTTTTTAAGAATATCATCGACACCTTGAATTAAAACTTCTTCAGTGTCTCCCTCTAGTAGATTACAGTCTTCGATTGTGATGGTGGAAAAACGGTCAAGGGCTCCGAGCTCCGCTGCGCTCATTACAACGCCTCTTAAGCAACATTGAGCACAAACGAAAATAATGTGGGTTTCTGGGACAAGTAACCCAAGATGCATAATAGTCCAAGGTCCTCGGGCCGGAGCGCTATATTCAAGCGTTGCCGAAAAAGGAGAGGGAAATTGCACTTGATCGATTGTGATCGAAGGTAGTGATACAGCTTTGGATAAAATCATAAGATCACATCCCTAAGTCTTGAGTCTGTATAGGAATAACGTGATTTGTTTTAGATACTTTGAGTTTTGTTAGTAACGTATCTGCTAATTGCATATATTCGTTGGCCATACTGGATTGGGGAAATGCATCAATAACGGTACTGTGTAATTCTTCAGCTTGCTGTACGACAGGAGATCGGGGGATTTGATAAATAATTTCTGAATCGCAGGCCTGGGCTAATTCTTGTACTTTTTCAACTTCATTTTGTACATTACGGCTGTTTAAAATAATTCCAGAAAGTTTGGCGTATCCTCTATTTTTGAAGTTTTTAATGGCTTGTGCGATGTTGCCCGCGGCGTATATCGCCATGTTTTCTCCAGAGGTCACAATAAATACGTGATCGGCATACCCCTTACGAATTGGCATCGCGAAGCCACCGCAGACTACATCACCAAGGACATCAAATAAAACAATGTCTGGTTGAATAATTTCAAAAGCTCGCACCGAGGTCAGGGCTTCAAAGGTAGCGACAATGCCTCGTCCTGCACATCCGGTACCTGGTGAAGGACCTCCTGCTTCAACACACCAGACCCCATTAGGGGCACGATGAATAATTTCTTCGAATCGTACCTTGCCATCAGCTCTAGATCGTAAAACATCTAATACACTTTGAATCCTGTGACCATTATGGTGATAGATCGTACTATCTGCTTTTGGATCACAACCAATCTGCAAAACAGTGAGGTCTTTTTGAACAAAAGCCGAAGCTAAATTACTAATGGTTGTTGACTTACCAATACCACCCTTACCGTAAATCGCAATTCTGTACATAAATCATCAATCTGGTCTGTTATTCAATGCTTAAGATATTTAGAAATAACAAACATCAAAACTAAAAATGAGATAAGTATTATTGTCTTATATTATTAATTGCAACAAATGATTGCTTAATTGCAAAAACGGGAATTAAATAAAAATTACCTCTGAGTGAGGTTCAGATGATTCAAAAGCTAATTAAATATTCCAGTTTTGTTTTGAGCGATGTTTTTGGGCTAGTAGTCCCCATAGAGGCAATAACCACAAATAGACTGCGGTACCAATTGATTGTGTCGGAGCCCCTAAAATAGCTAATGGAATTGCTCCGGCGATACACCAGGGAACCAGTGGTGCTAATACAACAGCAGAATTTTCTAAGCTAATTGCTAGTCTTTGCCGATCCGGGACAATAGGTTGGCATAACTGTTGAGTTAACATGATTGGAAGGGCCTGGTTACAAGCAATTCCAGCCGTTACTAAACTAGTTACGATAACGGCACCAAAAGGAGTAATTTTTTTTGCTATTAGCGTTATGTATTTTTGGATACCGCAAATGAGACCAGTACTTTCAAAGAGTCCAGAAAATGTTGAGGAAATCACGACAATAGCGACAACAGTAACCATAGATAAAACACCACCGCCATTCAGTAAAAGAGCAATTTGGTCATTTTTCGCTTCGTAACCACTGAGTAGTGTACGAATCAATTCTTGTGAATTGATATCTTGTACCCAAACGCAAATGGGAATAGCGGACAGTAAACTCAAAATCATGGTAAGACGAATATCACATCGAAAACTGATACAGGCAACGAGTATCAAAGCTGGGATTACGGTCCAAAGGTTTAAATTGAAGCCTTCGGAAAAAATTTGAGAAATATCTAAAGTGGTGGCTTGAGAATCAATAAAAAATCCAGCTATAAAATAAAATGAACAGCTAAGAATCATTGGGATGATAGATGTACGAATCATCAATCGAATGTTCTTATAGATTGCCGTTTGAGTTACTGCGCAAACGAGTAATGCACTCGTAGATACCGGAGAGCATCGGTCACCGACATAAATTCCTGCCAAAATAGCGCCTCCGGAAAGCCAAGCAGGATATCCCATGGCGTTTAAAAGTGTCATGGTAATAACGCCCATGGTGGCTACAGTTCCAAAGGAAGTTCCTGTCAGTGTTGAAAGTAGCCCGTTCAGTAAAAATGCCGAAAGTAGACCAACCTCCGGTTCAATGTATTGACAAGCAAAAGAAACGATATAGGCAATGGTCCCCGCCGCTCGCCAACTGGCCGTCAATGCTCCAATTAACAACATTACTAGAGCAATCATTAAAACCTTACGCGTACTGTTAAGAGCAGACTTTAACAAGTAAACCAGAGCATATTGTTTTACAAGGCCGTATCCAACAAAGACACCAAAGCCAAATAACAGGGCGAAAATGATCGATGTTTTTGTCAGAATACAAGCGAGTAAGCCGATACAAAAAAGACCAATAGTTAGAAATTCAAGCACGATTAAACTAAATAACAAGTAGAAAAAAAGCGTCACTAGAAAACCAGAGACGCTTTTGGATAATTTTATTTTTTCTTTTTATCCTGAACCTCTGCAACTTTTGCAGATTTAATCAGCTTGGCAAAATAATCTTGAACTTTTCTCTGGGAAGCCACTTTTTCCATTTCAGCACGAACTTTATTAAATTCTGGGAATGGAACGGTTCGTTTGTCTTCCAATTTAATAATGTGGTAACCAAGACTACTCTTGAAAGGAATGGGTCGAACTTGTCCTTTATCGAGAGCAAGACCTGCCTCACCAAAACCTGGAACTGCAAAGGCCTTAACATTGGTAAATGGAATTTCACCACCCTTTTTAGCACTGGCCTTATCTAAACTTTTTTCTTTAGCAATGTTGGCCATGTCCTTGCCTCTTTTAATTGATGCAATGAGGTCCGTTGCTTCTTTTTCGGTCTTAACTAAAATATGACGTAACTTTATTTCATTTGGGTTATAGCTCTTACTAAGGTCCTCATAAACCTTTTTAGCTTCACTTTCAGTAATCTCTTTATCGAGAACATTACGACGAACTAACTCATTTTGAAGTAAGTTCGTTTTCTGTTCGTCAATAGCAAGCTGAACGGCTGGGTCTGTTGTGATTTTCTGGTTAGAAGCTTCCTGGGCAATAACCGCTTGTTTTACAAGGATATTACGAGCCATCGCTAACTGTTGGTCTTTGTCCTTAACACCCTGCTTATCTAATAACTGCATGATCTGCTCTTGAGACTGGCTCGAAATAACTTGTCCATTTACTTCTAAAGCGGTTTGAGCTAAAACTACAGAACTAACAGTAAGTCCTAAAACAGAAAATAAAATACGTTTCATGTCTAATTTGCCTCGGAAAAGAATACTGTGGATCTCAGTGTAATCTACCGACTTAGTGTCGAGACTCGCTTGGTGCTAATAATGTCATATTAATAGAATGAACACCATGCCCAATAAAGGGTTTCAAATATTCGTAAACGATACGATGGCGTTCAACTCGTGGCATACCTTCAAAGCGACGAGAAATGACAAAAAGGTTATATAAAGCACCCTGAGAAATGTGTAAAACTCCTCCTGGTTGACTAGCGAGTTCTGTAAATCGTAATTCAATAGGGAAGAGTGGTTCCATTGCAGACTGGATGCGTGCAAGTGATGGGGTGTGACTCACTGTTATTTCCTTATTCAAATAGAATCATTTTTCATGTACTTCGTTGCGTATACACCAATTCCAAGGGTAAAAATAAGAGTTAATCCCATTAATCCAAATAACTTGAAATTAACCCAGGTATCGGTTGAGAATGTGTAAGCAACGAAAAGATTGACACAGCCAATAACGGAAAAAAAGATAATCCATGCATATAACATGGTTGACCAAGCTTTTTTTGGAAGCTTGAGTTGTTTACCCAGTAAGGTTTCGATGAAATTTTTTCCAGAAAGACGGCCAACTAGTAAAACAGAGGCAAAAAGCCAATACAAAATAGTAGGCTTCCACTTGATGAACATTTCATTGTGAAGCCATATCGTTAAAGAGCCAAATACTAAAATGACAGCTAATGAAATCCAAAGCATTGGCTCTATTTTTTTACCTCGAAGAACCATCCATAGGATTTGAGCGACAGAGGCTAAAATAGCCACAGCGGTCGCACAAATGACAGGCGCTTGTTGCGCATCAAAACCTCCACCGAGCCACATATTGCAGAAGGATGTTGCGGTGTCAGCATTTGATTGAGCATATTTGAATGTGCCGAAAAACAAAATAACCGGCAACAAATCAAAAAGAAGTTTCAAGCCTATATCCTCGAAGTAAAAAATGTCAAGCTCATAATTTTACAAAAAAAATTCTTTTTTGTTAAATCAAACTATTAGATCAATGCTGATATCAAGTTCTAAGTGCAATTTTTCCCAACTCATTGTCTATCTCAATGAGT
>CAZBHT010000052.1:0-9656 GCA_964491655.1 uncultured Burkholderiaceae bacterium
ATCGTCACCTCGAACCTTACGAACCGTACAGACGATACCTGCGTCATTTAATCGCTTGGCAAAAGCCTTAACGTCCCCTTCTTGACTACGTTTTAAACCAGAATCAGGAAATGGATTAAACGGAATCAAATTAAATTTACATGGAACTTTTTCAACCAAACGAATCAATTCTTTCGCATGAGCCAACGTATCATTCACGCCACCAATCATGATGTACTCAAAGGTAATGAAATCTCTAGGTGCCACCTTCAAGTATCTTTGGCAGGCATCCATTAACGTTTCAATAGGATGCTTGCGATTGATCGGCATGATCTTGTCTCGAAGCTCATTGTTTGGTGCGTGCAAGCTGACAGCCAAAGCCACTGGGCATAATTCAGCCAACTTATCAATCTGTCGAACCAAACCTGATGTAGAAACTGTTACTCGACGTCTAGACAGACCATAGGCATGGTCATCTAACATCAACTTAAGTGCAGGCACAACTGCGTCTAAATTTTGTAAAGGCTCCCCCATTCCCATTAAAACAACGTTGGAGATCACCCTTTCATTTTCATCACTAATGCCTCGGTCTTTGCGTAAGGTATGTTCAGCATGCCAAAGCTGACCGATGATTTCTGCAGTTGTTAAATTCCGATTAAAACCTTGTTTTCCAGTTGAGCAGAACAAACAATTCATGGCACAACCAGCTTGACTCGACACGCAAAGGGTACCGCGATTTTCTTCTGGAATGAAAACGGTCTCTACTGCATTACCATTTCCTACGTCCATGAGCCACTTACGGGTACCATCCGCGGCGGTTTTATCTCGAAGAATAGACGGACCTTCAACCTTAGCCACCTCTGCTAACTTGGCTCGGAAGCTTTTTGCCAGGTCCGTCATTTGATTAAAATCACTCGCCCCACGTCGATGAATCCAACGCTCCAATTGAGTTGCTCTAAATGGTTTTTCTCCCATTGAAGCACAAAATTCACGCAAACCTTCTCCATCTAAGTTGAGGAGATTTTTTAGAGACTGTGATTTTTTTTCCATGATGGTCTTACTTACGGCTGTAGATAGCGAGCTGTGGGAAGAAGAAAGCGATTTCTACCGCTGCAGTTTCTGGGCTGTCAGAACCATGAACAGCATTTGCATCGATGGATTCAGCAAAGTCAGCACGGATAGTGCCCTTAGCTGCCTTCTTAGGATCTGTTGCACCCATCAATTCACGATTCTTCAAAATAGCATTTTCGCCTTCGAGAACCTGAACCTGAACAGGACCAGAAACCATGAAATCTACGAGATCCTTAAAGAAAGGACGTTCGCGGTGAACTGCGTAGAATGCTTCAGCTTCCTGACGGGAAAGCCACTTCATCTGAGAAGCAACAATCTTAAGATTGTTGGATTCAAAGCGGCTGTAAATCTGACCGATTACATTCTTAGCAACTGCATCTGGTTTGATAATGGAAAGTGTACGTTCAATGGCCATTTTTTTCTCTTACGAATAAAGTCCAAATTTAATAAATAAACTTCTGCACAGTATGACGGTATGCAGACACGATAATTCCTTACCCGCTTTCTGGGTAAGCAGATTATTCTATCACGCACCTATTTTATGCTTCGAATTCAAAGCACTCTAGTTAGATGAAAAATAAAAAAACGTTACAAAAAGAGCAACTAAGGTTGCCACAGTCAACAAAATGAAAAGAAATAAACAATCGTATCCAAAAACCAATGTTGAATTGACCCACAAAAACTGTGGCGCTCCGATTAGCATAAAGAGACAATAGGCAAGAGGGAGCAAGAGCGCATAACGAAAATACTTTAATTCTTTTGAACTATTTTTTTTCAAGTAATCCATTGCCCAAAGACCTGCCGGTAAGAAAACGATCAGATACATTAAAACCGCTACTTTTAAGAAGGACACGGCATTTAAAGTCGTTTTCGGTTCTAGCTGAAACTTCCGGTAGGCTAGAACCATAATGACAATCGGAATAATCGTTTCAACACCAAAAAAGAAACCTAATAACCCCGCTCGTACACTATCAATAGATCGATTGCGAAATACTCTGTAAAAACAGAAACACAGTAATACCGCAACGATAATAGAGAGTGCAATTATCGTCACTTTAGTTTTTCTTATGGCTTATAGGATAGAAACGAGCAACACCCCGACTCGTTCTTAAGTACAGAGTCACCATGAACAAAATCAGAATATATCCACCGATTGCTAAAGCACTTTCTTTGACAATCGATAGACCATATTGTTGTAAAAACATAATCGGTAATACACAAACAGCTAAAACCTGCATTAATGCCGAACACCACATAATACGAATAGCACGAAGAAGGCTTTCTCGATTATGTCTGACGTACAACAACCAAGCCGAAAAGAGAGCTTGACCAATACCAATCGCCACGATAATAGAGGCTAATGCAACATATAGTTGATCAAGACGAGCCGCTCCCAGATCCGTTCGAACCGAAAGAACTGCATTTGGTGCCGTATGAAGAGGTAAGGTTCCTCCCAACAAAATGGTCGGGATAATATCTCGATAAAACGAAACAGATAAAAGAGGCAACAATAGGAAGACTGCAACAATACAAAAAGCCAGCTTCCAGTTTGGAATTCCTCGACTACGTAGAATATAACTAGGAAACCACAGGAAGAAAAAGGCACATATAACCCAAACAAACCAATACTCTAATAATCCACTTTCTTCCATAAGACCACTCCTTTTTTATTATTCTCGTTTGAGTTTAATTTAAACCAATCATTCAAAAAATCCAAGAGTATTGACTTCCCATTATATTGAGAACCACTTCTTCGAAAAGGAAGATTTCAACATAAGCATCGATAAACTCAACCCTACTACAGCATAAAAAGATAGAAAAATCAGATCTTCTTTAGCTAACGTCTGCCCAAAGGATCCAAAAGAAATAATTGGCAAAAAAACCTGAGCAGATATATTGAATCCAAAAGATAACCAAAGAAAAATAAAAACTATTTTTCTAACACTAGTATTTTGTGCCGTTATTAACAAATAGCCTGAATAAACAGAAGCGATCGCCCCTGCTGTCGTTAATCCCCATGAAAAGTGCACAAAGCTATATAGATTTGGCACATCCCAATTTACAAAACTTTCTACAAGTGAATTAACGAGAAACCAATTATTCAGAAAACTTATGGTAGGTAAAAAAATAAGCATCCATGAGGCAACAAATGATCCCCAAAAACCTAGTTTTCTGAAAAAAAACCGTAACAAAACTGTAGGAATAAGAACGACTATTGCAACTTCCATAAGAAGTTGCAATAGAACAACGATGAGATCGCTGATAGAGATCATACTTACTCAGCTTTCTCGTTAGATGTACTTTCTTCGTTATTGTTCGGAACTAACAAGGCGATGCTCTCAACGTGGGCAGTATGAGGAAACATATTCATCACACCAGCCGCCTCCAGGCGCCAATTTCCTTGATTACAAAGGATATTACAGTCTCGAGCCAAGGTCGCTGGATTACAAGATACGTACACTAAAACTTTAGGCTTTTGAGTTGTTTGAGCTAGAGACTCACATAAAGCCATCGCCCCTTCTCTTGGTGGATCGATAAGAACCTTATCGATACCACCCATATCATCCCAAAGCTTGTGCCAGTCCTCTAATTTCCAATCAAAAAGATTCCGAGCAGTAAATTCCACACGATCTTCTACATTGTTTTCGATAGCTCCCTTTTTAGCGCGTTCAACTAATTGATCGTTACCTTCAATACCCCAAACACGCCCACAACGCTTGGCAATTGGAAGCGTGAAATTACCTAGACCACAGAAAAAGTCTGCAACTCGATCTGTTTTTTCAAGCTTCAACAAACGTAGTGCGCGACTTACCATACATTCGTTTAATGCATGATTAACTTGAGTAAAGTCAGTCGGTTTAAAGGTTACAGAAACACCTGTTTCTGCGTGGCGAAGCTTTAAGGCATCAATGTTTTCTGCATCTAATGGATAAACGGTATCCGGTCCCTTAGGTTGCAACCAGACATCTACACCGTAATCCTTTTGGAACTGTCTTAATTTTTCTTCATCTGTAGTACACAAGGGTTCCAAAATTCGGAAAACTAAAGCAATACGATCAAAGGTCGCAGCCACCTCGATTTGAGGAATTTTCTTTCTAAGAACTAAAGAACCAATAAGAGTTCTTAATGGTAATAAAAGATCACTAACCTTCTGAGGTAATATCTTGCAGGACTTCATGTCCGCAATAAAACTTGAACGCTTTTCATGAAAGCCAATCAAAACATCGTTTTTCTTTGCAACATCTTTTACCGAAAGACGCGCACGATGGCGATAATGCCATGTCAAGCCATAAATCGGCGGGAATATTCTTTCAGGACGTACGTGTCCAATGTGCCATAACGCATCCATCAGACTCTTCTGCTTCATAGCAACTTGAGCATGTGCTTCTAGGTGTTGCATAGCACATCCGCCACAGCTACCATCTTCAGCCCCAAAGTAAGGACATTCCGGAATAACACGCAAAGAAGACTCTGTAAAAATCTCCGTTACCAGCCCCATTTCAAACGATTCTTTATTACGATATCGTTCGTACTCTACCTTCTCACCTGGTAAAGCACCTTCAATAAATACGGCCTTACCCTCACGATGAGCAACACCTCTTCCTTCCTGATCCAAAGTCTCAACAGTAACTCGGAATTTATCTCTAACTTTCTTGTTCTTCACTTTAGATTACCTCACAGGTAGAAGAGTCGTAGGATCGATTGGTTTACCATTTTTTCGAATTTCAAAATGAATTCGGGCAGGATCTGTATCTGTCTTTCCTGCTACAGCAATCTTTTGACCACGCTTTACACTCTGACCGTGTTTTGCCGTGATCGATTTATTGTGGCCATAAGCCGTTACATACGTTGCATCATGCTTGACGATAACAAGGTTACCGTAACCTCGAACAGAACCAACAAAAAGAACTTGACCGTCACCTGCAGCGTTAACTGAAGCATCTTCTGCTACAGCAATATCAACCCCTTTATTGTTATCACCATATCCTTTCAGCACCTTACCTTCAACTGGCCACGTGAATCGAGAATCGGATAGTGCTGGTATCACAGTTGTAGTTGTCGGTGTTACGATTGCAGTAGTGTGTACCGCCGATGTAGAAACACCGGATGTAATAGCTGAAGTGGTCGCAACAGGAGTAGATTTAACAGAAGATGAAGTCGACTTGCTTACTTTACCACTTACATTAATTCTTAAACGTTGTCCTACGGTTAACAAAGTAGGATTCGTAATACCGTTTTCTCTTGCAACCGTTTTAGGATCCACACCGTAGCGACGAGCAATTGAATATAAGGTATCACCTTTTTGAACCTTGTAGACAGTAGTTGATGTAGGACCATCAAGAATCGGCGCACGCGTTGTTCCTGTAAAAGAGCAACCCGCCGTAAACGCTATTGCAACCAACGGTATTAAATATTTTTTCCAACTCATTTCAATCAACTCCACCGTCTCTGTGATTCGCTTCTACAGGACAGGTCTTTTATTTTTTATAAAGTGATTTCTAATGTTATCAAATTCAATCATTCTAGTTATGAATCTGATTCCACCAAGAACGCAATAAATCCAATTGATTGTAATTTGTTAAATCAATCTGTAACGGTGTCACACTGACATAGTTGTGAGACGTAGCCCAAAAGTCAGTCCCATGTACATTGTCTTTAGCGTCACCCGCAGCGCCCATCCAGTAAATTTTTTCGCCTCTTGGATTAATCTGTTCAATCACAGACTGAGCCGAATGCCTTCGTCCCAAGCGAGTCATTATGACTCCCATCATAGAATCGATCGGTTCATTCGGAATATTGACATTCAAAAGAAATGGACCAGGGAATGGGTTCTTTATGTAGTCTTCAATAATGGATTCTGCCACCATTCCTGCCCCGTCCAAATATGACCAACCTCGATTAACTTGAGAAAAAGCAAAGGACGGACAACCAAACAAAAAGCCTTCCATCGCCGCTGCAACCGTGCCGGAATACAGAACATCGTCTCCCATATTCTGACCACAATTAATACCACTAACTACAATGTCCGGTTTCTCTTTCAATAGACCAGTCATCGCAATATGTACGCAATCACTCGGAGTCCCATTAATGAAGTAAACATCTTCTTGAACTTGATGAATATTTAAAGGACGGGTAAGCGTTAGTGAATTACTAGCACCGCTGTGGTTTTGTTCAGGAGCCACCACGGTTACTTTACCGAAGCGACGCATACGCTTTGCTAATTCATGAATGCCTGGAGCAAGGTATCCGTCATCATTGGATATCAAAATGTGCATAAATCACTCCCGTTTCCACCATTAATCGAGGATAAATCTTCTACTTTGCTTGATCGAAAAATATGTCTGCTTACAACGATATTGGCAATCAAAACAATCGTCAACTGACATTAAAAATTTTAAATTTTCAAAACAACTATCTCAGAACTAATAAGCTACTTGTACCTGAAATCCCTTTGCTATTAGCTTATCTCGAATTTGATTAAGTTCTTCTTTGGTAGCTTTTTGCAAACTTTTAACTGGCGTTTCTCGATCAATGGTATAAATCATCACACTTTTGGGTTGGATCTTTTCAAGTACTTCCAACCAAGGATTTACATACTGATCCGTTGTGTTATTCAGTTCAATCCCATCAAAATTTCCTTTGAGAAACATGGTCTGAATTGTTAAGCATCCTTTGAAAGCAATCAGAGCTTCAATAATACGATCCAAAGAATAACCCGAATTAGGACGATCAACTAAACGTATAAAATCCACATCAACGGTATCTAATTTCAAAATATTGTTGTCAATTTTTAATAATGCATTGAAAACTTGAGGCCTGGTGATAAAAGTTGAGTTACTTAAAACCGAGATTTTGGCACTGGGACAGTAGGCATTTCTTAATTCGATAACATCATCAATAATTTCAGCAAATTGAGGATGAGAAGTTGGTTCACCATTGCCAGCAAAGGTCAGAACATCAAGCTTGATTCCCTCAGAGTCCAATTGATGTAAGCGAGTTTCTAGTTCCGTCTTTACTTTTTCTCGACTCGGTAATTTGGTATTAGAACGATGATCCTTATTAAATCCACATTCGCAATAAAGACAATCAAACGAACATACTTTGCCTCCTTCAGGTAATAAATTGATACCTAAAGAAATGCCTAATCGGCGAGAGTGGATGGGACCAAAAATAGGAGAAGGATAAATAATGCAACTCATCTTAACTATCTTCAAATACACAAACAGGCACCCATTTCACATAGAGTGCCTGCTTGAAATTATAAAACTGAGTCAATTAAAAAGTATGGGCCATGCCGACTGTTGCATTCCAACCACTTAAATCAAAGTCTCTAGAGGCGCGTGATTTCAAAGCTTTTCCTGTATCCCCGTAAGCCGCTCCAGCATAAACCAACGTTCTCTTCGAAACCGGATAGGTATAACCGGCTCCAATAGACCAAACATCATATTTATCCTCTACATCAGCCTGTAACGTGGTCTTATTCTTTAACTTACCGAGAGCGTATTGACCTTGTAGATATGCAGTACCTCCAGAAATCGGTGCCGAGATCGATAAGGATACTGCATTTTGATTCGCACCTTTACGGAAGTCTCCATTATCTTTATGAAGTGCTTTCAAAGAAGAATTGTCTCCTGGTAAAGCCTGAGAATGCATAGCATACTGATAAGCACCATACAATGTAAACAAACCAAAGTCGTAAGAAGCCCCTAAAGTAAAGATATTAGAGTACTTAGCATTGGTGTCTTTATTGTCATACATTTCCCAAATTGCATTGGCCTTGAAATTACCATCGCTAAAGGTTCCACCTAAACCATAGTAGTGTGAGTTATCAGCCCACTTTTCATCATCGGATTTCACCCCATTCGAATAAACTGCAAAGAACTGAGTGCCATCATATTTAGGTGAAGTCAAAGCAATTGCGTTATTTACTCGTGGTGCCAAAATGAATGCGCTATTTAGGTTACCGATTGTTTGGAAACTAGTTCCATAGGCACTACCACCAAGAATTGAATATGAACCGGTATCTGACGATAAGCCTCCAAATCGACCAAATGAAACAGAACCCCAATCGCCTCCCACTCCGAGAACGGATTCACGGTTAAACGATCCATTATCAGGACCATCGTTGACTTGCCCATTAGAAAGCTTAAATCCCTGCTCCAATCTAAAGAACACTTTATTATTTTTGCCCAAATCTTCTTGGCCCTTAATACCAACTTGGTTGTCATACCAGTTTCCATTAGACATTTGGAACTTGGCATCGCCACCTTGTTTCATCTTAGATGCTGTGACTCCAGCATCTACAGCCCCATATACAGTAACGTTTGATTCTGCCATAGCAAAACCACTGACTGTACCTAAAACAGCTAATGCAATTAACGATTTTTTCATCATTTAAGAACTCCTGAAAGTAAACCGTACTCAGATTCATCGCAAAGAATTCGATGAATTAACTGATGGACCTATTGTTCTATAAACACAACAAAATCAGGGATAACCCGCACTATTTTGAGTTTATTCGTTGTTTTTTTGATATTTAAGGGGTTGTTTGTTGCAAAGTAGCAACACTTTAGATTTAAAGAAAATCTGGATTGAGAAAATGTAGATATTCAGGCCTTATTACACTCGAGTAACTAGCCTTCAAGAGCGTAAAATCAAACTCAGTCCGCACAGGGCTAACAGCGTTAGGGGTACCGTTGATTTAAAAGCAATGGTTGAGAAATACCCTTAGAACCTGATTCTGTTAATACCGACGGAGGAAAACGCTTGCAAATTCAAAATTTGAAATTGCATAACGAAGCCTAGATGCAAATAGTTATCTCTGAACTGGTATGGAAATTCTGGACAATTAAAAAATGAATAGAATTATTGTACCGAGTTAACGTTCTGCTTTTCTAAAAATTCACTTTTATACTGATTCGGTGTGACATTACCAAGAACCGAACACGGTCTTTTGTCATTATAAAAATCAATGTATTCTGCAATCAGTGTATTTTGTTCCATAAAACTCGGACGCTCCTTTGCCCATAAAACGTTATAAAGCGCTTCCACTTTAAACGTTCCGTTAAAGCACTCCATCGTGGCATTGTCGTGACAATTACCTCTACGGGAAAAACTTTGCCGGATCCCTAAATCAACTAATGCCTCACGAAAGCACGTTGCGGTATAAATCGAACCCCGATCGCTATGCAGCAAAACGCCTGGTTTCAGTTCCCTAAAGGACAGAATCTGAAGCGTTCGCATCGATAAGGATATATCCTGCTTGCGTCCAAAGACCCAAGCGACTATCGATCGATCAAATAAATCCTGTACTAAAGACAAGTAACCCCAATGCCATTGACCTCGCTCATAATACGGAACATACGTCACATCCGTTACCAATCGATGCATAGGTGCTTCTGCCTGAAACTGTCGATTCAATAGATTTTCCGGTAATTGACCTGAATAAGCTTTCCCGGCATGAGGTTTTACTTTCTGAATTTGTCGAATCCGAGCTGACAGGTGGTACGCTCGCATTAAGCGTTGAATCTGACTTTCTCCCACTTCAAGCCCAAAGCTTCTTTTCAGTAGACTTCCCATTCGGCGACGGCCGATCGTAAAGAAAT
>CAZBHT010000053.1:0-9420 GCA_964491655.1 uncultured Burkholderiaceae bacterium
GGGACTGTAAAAGTCGGGAAAATACCGTATGCAGAAGACCCGTTTACGGGTAGCAGGTAACAGATATGCAAATGTCAGAAATAAGTAAGCGCCCGTTAGGGCACTGCTAGTATGAAAGCCTTATAGGCTTGATGCAGAACCATCGGCGATGAGCTTTACCCCGTCCAAGGTCGCCTCTTGGCGACGCGTCATCCAGCTAGATGCCGTCGCCCGTAAAGGTTCAATCAGAGCCATTGGACAGTAGGGGTACTTGCGCAACTGTGTTACCTGGTAAATACAACTTTCTTTTGAACAGTAAAACGACGGCGCTTCTCTGGAACTAAAACAACGGCCGCCTCATGATTAAATCATGAGGCCGAATTTCGATTGAAGCGCCCGTCTCATGCTTGCCTCTCTTTCTCTTATATGACGAATGTACCAATCGATAAATACTTGGATGCGCTTATGTTTGGCAGCCTCTTGGGTACAACCAATATAGTGATTTAAAGGAAAAATTCGCCACCCTTCCAGAAGCGGCACCAATTCGCCTTGCATGATTTCATCAAAACAGTGATGTAGCGGCATATCCAAAACAAGGCCACCGCCCGCAATAGCTGCAGCCTTGGCTGCCAATATGTTATTGAAGCGAATCACAGAATTGAATTCATAGGTCTTACGTAAACCTTCCGATTCCAAAATATCGCAATGAGATCGAACCTTCCCCGAATAAACAATGCCACTATGTTGCTTCAAATCTTCCGGCGTTTTTGGAGCTCCCATATTTTTTAAATAACGGGGCGAAGCACAAGGTATAAAGACAACCTGAGAAACCCAATATTCGACAAGAAGTGGATTTTGAACCGGGCCGTAATACACCATGATGTCGGCTTGCCCCTTCATGAATGCATGAGGATCATCATCAGCAATAACGTCAAAAGTAATTTTGGGATAACTACGTTGGAAGTCCACCAACATCGGCACGATTTGATTTTGCATAAAACCGGGCATCGCACCGAACCGAATGTTTCCATAATCACCTTCATTTAAGTAGCTCAATTGAGCATTCATTGTCTTTAACAAAGGTTCAATACGTTTGCGAGCTTCAATTGCATAGAGAGTCGGCTTCACATTGGAAATATTTCGAACCAATAAATCGTGTCCGATTTCCTCTTCCAACGCAGTTAAGGCTCGAGAAATCTGAGTACGACTCAAACCCCGTTTTGTCGCAACACGGGAAAATGCCCCTTCATCAATCACTTTAAAAAGTAATGACCAAAGATAAAGATTTAATGCTTTCTGATTATCTTCTATCTTCATAAGTATTTTCCCTTGGGTGCTATTTTTTTGAACAATCGGATGAACAAAAACGCATCTATTTAAAAAGTGGTTTTGCCCCTTTTTACGTTCTAAATCGATTATAGGAAAATAAAAGCCCCTCCAGTGTCACGTTTTCACACACCCTGCTGATCAAGTACATAACAACCCACTTTCTATAATGAAAACATTCGTTTATTTTCAAAAATAGGATGGGTTATGTATACAGTGCCCTGGGGACCAGACCCAACTACCAATACAAGCGATGAAGCCCGAAATAAAAAATGGGGCTATTGGCAAAATCGAATCAACCGTGCGTCTTTAGTGATGCTGACCGAACAAGGCATCGTGACTGAAGAAGAAGCCAACATCATCGCTAAAGCACAAGTCGCCGCCGAAAAAATTCAGGATACCCCTGATGCCGAACCGATCAATGACTATTTGCCGTTAGAGAAACTTCTCATCGCCGAATGTGGTCCGATGGCTTCGCTGATTCATACCGGTCGAAGTCGTCAAGATATTTTCGCCACTCTCTGGCAAGCTCGCTTGCGCCTAGCCGTATTGGACTTTTCGGAAACCTTTAATGCGCTCCGTTTGGACATGCTCAATCTCGCCAAAAAGCACACAAAGACGTGGATTCCGGCTTATACCAACGGTGTTCAAGCCATGCCGATCAGCTTTGGCTTCTATTTATGGGCATTCTTGGAATCGTTTGAACGCGATTTCGAACGTATCAAACAAGCCTATCCCCGAATTAATCAATCCGCGCTCGGTTCTGCAGTCTTGGCCAATTCCAGTTGGCCGTTGTCACGTGAACGTTTAGCCGAACTGTTAGGCTTTGATGCTCCCATCGTCAATTCGATGGATAGCTCTCAAGTCAGTTTGTTCGATATTCCACTTGAAGCGTCGGGGATCGCTGCGAACGTCGCCGTTCGCATTTCTACGATAATCCAAGATTTGGCTCAACAATATTCTCAAACGCGGCCGTGGTTCCTTTTGGATTCCTCTGCCGCATATAGCTCCTCGGCCATGCCTCAAAAGCGCAACCCCGGCATTTTGATGAAGACTCGCTCGAAAGCCAGCGATGTAATCGGTGCCAATCAGGTGGCCTACTTCCGTGCTCACAACCTACCGTTGGGTATGGTTGATCACAAAGAAAGCATCAACGAAGACAATGCTTGCGTGTTTGTTTACGGTGTTCACATGCTTGAGTTGATGCGTTGGGCTCTGGCAATGATCAAGGTCAATCCTGAACGTGCTCTTGAAGAGCTTGAAAGCGATTGGACTTGCACGATGGCGTTAGCTGAAGAATTGCAACACCAATATCGAGTCCCATTCCGCGTCGGTCATAACTTCGCAAGCGCAATCGTGACGGTCGCTCGAAAAGAAGGTTATTTACCGAAAGATTTCCCGTATTCGATTGCCCAAACGCTTTATCGCGAAACCGCCGAAAAGTTCAACTGGGCCGAATGTGAATTGCCGCTTGATGAAAAGCAATTCCGTCTGAGTCTCTCAGCACCTTATGTCGTGGAGACGCGCATCGGTTTGGGGTCTCCGAACTCGCAAAGCACTCAAAGCGGACTTGAAAAAATCGAAAAACGAATTCTTTCCGATATCGATTGGTTAGCCGATAAACGACAGCATCTCGTTGATGCCGACCAACGTTTGGATCAACTTTTCATGGAATTAATTAAGTAACTCTTTAGGAGGTATTGTTATGTTGTGGTTGGGTATTGCGATTATCCTCATTACATTCTGGATGCTATACAAAAACTACGAAGCTCGTTTAGTACTCGTTGTCTCGGGTGTTGTCATGGCGCTCATCGGGCACTTTGCTGGTTCGGCAACAACAATAGATGCTGCCGTCAATGCCTTCATCAAACAATTGGTGAATCCGGGATTGGTCACGGTGATTACAACGGTGATGGGTTTCGGTTACGTGATGACTTATACGAAGTGTGCCGATCACTTAGTGAACGCTTTGGTTCGCCCATTAACAAAAGTACCGATGGTAGTCATTCCCGGTGCCGTTTTAATCACTTGGATTCTTAATGTCATTTTGCCCTCGGCAGCCGGTGTCGCCGCTTCCGTCGGTGTTTTGATTATCCCGGCATTGATTGTCTTGAAGGTTCACCCTTCGATGGCTGCCGCCGCAGTCTTTTTAGGTACCTGGGGCTCGGTTATCAGTCCGGGTAACCCGTTTAACCCTCAAGTGGCATCCATTGCACACAAAGCCGGTGAAATTCTCGAACCGGATGCCATGATTGTCATTATGCAAGAAGTCGTTCCGAGTGGTTTAGCCATTCTCGTGGCAACGATTGCTTTGACGTTTATTTGTAAGTTCAAGCATGAAGGTGTTGGTTCTACGGTTTCTCAAGACAGTGGTATTCAAGAAGGCCAAGCTTTCAAAGTGAATTGGTTGATGGCTGCGATTCCGATCATTCCTCTTTTCTTGTTGGTCATCGCTTCAAAACAAGTCGGCTGGCTTCCGACCAAGACGTTCTCGGTGCCAATTTGCATGTTAATTGGGACGGCATTGGGCATGATTGCCGCATTAACCAACAAACAAAACATCGGTGAAGTATCTAAGAAGTTCTGTCGCGGTGCCGGAGACGGCTTCTGTGACGTCGTCGTATTGATGGCTGCCGCTGCATTGTTTGCTGCTGGTATGAAGTCTATCGGTTTAACGGGCGCTATCGTTGATGCAATGAAGGGTTCTCAAGAAGTCGCAATGTTTGCTGCAGCAATCGGTCCGTGTGCCATGGCTACGATCACGGGTTCCGGTAACGCTGCTGCCATTGCCTTCAACGAAGCTATTACCCCGTATGCAGCCGACTTTGGTTTGACGGTTGTTCAATTGGGCTCCGTTGCACAAATCGCAGCCGGTATCGGCCGCACGATGTCCCCGATTGCCGGTGGTGTGATTATCTTGGCCGGTATCGCCGGTGTGAACCCGATGGAAATCGTTAAGCGTACGGCACTTCCTTGTGTCTTGGCTTTGATCGTCTCTTCTATCGGTATGTTTACTTTGAATTAATCCTAGATAATAATCGGGAGGGATTGTATTAAGCATCTCTCCCGATTTGATGAAACATCTCTTTGAGAATATCTTTACCTCACTCACAAATAGCATCAACTATTTCAACGAATTCAATCTTGCATCGCGTTCCTTAAGCAATCCCTTACCTTCACTCGCCAACTTGTAACCCGTTAGTAATAACTGCTCGCATCGTTCGACTCTGCTACAGTACTCGTTGGTTGGATGACGACCGAATCGTAATGCGTCAAACTGCTCGTGCACCCGGATAGCATCGGCAACCAAATCAGCGTTATGAGCCCTAATAGGCAATGTATCGTTTCTCTTGTTCCTGACACAATTGTTCTGCACCGGCGCAGTGCTTCGGATTCTTTGCATTCATAGTCTTCCTCCATCTTGGCCACATGAGTCTCCCATTCCAATCGTTCGTTTCTGTGTTCAAGCCATAAGCAACTAAGGCTATAGGTAGCCAAAGCAACGATTATCACGATGACTTTTGATGTTCTCCAAAGAGTTAAGGAATATTTTGAAGTGGTTCATAATTCAATATTTTCTTTTTTATTCTTGAATCTTTGAAGGCTGAAACTCTTGGGCTTTTCGAGCAGTCTATAACCACTTGTACAGACGTCCTTTTGTTACTAAGATTCCAAAAATAGTTCGTTTTTACGAACTCTTTTTCATTTCTGCCACAGAAAAATTAAATATTACTTTACTGACGCTGGTAAATACGTACTTCCTTATCTCGTCGACTTCGATAAAATTTTACCCATCGTAAAAATCAAATCCATTTGAAACTTGATTTGGTGTTGAAATGAATGGCTCAGTGTTGCAATCCTTTTGGATGATTGTTGCCGGTCTACTTTATACGATGCTTGCCGTCTGTATTAAGGTAGGAGTCGAAACTTACTCTGTTTACGAAATCGTTTTTTACCGTTCTCTTTTTGGGATTGTTATGGTGGTTTATCTCCTTAAGAAGAATGGTTGCACGATCGCTACACCTTTATGGGAAGTGCATATTGGGCGCAACATATTAGCGACTGCAAATCTTTGTTTAGGAGCTTACGTGATATGGCTTTTGCCTTTATCAATGGCTCAAATTCTCAATTACACAGCGCCTCTCTTTTTTGCGTTCTGGATTGTTTTAGAGATGATTTTCTCGAAAACGAATATCAACTGGGGATTATTGCTAGCACTAGTTTTTGGTTTTTCTGGGGTTTGCCTAGTAGTACGTCCTGATGTGGCACAGGCTATGCTATGGCCAATGTTGATCGGTTTAGTCGTGGGGGCAACTGGTGGTACCGCTGATTGGCTCGTGAAAAAACTAGGAGAAAAAAGTGAGCCAGCGGAACGAATTGTTTTTTGGTTTGTTATTGCAGGCTTAGTCGTTGGTTTATTTGGAATCTTGTTTGGAGAAGGATTTCACGTTCTTGATATACAAGGATTTTTAATTATGTTAGGGGTTGGTGTTTTTGGTACTTTGGGGCAATACACAATGACACTTGCTCTTAAAAATGGAGTTTCTCTTCTTAACTCAGTTTTTCAGTATTCTGGGGTGGTCTTTAGCATCATCGTAGGAATTCTTGTTTTTTCGGATTTTCTTGATACGCCGACCTTTATAGGTATTACCATTATTTGTCTGAGCGGTATTGTTTCAACTATTTTGAGTAAACATTCAAAATAAAAAACGATTTTTACGTGGTTCTTGAGCGATGTTTATCCTTATATTCAACAACAAAGCGTAATTAATAAGTATCGGTTTGGTTTATCACGAGTAATTATCTTGAGAACATAGCAATAAAGTTAATTACTCGTGGCAAACAAGCCTGAAATGTGTACAAAAATAGCCGAGAACTTGTATTGTCTGGACTCTGGCTACCGCATCAATTGCTATGAAAAAATACAAACTACTCAGCTAGTTGCAACGGTACCATGTTTGTATGAATCGGCTTTATTGTTCATATTTAGCCAAGAATGGCATTAAGTGATTCAACACAGCTTGCGGTTGTTCTTCGGGCACGAAGTGACCGCATTGATCGATCGCATAACCTTCCATCGTTTCCACAAACGGCGCCCACTTGGCAGGGACATCCCAAAGCTTGCCTACGATCCCGTTCTTGCCCCAAAGAAGTAAAATCGGCGTCTTCATTTTGCGGGCTCGATCGGGTTCGTCCAAAACCATGTCGATCGTGGCGCTGGCGCGATAGTCTTCGCAAATACCGTGAACCGTGTCCCATTGAGCAAAGCATCGAGTGTACTCAGATAAAACATCTGCCGGAAAGTTTGCGCGAGCAGCGGGACCAATCTTGAGATTCAAATTGTAGTTAATGAAGCGATCGGGATCGGCCAAAAGACACGTTTCTGGGAAGCCCACGCCTTGGATGTAGAAGAACCAATGCCAATATTTGGTTGCGAACTCTTGGCTCGTTTCCTTATACATGTCGTAGGTCGGCACAATGTCGATCAAAGTACAACTTGAGAGTTTGTCTTCATGGTCGAGTACCATGCGATGTAAGACGCGGGCTCCACGGTCATGACCGATCACGTGGAATTTTTCAAAACCTACTTGACGCATGACTTCAACTTGGTCGTCTGCTAAAGCGCGCTTGGAATAGTTGGAATGGTCAGGCAAACCTTCGGGTTTAGAACTATCGCCATAACCACGAAGGTCGGTAATAACGACCGTGTAACATTTGACGAGTTCCGGTGTGAGAAAACGCCACATCAAGTGCGTTTCCGGATGACCGTGTACAAGCAATAAAGCTTCTTTCCCTGTTCCACCCACAAGTGTATTGATTTGAATACCATCTCCCACGTTGATCATGCGTTGGGAGAATTCGGGGAAATAAGTCTTATCGGTGCTCATAGGAAATTCCTTTCATCAATCAACGTCCGGGGAGAATATCTATATCATTCATTGTAATATTAGAAAGTAGGAATTTGCCAGGACATTCCGACGAGTACGTTTTGTAGAAATGCTCAGAATTGAACGTTGTCTTTCAATAAGGTCTGAACTCAAAAACCTTTTCGTGACTTCAATATTCTAGGGTAACCTTTGGCACTTATTATGGAAATTCTCCTTTTTGTTCAATCAAAATAACAACTAAAAAACTGGCCAAATAAATTACGAGCTTTCTTTTCCAAAGCGTCAAATTCTCGTCGATTTCTTTCACAGTACCACTGCATAAAAACTCGAATTCGACGAATATGCCATGCGGATTGAGAGCAAACTAAAGACGCTTTTGAACTGGGGCGATGCCAGCCATCAAGAATAGGGATGAGCTCACCTCGTTCTAATTCTTCATGGCAATGAATCAATGGAATATCTACAGCGATTCCTAGACCATTTACAACTGCTTTTTTGATCATAAGAATGTCTGAAGATTGCATTGAGCTTTTCCATTTGATTGGACGAGTTTCGCCATTTTTAACAAGTTCGTTTGTTTCTGGACGTACTGGTCCTTTGTATACAAAGCCGGCGTGATGTTGCAATGATTCAGGAGAGTCTGGGAATCCGTATTTTTTTATGTAGTCCGGAGAAGCAACCGCAATGTAAGCAGGATGTCCCCGATCTAAAATGACTAAACCGCTTTCATCAATTGGACCATTGACTGATGCGACATCCACTTGTCCGCTTAAACATTCGGAAATTTGTCTTCCACTTGAAATCGTAAATTCTATTTGAGGATATAGTTTTTGAAATTCCAGCAAAATAGGCATCAGCATGTTGGGTAGTGACCCTGGCGCGACGGATAACCGAATTCTGCCAACCATTTCGCTCGAGTCTTTCGTAATGTTGGTGAGAAAGACTTGATAGGCTTCAATAATCGGGCGAACTTGCGTGAGTGCTTGTTGTCCGTTTTCAGTTAAAACGGTAGGTCGTGTGTTTCGACAGACTAATTTTCGACCAAGAGCTTTTTCAAGTCCAGAATTTTAGGTGTATCAGAATCACTAATTCGAGCTCGTGACCGCTTGGAAGAACTCTTTAATCGTGCAAATCATTCTCCAATGGGATCAACTGTTTTAAATGGAACCGGCTAGCCTTTGGATCGTAGAGCTATGGCAGATTATTTGGGTTTCGATGGTCCCTTTATTAATGCATTAGATGCGGTACATGGAGCTCCAACCGATCTGCCCATTGAATTTGCTCAGGTAATGCAATCAATTGCTTTGTCGATTGGTATTTTCGTTCAAGATATCATGATTCAATACGCCCAACCTCGTCCTTGGATTATTTTGCAAGAAGGTGGTGAAAATACATACGCATCATCGGCTATGCCCCAAAAACGCAATCCAGGTCTTATGAATAGCATGCGTGTTTTAGCCAGTAGTATTTGTTCCGGTGCTGTAGAAATGGCTTTTCTGATGCATAACATTTCCGTTGGTCAAGGTGATGCACGTTTTGTCACAAGTCGAGCTCCGATTGCTCAAAAAACTCTGAAATTAATTGATATGACGGATCGTATTCTTAAAGCGTTACGTATTAACCCCGAGCGTACTTTAGAAGAACTTAATAGTGACTGGACTGCAACACAAGAAGTCGCAGATCGTCTGATGGCGCAATACGAGGTTCCTTTCCGAATTGGTCATCATGTAGCCAGTGCCATGGTTGGTTGGGCCCGCTCTAATAATGTTCGTCCATTGGAATTTCCTTATATCAAAATGCAAGAGATTTTCCGTGAAGTGACAGCAAAAGAGTGGCATGAAATGGAACTTCCTATGAGTGAAGCAGAGTTCCGTGATGCATTAAATCCTCATGCAATTATTGAAAATCGCAAGACTGAAGGAGGACCGCAATCGGCAAGTATTGAGTTGATGCTGAGTATTCGTCAATCTCAAAATGAAGTGGCGCGTCAATGGTGTCAAAAGCGATCCAATCAAGTAATTTCTGCACTTGAACGACTAGAAAGAGATTTTGCTGTATACCTATGATAGAAGCTATTAAAGTTTTGTGTGAAGCAAAAGTAACGTTATAAATTTTGGGTCATTTGACATTCTATCTATCGCGTCAAATGACTCGATTTAGTTATCCCAAATTTTCCATTAGCCAGAAAGGACCGTAATTTTGTTTGGATCAAAGAGCTCAGACAACC
>CAZBHT010000054.1:0-9391 GCA_964491655.1 uncultured Burkholderiaceae bacterium
CCATGAGTAAATCATTATTTAAGAAAACTACGATTGCAGTTGCTGTGATTGGGACTTTGGCTACTGGTTCTGCGATGGCTTGGGAAACTGCAGATGCCACGGATCGATATGCTGCGTATGTGGCAAAAGATAGCAATGTCACGGTTAGTCAAGATGTTATTCTTGCTAATCCAACAGATCCTTCTGTCGCAAGTGCTGTGCGTTATTATGGTGCTTTTGCAACAGGTGACAATGTAACGTTAACCATCAATGGCGATGTTAATGGTTCTTTATCGAAAGATTCAAATGGTGTCCGTCTTTTCGCTACGCGTGATAAAGGGGCATTAGTAGTAAATGGTGCAGTAGGTACGGGAACTAAACCACTTGAGATCTCGGGCAGTCAGACTTTGGTTGGTATTGACTCTTGGGTAGGCAAAGGTGTCTTTGATAATCAGAGCATTACGTTTGAGAAAGAAGTCAATTTAAAGCTCAAAGCTAGTGAAAATCAACTTAATTATATGATGGGTGTTCAGAATTATTACGGTGGCACTCAAACATTTAACGGCAAGGTTGCTCTTGAAGTTGATAATAGTAAAGCTCAGGGCCAAGCAAACTCGAACTATGGTCGTACCGATGGGGTACTCGTTGCTCAAGCAAATACAACTTTTAATGATGACTTGACATTGATTGTTAAGGGTTCGCAATATGCAGAGAGTGCAACATTTGGTATCAGTACTGAAGGTAACCCAGGTACCAATCCGCAGACTCAAGTCGCTTTAAATGGGACTCAAAATACTATTAATGTTTCATCTGAAAAAGGAATGGTGTTCGGTCTTGTAGCTTCTGGTCCAAGCGTTATTAACGTTGGAAAAGAAGAGGCCGAATCTTCTTTAAATGTTATCGTAAAAAATGAGGCAGGTATCGCTCGTGGCATTTATGCCCGATATACTGGTCAAATAGAATCGAATGCAGTAACAACTGTTCAAGTTGAGGCTAAAAGTGATGCGGTAGGTGTTTTTGCCGATCCCTATGAATTGCCGAGTGGAACAGGTTCAAATAAAGCAAGTGGCGGTTCTATTGTTTTCAATAATAATTTAGTTAGCTCCTCTGAATCGACAGATGGTAAAGCCTATGGCATTTTGTCATCGGAATCTTGTCCGGTTGCTGCAAAGGGTAACGTAACTCTTACAGCAAATGGCTTTAGTGATAGCGCTGGCGTTCGTGCTGTTTCTTCTAATGTAACGTTGGGCGGTACGGATAAGGTCGTTACGATTACAAGTACTTCCTCGAATGGTTACGCTCACGGTATCCAAGTTCGTGGCGAGAGTACGGTAGACGTTTTAGGCAAGTCTTTGAATATTACATCTAAGGCTGGTAAATATGGTTATGGTTTGACTGCTCAAGGTTTAGAGACGAATGGTCAACCGCTCATTGCAAAGATTAATGTCGCAAGCGATGAAACAGCTATTAATGCCTCCGGTGTTGGTGTTTTTTCCTCAGGTGACGCTATAGTTGCTCTTGATAGTTCGAAGTCTATCGTTGTGACTGCCCCTTCTGTGATTGAAGCTCGTAACGCTGCTCATGTCGATGTCAACACCAAAGGTGAGGCCGATGTTGTTTTGACAGGTGATATCACTTTTGGTAAAGCCTACGACACAGATACTAGTGCGGTAACGTCTCAAGTCAATGTCAATTTGAATACGGCGGGTTCATTGTGGACCGGTAACGTAAAAGCTTCTTGGATTGAAGAGGCAAATGCTCAAGAGTCTGACTTTAACGATGCAACGTTGAACCTGAGCTTGGCAAACGGTGCACAATGGACACCAACGAATACAGCTAAAGTAGAGGAAATCGGAGGTACGGACGGTACGTCTCGCTTGTCTGTGACGAGTTTGGCATTAAATGATGGCATCATCAATGTTAATAACAATGTTTCTGCCGAGGTTGACACCTTAACTGGTACCGGTACGATTAATCTAGTAGCAAATGATGTTGAAAATGCAGGTAAGTTCACAGCAGAGAATGCAGAAGAGGCTACTTTAGCTGTTAACTTAACTCAGGTAACTTCTGATGAGCTCACAGCTGCTGAGGCAGAAAAATTACTTGGTAACATCACAGCTGACGGCGCTTCGATCACCGGTACTGTGGCCGAAGGTGAAGTCACAGGTACGATGACTTTAGTTCGTAATGCTGATGGTACCCTTAACGTACAACAAGCCTTAAATACAACCAACGTAGAAATCAGTAACCTCTTAACGAATTTGGGAACTATCCAGGCTCGCACCGAAATGAACGACCTACGTAAACGCTTAGGTGATGTTCGCGCAGCTGAAGGCAAGAACGGCGCATGGGTTCGTTACGATGGCGGTAAGATGAGCGGTAAGGGCTTAGATAACGACTTCCATAAACTTCAAATTGGTTTCGATACTGCGGTTAATAACGCATGGCGCTTAGGTGGAGCTTTAAGCTATACCAAGGGTGATGTGGACGGTCAAAAAACTAGTGCGGATACGGATGCTTATAGCTTAGCGGCTTACGGTGTCTGGAGCGGTGAAAAGGGTCAGTTCGTTGACGTGATTGCTCGTGTTGCTAAACTGGATACAGAACTTAATGCACGTAGTTTCTCGGGTAAGAAACTGGATCAGACTGGATTGAGCTTATCCGGAGAATTTGGTTGGAGATTTGACTTAAGTAATACGGTTTATGTCGAACCAACCGTAGAAGCCACTTACACCTACATTAACTCTGATGAGTTCAAGGGAGCGGTTGCTAAGTACGATGTTGACTCTATGGATAGTTTGACGACTAAACTGGGAGTTGCAGCCGGATTGAAGTGTCCGAACGGTAAGGGTAGTGCCTATGTGCGAGCTGGTTTAGTCCATGAATTCTTAGGTGACGGTAAATTGACTGTTACAGGTGCAAACAGACAAGCCAGCTTTAAGACTGATGGCAAAGACACATGGGTTGAATACGCAGTGGGTGGTCAGTATCACATCAATAAGAACACATATGTGTATGGTGACATTGAACGCACAAGTGGTGCGAAGATTGATGAAGATTGGCGTGCTAATGTTGGATTGCGTTATGCGTTCTAACGGGTTCAATACAAAAGAATCCAGAGTTTAACGAAGTCTTAGATTCAATCTAAAAAACAAAACAGCAGATTCGACGAAAAATCGGTCTGCTGTTTTTGTTTTGGAAGTTTCTAAAAAATATTGTGTTCTAGAGCAGTACGGACTATCAGAATGCTATGATTTTTTCGAAAGACGAGGAGTAGAACTTTGAAGAATTTAGGTCTAGGGCATTTATTAGCACTATTTTGTATTGTTGTTTGGGGCGTAACCTTCGTCTCAACCAAAGTCCTTTTAGAATATTTGACGCCCGCTCAAATTCTGTTTACTCGATTTTTACTTGGATACATCGCGTTATGGTTAATGTATCCTCGCCTGTCTCCCAAGTATGGGCGGAAAATCGAGTTTCTATTTGCATTAGCTGGTTTTTTAGGAACCTTCGTTTATTTCTTTATGGAAAATGTAGCGTTGCAGTATTCAACTGCTTCAAACGTTGGGGTTCTAATTTGTCTATCTCCCTTTTTTACCGGTGTTTTAAGCAAAATTGAGAACCCATCGAGTGAACTTTCAAAGAAGTTTTTTGTGGGAGTTGTTATTTCATTTATCGGTGTATTTTTAATCATGTTAGGTGGAACGGAGGAACTTACCTTTAATCCGTTAGGCGATCCTTTAGCGATTGGAGCCGGTTTTGTGTGGGCTTGTTATTCCATCACGTTAAAGAAGCTTTCTAATTATGAAATACCAATTTTGCTCTCAACCCGAACGATTTTTGGCTATGGGTTGATCTTTATATTTTTAGGTCTTTTGATGTTACAAGAACCAATTGCCCTTGAAACCTTCAAGCATGTGGAAGTTTGGTCTAACTTGGCATTTTTGGGATTTATAGCCTCAGCGGCTTGTTATGCGATGTGGACTGGAGCTGTAGAAAAAATAGGAGCAAGTTCGGCAACGATCTACGTCTATCTCATTCCAGTCATTTGTTTGATCTGTGCCAACATTGTCTTAGATGAAAAATTAACAATGTGGTCTGGTACCGGAACGCTTTTAGTTCTTTTTGGCTTAGTGATTTCTCAACTGGATTTCTCTTCTGCTAAAGAAAAACTTTTTAAAGCAAAATCGTAAAAAATACTTCGCTCTTTTTTGCCAGAAAAGTAAATGATCGTTCAATTGAAAATAAAACGATTTAAGAACGATATTTCCAAGTGATTTTGAAGTCTAAGACTGATAGTAAAATCCAGGCTCCCATAAAGGAAGAAAATACACAGACTTCAAGGAATCCAATTTCAAAGATCCCAAAGCTACACAAAGATAGAATCAGGTAAAGACGTAAGGGGTCTTTTCTTGCCTGCCAGATCAAGCAAAGTTGTGTGATTAATAAACTACTTAGAAGAAGTAAACCTCCTACCATCGCAGATTGAACATAATCGCTATGGAAGTGAACGAGATAATCGGTGCTGTATTTAAACAATTCTTTTAAATTGACAAAACTAGCGGGTCTTCCGTCTCCATAACCAACAATCGGTGATTGTTTCATCATAATTTGAGCTAAGTTCCATACAGCAAAACGTCCACCCATGGAATTATTTAAACTCTTCTGAAGAGCTTCTTCTGGAGGGGTTTTGTTTTCAGAAGAAACGGAAATTTTATCTTCTTTAAGTAAGTGCTCTAGGGTTTTCTCCGCGGCGTTATGCTTCACCACCGTTGCACTTTCTTGAAAACCTAAAATGATTTTTTGAGGAAGTGGACTCATCAATCCTAAGACCAAAATAAGAGTAGCAAATGAAGCCAATAGTGGTACTAAAGGGAGTCGTTTGCTATTAAATCGTAGGATTAAAAACGCACAAAAGAACGCTACTCCAACCGCAGGTATTACCGCCCGTACTGCAATAAACCCGGTTGCAGAAATAAATCCTAAGAGTCCACTAATCAGACAGCACCAACGAGTTTTTTGTTCTTTTTCAGAGAGAACAAAAAAACCCAAGAAGGAAAGACCAGCTGGAATCAAAATACAACGAGCGTACGTCGTACTATAAGGAACTACCCAATTTTTAGCGTCCCAGATATTGATGTCAAAATGGTAGGCTGTGCAAGCAATGTCTAAAGAGTAAAGGAAGGAGCCTAAGGCGCAGGCTTCAAAAAAGAGCACTTTAGAAGGCTTAAATTTTTCTGATAAAGCCAAGTAACACAATGTGCTGAGCACGGTAATACTGCAGATCGCAGGGTAATCTAGAACGAAATCGCCTTCACTACCTAAGTAATAAGTTTTTATTCCGCAAAAAACAGCAATAAAGGGTAAAAAGGGAAATAAAAAAGACTTCCCGGAAGACCAAAGTTTTCCAAAAGGAAGTCTTTCTTCAAAGTTTCGGTAGACAAGAAGTAAAAAAGCTAGTGGGGTTGCGAGTAGGGCGAGATAACCGTAAGAAGAAAACTCTTTCGTTAAGGTAAGAGCACAAACGGTAAACAACAGAAGAGCACTTTCTACTCCAGCATAAAGTGCTTTTTCGGTTCTATCTCGCATGAATAATTCCTACATTCCCATTTCAGCGCTAGCGTTAATTTTGAGTTCTTGCAAAATCGTAGCTGAAATTTCTTCGATAGATTTTGAAGTAGAAGAAAGCCATTTAATGCCTTCGTTTTCCATCATTTTTTGAGCTTCATGTACTTCATAACGACAATTTTCTAAAGAAGCATAGCGTGAGTTAGGACGACGTTCGCTTCGAATTTGCGCCAAGCGTTCTGGAGCAATCGACAAGCCAAAGATTCGATCTCTACAATTATCGAGCGCAGGGGGTAATTCGCCGCGATCAAAATCTTCGGGGATAAGAGGATAGTTAGCGGCCTTGATGCCATACTGCATGGCTAAATAAAGCGATGTAGGTGTTTTCCCGCTACGGGAAACTCCTACTAAGATTACTTCTGCTTCCTTAAGACCTTCGTTAGTTTGTCCATCATCGTGAGAAAGCGTGTAGTTAATCGCTTCAATTCGTTTGTTATAGCGTTCTTGATCACCAATTTCGTGAGACTTTCCTACGGAGTGGTTGCTTGGAACTCCAAGTTCTCGTTCTAATGGTCCGACAAAGGAACGGAATAATTCGATGACGAAAGCATTACAGTATTCATTGAAGGTTGATGCGAGAGAACCAGCCACCAGGGTGGAAAAGACAATGGGGCGATTTCCCGTTTCTTTGCCTACTTCGTTGATTTTCATCGCAGCTTCCTTCGCCTTTTCGATCGTGTTAATGAAAGGCATACGCCAGCGAACACATCGCAGACCGTGAAATTGAGCTAAAACAGAATTTGCCAATGTTTCAGCTGTGATCGCAGTAGCATCTGAGACAAAAAAGACGGTTCTGACCTTAGATTTTCCTTGTTCTTTTACTTCTTCAATCATTATTTCCTCTGTCTTTTAGTATATTTAGTGTATTTTTAACAGTAATTGCCAATAACAGGCTAAAATCTAGCAAATTTTCTACTCTCTTTTCGAGGTCTGCAAATGCAACAAGGTCGTTTCGTCGTTCCTTTCAGTCAACTTCGTATGACAGATGTTGAATCTGTTGGCGGAAAGAACGCTTCACTCGGTGAACTGCTTAGTCAGTTGACTCAGGCGGGTATTCGAGTTCCGGATGGTTTTGCCACTACGGCAGAGGCATTTCGTGTCTTCTTAAATGAAGGCGGTCTGAAAGAACGCATCGAAAATCGTTTAGCGACACTTGACGTTGATGACGTCAAGGAATTAGCGAAAGCAGGTGCTGAAATCCGTCAGTGGATTGAACAGGCACCTTTCCCAGCTCAGTTGGAACAAGAAATTCGTGAGTTCTACGAATGGCTTAAGGATGGCCAGGAAGAAATTTCTGTGGCGGTTCGTTCTTCGGCTACTGCTGAAGACTTGCCTGATGCTTCTTTTGCCGGCCAGCAGGAAACTTTCTTGAATGTGGTTGGTATTGATCAGGTTTTCGCTCGTATGAAGGAAGTGTTTGCTTCTTTGTACAACGATAGAGCTATTTCTTACCGTGTTCATAAGGGTTTTGATCATTCACTAGTAGCATTATCTGCCGGTGTACAACGCATGGTTCGTTCTGACCTTGGTTGTGCTGGTGTGATGTTCACAATGGATACGGAAAGTGGCTTTGATCAGGTCGTATTCATTACTGCCAGCTATGGTCTTGGTGAAACCGTTGTTCAAGGTGCTGTGAACCCAGACGAATACTATGTTCACAAGCCAATGCTTGAAAAGGGAAACTTTGCAGTTATTCGCAAGGTGCTCGGTAGCAAGAAGATCAAGATGGTATTCGACACTGAAGGGGCAAGTGGTCGTTCCGTTAAGACTGTTGATGTCTTAGACGAAGATCGCAACAAGTTTGCTCTAACAGACGAAGAAGTCATGCAGTTGGCTAAGTACGCTACGATCATTGAAAAACACTATGGTCGTCCCATGGATATCGAATGGGGTAAAGATGGCGTCGATGGCAAGCTCTATATTTTGCAGGCTCGTCCTGAAACCGTAAAGAGCCGTCAGAAAGACAGCAGTGTGCAGGAAAAATTCGTTCTGCAACAAAGAGGCAACGTATTAGTTTCTGGTCGTGCTATCGGTCAGAAGATTGGTGCAGGTAAGGTTATTATCGTTAACGGTCCAGAAAACATGGATCTCGTTAAAGAAGGTGATATTCTCGTAACTGACATGACGGATCCGAACTGGGAACCTGTCATGAAGAAGGCCAGCGCTATCGTAACTAACCGTGGTGGTCGTACTTGCCACGCAGCGATTATTGCTCGTGAGTTGGGTATTGCTGCTGTAGTTGGTTGTGGTAACGCTACTGAAGTGCTTCAAGACGGTCAGGAAGTGACTGTTTCTTGTGCTGAAGGTGATACTGGTTACATCTACGAAGGCTTGCTTCCATATGAAGTTAAAGAAGTTCGTCAGGGTGAACTTCCTGAATGCCCAGTCAAAGTTATGATGAACGTTGGTAATCCTCAGTTAGCCTTCGAATTCCAGTCCATCCCGAACAAGGGTGTTGGTTTGGCTCGTCTTGAATTCATCATCAATAACAACATTGGTGTTCATCCTAAGGCCTGTCTTGACTACCCGAATGTTCCAGAAGACGTTAAGGAAGCAGTTGAAAAGGTTTCCGCAGGATACGCAAATCCACGTGAATTCTTCGTTGAAAAGTTGGCTGAAGGTGTTGCAACAATTGGCGCAGCATTCTATCCGAAGAAAGTTATCGTTCGTATGTCTGACTTCAAGAGCAACGAATATCGCAAGTTGGTTGGCGGTAAGATCTATGAACCAGAAGAAGAAAATCCGATGTTGGGCTTCCGTGGTGCAAGCCGTTACGTTGCTGATGACTTCAAGGAATGCTTCGCTATGGAATGCGCAGCGTTGAAGAAGGTTCGTGATGAAATCGGTTTGACTAACGTTGAAATCATGATTCCATTCGTTCGTACATTGAACGAAGCTCGTGAAGTTAATGAAAAATTAGCTCAGCACGGATTGAAGCGTGGTGAAAACGGTTTACGTTTGAACATGATGTGCGAAATTCCAAGTAACGCATTGTTGGCCGATAAGTTCCTCGAATATTTCGATGGTTTCTCCATTGGTTCTAATGACTTGACTCAGTTAACGCTTGGTTTGGACCGCGACTCTGGCTTGATTGCTCGTTTCTTCGACGAACGTAATGAAGCTGTGAAGGTGCTCCTCTCTATGGCTATCAAGGCCTGTAGAGCCAAGGGTGCTTATGTCGGTATTTGCGGTCAGGGTCCTTCAGACCACCCAGACTTAGCCAAGTGGTTAATGGACGAAGGTATCGAATCTATTTCTTTGAATCCTGATACTGTCGTTAATACTTGGAGAAAGTTAGCTCGTGAAGCAAACCAAAATTAGAATTAATCTAATTTAAGTTTTTCACTAACTTCGATATACTCAAACGGTTACTTTTAAATAAGTAACCGTTTTTGTGTTTGGAGGATGAACTACATGATCAGCATGCCATTTTTTTGGTTTGTTTTGAGCGTGTCTGCGGTTCTGCTGAATTTTGTCTTTAGAAACATGCTTTTAATTGGTGTTTCTGTAGCCTGTGCAGTAGCAGGGATTATTGCCTGTATTTTTCCGGTACTTCAATTGCAATTGGCTGTTTTTATCATCGTCTCCTTGATGATTCTTGTTTTTTACGGACAGTTGACCTTTAATCGTCAAAGCGAAGAAGAGAGGGCTTGCGTATTAGATCGGGTAATTGGCAAGACTGTGACTGTACATTATTGGCGAGAAGGACACTCTGAAGTACAGTTAAATGGCCGAGTATGGCCAGCAGAATTTGTTGAGTTTTCCTCTACCAATTTGAAACCCG
>CAZBHT010000055.1:0-9207 GCA_964491655.1 uncultured Burkholderiaceae bacterium
ATTTCTGTTATCAAATTTAAGATTTGAGCTTGTACCGATACGTCAAGGGCTGATGAACCAACATCAGCCCTTGACGTATCGGTACAAGCTCAAATTTAAGATTTGAGCTTGTACCGATACGTCAAGGGCTGATGTTGGTTCATCACAAATAAGAACTTTAGGTTCCACAACCAATGCCCGTGCGATAGCCAATCGTTGCCGTTGACCACCAGAAAATTCATGTGGATATCGGTTCAACATATTAGAGTTCAAACCACACTGAAAAAGAACCGATTCAATACGCTTACCTATCTCATCGTAAGAAAGATCGGGACGTAAACTCAAAAGACCTTCTTGAAGAATTTCTTTTATTTGTAACCTAGGATTCAAACTCGAAAAAGGATCCTGAAAAACAACTTGAATGTTTTTTCTCATAGTACGAAGTTGTTTTACATTTAATTTTTCCAAGTCAACTCCAAGTAGTTTCACTTCGCCTTGTGTCTTAGCTTTTCCACGAAGTAATTGAAGTATTCCTTTGATTAAGGTCGTTTTTCCACTACCGCTCTCTCCCACTAATGCAAGAGTTTTACCTTTTTTCACACTCAGTGAAACATCATTAACAACAGTTAGCTTCTCTTTTCGAAACCATGAAGATGAACGAGTTGGAAAAAGCACACTATAGTGCGAAATAGTTAAAAATTCCTCCAAACTATTTTCATGTCTCTCTTTTCTTGCAAGAGAAAATTTCATTTCACTTGGTTTCTGTTCTGGATAATGACATCGAATCCAACGATTTTCTAATTCCTGTGGTTCAGGAATAGTATCAAAGCAATGATTTCTTGCTTTTGGACAACGGGGTGCAAAACGACAACCTTTAAACGAAACAGATAAATCTGGAACCATTCCCGGAATGGCCTCTAAGCAATCATTTTTACATCGACCTTCTGGGAGAGCCTTTAAAAGGCTAGATGCGTAAGGGTGTAGTGGATGTTTGAAAAAATCTTGAGTTTTTGCTAATTCGACAAGCTGACCGGCATACATCAAGCCTACTCGCTCAGATATTTGAGCGACTACAGCCAAATCGTGTGTAATTAAAAGAATACCGATATTCTGTGTTTGTCTTATCTCATCTAGTAACTTAAGAATCTGCGCCTGAATCGTGACATCTAATGCGGTCGTTGGTTCATCGGCAATAAGAAAATCGGGCTCTGCAGCAAGTGCGATTGCAATCATCACCCTCTGCTTCTGTCCCCCACTTAATTCATGAGGAAACATATCAATTCTTTTTTCTGGGTTTGAAATGCCGACACAATTTAGCCATTCAATTACTTTTTTCTTCGCCTCAGATCCACGCAAACAAGTGTGTAAATGAATCGTTTCAAGAATCTGATCTCCGATTGTCATAACGGGATTCAGACTAGTTGCCGGTTCTTGAAAAATAATGCTGACCCTTTTAGATCGGATAAAGCGCATCATCGATTCCGGTAAGCCTAGAATTTCTTGACCATTTACTGTAATCGTTCCGTTGGATATCCTTCCTGAATCCGGTAAAAGACGCAGGATTGACATTGCTGTCATTGATTTACCACAGCCAGATTCTCCAACCAAAGCAAAAATCTCTCCCGAATTCACAGAAAAGCTAACATCATCGACTATTCGCACAACTTTATTGTGTGTCCGTACTTCTGTTGTTAAATTTTTAATCTGAAGCACCATTACTTTCCTTTTCTCGATGTATTAAGAGAGTGTTTAGGATCGAACGCATCACGAACCGCCGATGCAAATAAATTTGCGGTCAACACAAAAGTCAACATAAATACAAAAGCTGTTAATAAGTTCCACCAAACAACAGGATTCTTTGATAATTCAAGCCGACCAGCATTAATCATTGAACCAAAACTATAAGTCGAAGGATCTACTCCTACCCCAACATAAGAAAGAACGGCCTCATAAAGAACAATGTTTGAAAAATCTAATACTGCGACAATTAGTACGATATGAACAACGTTCGGAAAAATATGACGGCGCATAATTTTGAAATGACTGACACCGAAGGCGTGCGCAGCTTGGACATAATCCAATTGAGAAATCTTAAGGGTCTCAGCACGAAGAAGTCTAGCTAAAGTGGCCCATCCAGTAATACCAATAATTAATGAAAGCATTAATAAACGTATATCCGCTCTTTCTAAATCGGTCTCATACAAATGGGGATGAGAATCTATAAAAACCTGAGTCATAAGAACGAACGCGGCGATTAAAAGAACTCCAGGAATAGAAGATAATGTCGTATATAGATACTGAATGACATCATCAACCCAGCCTTTGTAATAACCAGCACTGATTCCAAATATGATGGCAAATGGCAACATAGCTAATGTTGATAAGGAACCAATAACTACAGCAGTGCGAATTGACTTAATTGCCTGATAAAGAATGTCATTACCCGTTTGATCCGTACCTAATACGTGATAAAAAGGCCACGAACTAAAAACGATTCCTGCAATTAAAAAAAAGATACTTAACACTAACAGCACAATTTCATAGGGAATTTCTTCTCGTTCTAAAAAAAACTGGCGAAATTCTCCTACAATAGAGCGATGATGTATTCGGGAGAAACAATAAGTAACGACAACAGAAACACCAATACTTAGAATTAAACCTAATCCAACACCTATAGAAATTTTCTGAATACTATCTACCGTATGATGTGTTCGATCCTCTAGATGCTTTCCTGCGTTCATTAACGGTTCAAAATCTCTAATTATTTTTCCATCTATAACCTGAGTCGTTTTTTCAAAACTTTGAATTGCAAAAGGACTGGAATAACTTTTTTCTTGGTTTTGAGAATTATTCGGTAAAACTTGATCGAGCAAAGATCTGGTTTTTACGTCATAGACAATGCCGTTTTCAATACTACTAATAGCACTACGATAGTGAACAGAGTCTAAGACTGCGACTGAAAAAAAGAGAGCAAGAACGGTTATTGATGCTAAGGCTGAGCGTCTTTTGGCAACCGCAATCCAGCGACTTCTTAATTCCTTCGATCTACTTAAATGCCAAATGTATATTCCTAAAACACAAAGCATTGCGAAAATCACAAGATCACTTGAAAGTATCACTATTTTAGGCATCATCATTTCAAGCGAATCCTTGGATCAGCAAACGTATAAGCAATATCGGTCAAAATAAGACCGATCACATACAGTACGGTTCCAACGAAAACCATGGTTCGTACAATGGCAAAATCCTGAGCATTAATCGCATCAATCGTATAACTGCCAAGACCTGGTATGCCAAAAAAACTTTCCATAATCAAAGATCCCATAAAGAGCATCGGAATCGTTGCAATAGTTGAAGTCAATATCGGTAAACAAGCATTACGTAATACATGCTTTACTAAAATTTGAAATTCAGAAAGACCTTTTGCTCTAGCAGTTCGCACATAGTCCTTGTTAATTTCTTCAAGAAACATAGAGCGGTACAAAAGGCTTTCTCCTCCAATTCGAGAAAAGACACCAATTACAACCGGTAAAGCCAAAAAAGAAACCATCGCCATACCAGTTTCAAAACCAGAAATTGGAAATAATTTCAAAATCTTAGAAAACAACCACTGACCAAAAATAATATAAAAAAGAGAAGATATCGACATCATTGAAACAGCCAAAACAATGCCAGAAAGCTCCAATTTAGTTCGTCGGAAAAAAACTAATAACAATGAAAAAGAAACGATCGCAATGATTCCTAAAATATAGGTAGGAAGTGCTAGGGCCAATGAGGGCCACATACGCGTACGAATCTCATAACCGATGTCCCTTCCTGCATCAGATGAACCAAAATCTCCGACTAAAAGACGTGCACTGTGTTGCCAAAAGATGGTATCGGTAACCCTTTCTGTTCCTTTAACATCATCGTTCCAAATCAAAGGCTTATCATATCCATGAGCTTGCTTCCAATTTTCGATAGCTTCTGTAGTTACCCGTTTACTGCCGAGATTTAGACGAGCCATATCATCCGGTGTATTTACCGTAAAAAACAGAATAAAAGTTAATAAATTAACTCCTATTAGAATTAAAACACCGTAGACAATACGTCGTAATAAATAACTCAGCAATTAGACCCTCTTCTTGTAAATGTGACCGGACGCTGTCATTGATTCACGTCTTTTCTGTAATCTCCACATCGAATAACCAATAACCGAAATAAGGATAACTATAAAACTCAAAGGCCAATAAATAGGCTTATTCCATTCTTTGATTCGTTGAAAGCGTATTTCTGGATCAATTCGCAGGTATTGAATGTGATTACGCACCATCTGAGTGGGTTTACCGTTATAGACCCATTGATGAAATGCAGCGGCACTTGTTGGAAAATACCCAAAAGACCACGGAGCATCGCGTTGCACAATACAAATTAAATGTTCAATTGCTCGCTTTTTCTCTTCACCATTTTCCATCAATTTCATTGAATGAAAAACCTTGTCGAAGTCTTCACTTTGGTAATTCGCAGCGTTTTCGCCAAAACCTGAAGTCACAGACTTGGCATTTGGTCCATAAAGAAGAAAAAGGAAATTTTCTGCATCAGGATAATCAGCCAACCACCCCCAAAGAAAAAGTTGATGAGCACCATGAATCACTTTATCTTGAAAACGATTGTAATCCGTAGCTCGAATCGCCAATTGAATTCCTAATTTGGCAAATTGTTTTTGATACCAACTTAAAACACCACGAGTAGCCGGTGTTGCTGAAGCCTGAAAATCTAAATTTAATACTAAGGGCTTTCCTGTCTTTTCATCTCTTCCCTCGGGATAACCTGCTTCAGCGAGTAATTTCTTTGCAAACTCTAGTGATTTACGTCGAATACTCCCATCTGGTAAACGGTCGTACACATAGGGATTAAAGGAAGCGACTCCTTTTTCATCGTAACCAAAAATTCCAGGAGGTAACGGACCATGCGCTACTTGAGCGAGTCCTTTTTGAAAAATCTGAACGTATTCTTCCCAATCTATTGCAATAGAAATTGCTTGACGTAGTTTTCTATTTTTTTCATGTTGTTCCGGTGTTTTTCCCGCACCAACAACTGGATCCATCCAATTAAAACCAAAGTAGGTATTACTTGCCTCTACGGTTTGTGGAAACTTTAATTTTTTTTCTCGATATTCCTTTTCTTTCTCGACGCTATCGGCCATACCGATCAAAAAACTTTGACCATTATCCAGTCGTTCAATTTGAGGTGAATCGTAATACCCTTGAAGAAATTTAGAGAAAAGCGGGATGCTTTCCTTTTCTATCGAAATTTCAATTCGATCAATGAACGGAATCGGCTTTCCACAATCATTAAGATATCCCATTGATTTATCAGATTCTTCTCCTTGGCAAGGATAGTATTCCGTTTTTCTAAACAACGGATTTCGTTCCATTACGTGACGACGATTTTCGATGGACTCAACTAATCTATAAGGTCCAGTTCCTACGGGCCAATAATTAAGAGACAGGTTGTTTTTTGCCATTCCTTTTTGGCTGTAAAACTTTTCCGCTTCCCACGGAATCGGTGCGAAAAATGTCATTGAGAGCCAATTTGAAAATTGAGGATACTTACCGTTTACTTCAATTCGTAACGTATGACTATCTAGAGCAGACACTCCCTTGAGAGGAATTTTTCTTAAATCAATCCAAGGTAGATCTCGCTCTGTTGGATTGATTCCTTGTCTGAGTTCTTTATCGTATGCTCTTAATTTTTCTCCGAACTCTTTCAAACCAGGTAGATACAAAACCATCGTACCGTAGGCAGGAGAAATTACCCTTGGACTTGCAAGACGTTTAATAGCATAAACATAATCATCGGCGACTAATTCTCGACTTCCTTTTTTTTCTAGGCTCAAAGGATTTCGAATATTCTGAATTTCATCCTGACTTAAATTATGGTACAGAAATTCACCTTTATCATTTTTTGCAAATGCAGGATGAGGAGCAAAAAAGATTCCCTTCTTAATTGGAATATCATACACACTTGTTGCAACATCCTCTGCGCTTACCTGATTTGAAAGTTGATTTCCTTTTGCATCTAAATAGCGTGGTTCAACCACATGGGTAGCAGCTCGAGCCTCTAACTGATAGGGACGCTTCAGATAGTTATATTGATAAAGCGGTTCGTAAATACTATAGGTGTATGGAGTCTCATCAGAAGAATAAGAGCTTGTTGGATCCAGATGTTTCGGACTTCGCCCAGAAAAGGGCGTAAACAGGGTATTAGACCGTAATTCTTTTTCCGTGTGTACGGCATTTGGCGTGCCATCGCAAGCCACTAATAGCAAGATTCCTGCTATAGCAACCAAATAACAGATTGAAGCTTTAAACACAGAATAGAACAAATCTAAAACTCCTTTACGCTCACGATGACTAATCAGAACTTTAAATATAGGTAGAAGAACTTTTATTTTACTGAATCAGTATTTTTTAACTTAATGACGTTATTGAAACTTTATCACCACTGCTCAATAAATCATCTATAAATACTTTTTTCGATAAACTTACCCTTATTATCTTGACTCGGAATGACTACAATTCCTTGTTTACATTTTTCTAACAATAGAATCAAACTAAATGGAACAACCGACTACTTTTGATTGGCCCGTTCGTGTTTATTATGAAGATACGGACGCAGCAGGTGTGGTTTATTACGCGAACTATTTACGCTTCTTAGAAAGAGCTCGTACCGAATGGATGCGTCATTTGGGCTGGGAACAACAAAAAATGAAAGAAGAGCTTGGTATGATCTTCGTCGTTGCTAGCATCAATGCTCAGTACCGCAAACCAGCAAAATTAGACGATAAACTCATTGTTCGTTGTCATGTTAAAGAAATTCGTAAGGCTTCCTTGATGTTTATTCAGGATGTTTTTCGCGAAGATGAATTATTACTACACTCCGAGGTTCGGTGTGGTAGCTTAAATGTAGAAACAATGAAACCCAAGGTAATGCCGGATTTATTACTAAATTGCCTAAAACAATATATTGATTAAGGAATTAAATGATGGACACAGCAGATCTATCTATTTTTACGTTAATTACACATGCTGGTATCGTTGTTAAAATTGTTTTGGCAATTTTAGTTGTATTTTCTCTGGCCAGCTGGACTGTAATTTTTCAAAAATGGTTCCAAATTACAAAAGCTAAACGAGAATCCACACAATTCGATCGTAGCTTTTGGGGTGGTTCAGATTTAAATAATCTTTACGAATCAGCCAACAACCGTCGTACTTCTATTGGAAGTATGGAAGGTATTTTTTATTCTGGTATGACAGAATTTCTCCGTACTCGTAATTCTCGTGAATTAAATCAGGCAAACTTTGGTGTTATCGATTCAGTAGCTCGTGCTATGCGTGCTCGTTACCAAAGAGAACTCGACCAATTAGAGTCTGGACTTAGTTTATTAGCTACTATCGGTTCCGTCTCCCCTTACATCGGCTTATTCGGTACCGTATGGGGAATTATGGACGCTTTTACCGGACTCAGTAACCTTGAAAGCGCTTCACTAGCCGTTGTAGCTCCTGGTATCGCAGAAGCTCTTGTCGCTACGGCTATTGGCCTTTTCGCAGCGATTCCTGCTGTAATTGGATATAACCGATTCGCTTATGCTATCGACCGACTTTCCAATCAATACGAAAGTTTTATGGAAGAATTCCAAAACATCTTAAATCGCCAAGCATAAGAGGTTGCTTATGGCTCGTAATAACAACAGAAGAAGATTATTGGCCGAGATGAACGTCGTTCCATACATAGACGTGATGCTCGTCCTGGTTGTAATTTTGATGGTAGCGGCTCCCTATGTAAATCCTTCAATGGTTGATTTACCCAGTGTACATAGTGCATCACGTACACCAGATAAAGTTGTTGAAGTCATCGTAGATCCTAACGGTCACTTATCCGTTCGTTCTGATGGAAATCTAACCCCTACAGACCTTCCAAAGTTGATTGCAACCATTGAGTCTTTGAATAAAGACGGGAAGCAAGTACCTGTGGTAATTGCTGCGGATAAGACTGTTTCTTACGAAAAAGTAGTCAATGTAATGAAACAACTTCAATTGGCCAATATCAGTCGAATCGGTCTTTCATTAAAGATTGAGGGATCAAGGTAACTGTTTATGGAACACTTATTTCCTAATCGGCCCAACAAAAAGGAACCGCGTGCTCAATTTACTACTTCGCTTGCATTGGCGATATTGGCACACATTATCCTTTTTGCGATGTTGTTTATCTCCTTTCAATGGAGATCTCAACCGACCGAGCCGATTTATGCTGAATTATGGAATCCATCTGATGAACTGATTCAAAATAAAAAAGTAGAAACACCTCCAGAAAGTGATACTTTGAAAACTGAAACTCAGCCAGAGTCGGTAAAGCAAGAAACTCAAGAACAAGAAGTGCCTCCACCTCCTCCTGTTACTCAAACGAAGCTTGCTCGCAAAGCCAATTTACTTGAGGATCCGGATATTGTTCAAGAACAATTAAATCAAGAACTTAAGAAAAAGCAGGAAGAAGAAAAACGGTTATTAGAAATAGAACGTAAAAAAGAAGAACTGAGAAAACAAAAAGAACTTGAAAAAATTGAACAACAAAAAAGACTAGAAGAACAAAAACTAAAAGAACAACTGGAACTAAAACGTCAAGCTGAAGAACGCGAACGAAAGTTACAAGAAGAAAAGCGACTTCATGAAGAAAAGTTGCGAAAGCAAAAAGAATTACAAGCGGAACTGAAGAAAAAACGCGAAGCCGAGAAAAAGGCGGCGGCAGAGGCAGCTAAGCGACGTAAGGAAATGATGAACCGCTTAACGGGACAGTCTAGTAATGCGGTTAATCAAGGAAGTAGTTCTATGACAAGCTTCCAACGTGCTCAATACGTTAATAGGATTGTGGCTTGTGTTAGACCAAATATTGCCTTTAATCCTCCTGCAGGGGCCAAATCGGGGCAATACGTTGCATCTTTTGAAGTTCGATTACTAAGAAATGCAACACAAAGTGGAAAACCCCGCCTGATAAAAGGTAGTGGTCTTAATGCATTTGACGCAGCGGTTGAACGAGCCATCATCAAATGCGACCCCTTCCCTAAACCAGAAGGTAGTGATGTTCCACGAAGCATTATTCTGAACTTCGATCCTGTAGATCCAACAACGCATTAAGAGTATGTAATTAATTTTGTGTCTCGCCTGATTTGAAGAGTCCTCAACCGTAGAT
>CAZBHT010000056.1:0-9193 GCA_964491655.1 uncultured Burkholderiaceae bacterium
AAGTTGCACCACTTGGTTGACGATAAGATGCACGCTCGTTCTACTGGTCCATACTCATTAGTTACTCAGCAACCTCTCGGTGGTAAGGCTCAGTTCGGTGGACAGCGTTTCGGTGAAATGGAAGTCTGGGCATTGGAAGCTTACGGTGCGTCCTATGTGTTGCAGGAAATGTTAACCGTTAAGTCTGACGACGTAGCCGGTAGAACAAAACTTTATGAAAACATTGTGAAGGGTGATCATGTCATTGATGCTGGTATGCCAGAATCCTTCAATGTTCTCGTTAAGGAAATTCGTTCTCTTGGTATTGATATCGACCTTGACCGCAAATAAGGAATCTGTGGAAAATGAAAGATTATTTGAATGATCTATTGAAGACCGCCAAGCAGGATGAGCAGTTTGATGCCATCAAGATCGGTATTGCTTCTCCTGAAAAGATTCGTTCTTGGTCATACGGTGAAGTAAAGAAACCTGAAACGATTAACTATCGTACGTTTAAGCCTGAACGTGACGGTCTTTTCTGTGCCAAGATTTTCGGTCCAGTAAAGGATTACGAATGTCTTTGCGGTAAATACAAACGCTTAAAACATCAGGGCGTTATCTGTGAAAAATGTGGCGTAGAAGTTACTCTTTCTAAGGTTCGCCGTGAACGCATGGGTCATATCGAGTTAGCAAGCCCAGTTGCTCACATTTGGTTCTTGAAGAGCTTGCCATCTCGTATGGGTATGGTTCTCGATATCCCGTTACGTGATATTGAACGAGTCTTGTACTTCGAAGCCTATATCGTTGTCGATCCGGGTATGACAGAACTTCGTCGCGGTCAGCTTATGACTGAAGATGATTATTTCGCTAAGACCGAAGAATATGGTGACGAGTTCAAGGCAATGATGGGTGCAGAAGCTATTCGCGAATTGCTCTCTTCCATCGAAATTGATCAAGAAGTTGCAGACTTACGTGAAGAGTTAAAAGACACTAACAGCGAAGCTAAGGTTAAGAAATTAGCTAAACGCTTGAAGGTGTTGGAAGGCTTCCAGCGTTCTGGTATTAAGCCAGAATGGATGGTATTAGAAGTTTTACCAGTTCTGCCACCTGATTTACGTCCATTGGTTCCATTGGATGGTGGTCGTTTTGCAACCAGTGATTTGAATGATTTATATCGTCGTGTTATCAACCGTAATAATCGTTTGAAGAGATTGCTCGAGCTTAAGGCTCCAGACATCATCGTTCGTAACGAAAAACGTATGTTGCAAGAGGCCGTGGACTCTCTGTTAGATAATGGTCGTCGTGGTAAGGCCATGACAGGTCCATCAAAGCGTCCATTGAAGTCCTTGGCAGATATGATTAAGGGTAAGGGCGGTCGCTTCCGTCAGAACCTTCTTGGTAAACGTGTTGACTATTCTGGTCGTTCTGTAATTACGGTTGGTCCATACCTGAAGTTACATCAATGTGGTTTGCCAAAATTGATGGCTCTTGAGTTATTTAAGCCGTTTATCTTCAACAAGCTTGAATTACGTGGTTTAGCTACTACGATCAAGGCTGCTAAGAAGATGGTTGAAAATCAAGAACCAGTCGTTTGGGATATCTTGGAAGAAGTGATTTATGAGCATCCGGTTATGTTGAACCGTGCTCCTACATTGCACCGCCTAGGTATTCAGGCTTTCGAACCATTGTTGATTGAAGGTAAGGCTATTCAGTTGCATCCGCTAGTCTGTGCAGCGTTTAACGCTGACTTCGACGGTGACCAGATGGCTGTGCACGTACCTCTTTCTTTGGAAGCACAGCTAGAAGCTCGTTCATTAATGCTTGCTTCTAATAACGTTTTGTTCCCAGCAAATGGTGATCCTTCAATCGTTCCTTCTCAGGATATTGTGCTTGGTCTTTACTACTCTACCCGTTCGCGTATTAATGCGAAGGGTGAAGGTATGTTCTTTGCCGATATCAATGAAGTCGAAAGAGCTCTTACGAATAAGGTTGTAACGTTACAGACACGTTGTACTGTCCGTATTAAAGAGTTTGATGTAGATGCAGAGACTGGTGAAAAGCATCCGCGCATGGTTCGTTACGAAACAACCGTTGGTCGTGCATTGCTTTCTGAAATTTTACCTCCAGGCTTGTCCTTCTCTGTCTTAAATAAGGCTTTAAAAAAGAAAGAAATTGCGAAACTCATCAACATGGCGTTCCGTCGTTGCGGTTTACGTGAAACGGTTATGTTTGCCGATAAGTTGATGAAGCGTGGTTACTACCTCTCTACAATGGGCGGACTTTCTATCTGCGTTGGCGATATGACTGTACCAACTAAGAAGAATCAGTTAGTCCATGAAGCTGAGCAAGAAGTTAAAGAAATCGAAGCTCAATACACATCTGGTTTGGTCACCGCTGGTGAACGTTACAACAAGGTAGTGGATATTTGGGGTCGTACTTCTGATCAAGTCGGTAAGGTGATGATGGAAGAAATTTCCAAAGAGGAAGTTTTGGATCGTCACGGTAAGAAGGTTGAACAGGAATCTTTCAACTCTATTTACATGATGGCTGACTCCGGTGCTCGAGGCTCCGCAGCTCAGATTCGTCAGCTTGCTGGTATGCGTGGTTTGATGGCTAAGCCAGATGGTTCCATTATTGAAACACCAATTACCGCAAACTTCCGTGAAGGCTTGAACGTTTTGCAGTACTTCGTTTCCACCCACGGTGCTCGTAAAGGTCTAGCTGATACCGCTTTGAAGACCGCAAACTCTGGTTATTTAACACGTCGTTTGGTTGATGTTACCCAGGATTTGGTGGTTGTTGAAGATGATTGCGGTACACATCATGGTGTACTGATGAAGGCTTTGGTTGAAGGCGGTGATGTTGTTGAAGCTTTAGGCGATCGCGTTCTTGGTCGTGTTACGGCTGAAGATGTAGTTAACCCTGATGATCACAGCGTTGTTGTCCCAGCCGGAAAATTACTTGATGAAAGTGATGTAGAAGCGATCAACAAGCTTGGTATCGACGAAATCGTTGTACGTACACCTCTTACTTGCGAAACTCGCTACGGACTTTGCGCTAAGTGCTATGGACGTGATCTTGGACGTGGTTCATTGGTTAATATCGGTGAAGCAGTAGGTATTATCGCTGCTCAGTCTATCGGTGAACCAGGTACTCAGCTTACGATGCGTACCTTCCACATTGGTGGTGCTGCGAGCCGTGCTGCAGTGGCAAGCAACGTTGAAGCTAAATCCGCAGGTACCGTTCGCTTTACAGGTGCAATGCGCTATGTGACAGGTGCTAAGGGTAATAAGGTTGTAATTTCTCGCTCTGGTGAAGTTGTGATCGAAGGTTTGAACGGTCGTGAAAAAGAACGTCATAAGATTCCATATGGTGCAAACCTTATGGCTGTTGATGGCCAGGAAGTTAAGGTTGGTACTGAATTGGCTAACTGGGATCCGATGACTCGTCCGATCGTTACTGAATATGCAGGCAGAATTCGTTTTGCTAATGTAGTCGATAACGTTACTGTTAAGAGCCAGGTCGATGAAGTGACTGGTTTGAGTTCTTTGGTTGTAATCGATAGCAAGCGCTCAGCATCCAGCAAGTTGGGTCGTCCTATGATTCAGCTTTTGGATGATGCAGGTGAGCTTGTTAAGATTCCTGGAACAGAACACCCTGTAAGTATTCAATTACCAGTAGGTGCTTTGATTACGGTCCATGACGGTGACCAAATTAGTGTTGGTGATGTGCTCGCACGTATTCCGACAGAAAGTCAGAAGACAAGAGATATTACCGGTGGTTTGCCACGTGTAGCAGAATTGTTTGAGGCTCGTTCTCCAAAGGATGCTGGTGTACTTGCTGAAGCTAGTGGTACCGTTACCTTTGGTAAGGAAACAAAGGGTAAACAACGTTTAATCATTACCAGTGTTGAAGGTGATGAACACGAATTCTTGATTCCTAAAGATAAGACCATTTTGGTCCATGATGGACAAGTGGTACACAAGGGTGAAGTGATCGTTGACGGTCCAGCTGATCCTCATGATATTTTGCGCTTAAATGGTATTGAAGCCTTAGCTCGTTACGTTGTTGATGAAGTTCAGGATGTGTACCGTTTGCAGGGTGTGAAGATCAGTGACAAGCATATCGAAGTGATCGTTCGTCAGATGTTGCGTCGCGTTGTAATCACAGAACCAGGCGATACTAAGTTTATTACTGGTGAACAGGTTGAACGTAGCGAAATGTTGGACGAGAATGAACGCGTCCTCGCTGAAGGCAAGATTCCTGCTTTGTATGAAAATGTCCTCTTGGGTATTACAAAGGCCAGCTTGTCTACAGATTCGTTCATTTCCGCAGCGTCCTTCCAGGAAACAACTCGAGTGTTGACCGAAGCTGCAATCATGGGCAAGCGCGATGAGTTGCGTGGATTGAAGGAAAACGTAATTGTTGGCCGTTTAATTCCAGCTGGTACCGGATTGGCTTATCACAAAGCTCGTCACATGAATGATAAGCTCGCAGCAGAAGCTGAAGTAGAAACAGATGACTTTAGTGAAGATGATGTCGCCGATACAGTAAAAGATCCTTTTGCTATGTTGAGCGGAAAATCACCAGATCTATCGAATCTGTTCTAAATAAGTAGTCTTAGAAGAGGGTACAAAAAGTACCCTCTTTTTATTTGGCATCAAAAAGTGTGTTTGACAACTGAATGAAAAGACACGATAATTACGACCTCTCTGGAATCTAGAAGAGGGTTCTGTGTTCTTTTGAAACCACATTAATGTGTGTAATCTCCTAGAGCGCAGGTTCCTGACGCTTTTTTCCTGATTTTTTTGTGTAAACCCTCCGCATTACAGCGGATTTTTAATCCTATCGGATACGGACTTTATGCCGACCATTAACCAATTAGTGCGTAAGCCTCGCGAGAGTGCTGTTGAAAAGAGTAAGAGCCCTGCTCTTAATAGCTGCCCACAGAAACGCGGTGTTTGTACCCGTGTTTATACAACAACTCCGAAGAAACCAAATTCGGCTCTTCGTAAAGTTGCCAAGGTGCGTCTGACCAATGGCTTCGAAGTGATTTCTTACATCGGTGGTGAAGGCCACAACCTCCAGGAACACAGCGTTGTGCTGATTCGTGGCGGTCGTGTAAAAGACCTTCCTGGTGTTCGTTATCACATTGTTCGCGGTTCCCTTGATACACAAGGTGTTAAGGATCGTAAACAATCTCGCTCTAAGTACGGTGCTAAGCGCCCGAAACAGGCTTAATAAACCGGATCGCAACCGGTTAGCGGTTTGATACATTAGGTGGATAACCGAGTAAGTCACAGTATATGTACTGTATTTTTTATAACAAGACTGAAGACAATTAGAGGTAAAAATGCCCCGTCGTCGCGAAGTACCAAAACGTGAGGTTCTTCCGGATCCAAAATTTGGTTCTGTAGAAATCACGAAATTCGTCAACATGATCATGCAGGACGGTAAGAAGGCCGTTGCAGAACGTATCGTGTATGGCGCATTACAAGAAGTCCAGAATAAGTCTGGCAAGGATCCTTTGGAAGTTTTTACTAGTGCATTGAATAATGTACGTCCATTGGTTGAAGTTAAGTCCCGCCGTGTTGGTGGTGCTAACTATCAGGTTCCTGTTGAAGTTCGTCCTGTCCGTCGTATGGCTCTTGCTATGCGTTGGTTGCGCGAGGCTGCTAAGTCTCGTAGTGAAAAATCCATGCCACTCCGTTTGGCTGGTGAATTGCTTGATGCTGCAGAAGGTCGTGGTGGCGCCATGAAGAAGCGTGACGAAGTTCACCGCATGGCAGAAGCTAATAAGGCTTTCTCTCATTTCCGTTTTAACTAGTTGTTTTTAACCAGAAGGAGCGATGCTCCTTCTTATTGAGGATAAAAAACATGGCTCGCAAAACTCCGATCGGGCGTTATCGCAATATCGGCATTTCCGCACACATTGATGCGGGTAAAACAACTACCTCAGAACGTATTTTGTTCTATACCGGTGTAAGTCATAAGCTTGGTGAAGTGCATGATGGCGCTGCAACCATGGACTGGATGGAACAAGAACAAGAGCGCGGCATTACTATTACATCCGCTGCTACGACAGCTTTCTGGCGTGGTATGGATGCTAAGTTTCCGGAGCATCGTATCAACATCATTGATACCCCGGGACACGTTGACTTTACTGTTGAAGTTGAACGTTCTATGCGTGTTCTTGACGGCGCTTGCATGGTTTACTGTGCGGTAGGTGGTGTTCAGCCACAGTCGGAAACCGTTTGGCGTCAGGCAAACAAGTACAAAGTACCTCGTCTTGCGTTCGTTAATAAGATGGACCGTACAGGTGCTAACTTCTATAAAGTTTTCGATCAAATGAAGACTCGCTTGAAGGCTAATCCGGTGCCTATCGTTATTCCGATTGGTGCAGAAGATACCTTTAAGGGTGTTGTAGATTTGGCTAAGATGAAGGCCATCATTTGGGATGAAGCTTCCCAAGGCATGAAGTTCGCTTACGAAGATGTTCCTGCTGAACTTCAAGAAGACGCTGATAAATGGCGTAATTACATGGTTGAAGCCGCTGCTGAAGCAAATGAAGATTTGATGAACAAGTATCTTGAAGAGGGTGAACTCTCTGAAGAAGATATTGTTAAGGGTCTTCGTATGCGTACAATCGCTGGCGAAATTCAGCCAATGCTTTGCGGTACTGCGTTTAAGAATAAAGGCGTTCAAAGAATGCTTGACGCAGTTATTGAGTTGCTTCCTAGCCCAATCGATATTCCTCCTGTACAAGGTATTGATCCTGATACAGAAGAAACGATCTCCCGTAAGGCAGATGATAAAGAGCCATTGTCTGTTTTAGCCTTTAAGATCATGACTGATCCATTCGTTGGTCAGCTTACCTTCCTACGCGTTTACTCTGGTGTTATTAACTCTGGTGATACTGTTCTTAACAGCGGTAAGGGCAAGAAGGAACGTGTTGGTCGTCTCTTGCAGATGCACGCCAACGAACGTAAAGAAATTAAAGAAGTTTTAGCAGGCGATATCGCAGCAGCTGTCGGTTTGAAGGAAGTTACAACCGGCGATACACTTTGTGCTGTTGATAGCCCTATTATTCTTGAAAAAATGGAATTCCCAGAGCCTGTTATTTCTCAGGCTGTTGAACCAAAGACCAAGGCTGACCAAGAAAAGATGGGGCTTGCTTTGAATCGTTTGGCTCAGGAAGATCCATCTTTCCGAGTAAAGACTGATGAAGAAAGTGGTCAGACTATTATTTCTGGTATGGGTGAACTCCATCTAGACATTTTGGTTGACCGTATGCGTCGCGAATTCAACGTTGAAGCTACTGTTGGTAAACCTCAGGTTGCTTACCGTGAAACAATTCGTGCCGTTTGCGAAAACGCTGAAGCTAAGTTCGTTAAGCAGTCTGGTGGTCGTGGTCAATACGGTCACGTAGTACTTAAGCTTGAACCAAATACAGGTAAGGGCTTTGAATTTGTTGATGCTATTAAGGGCGGTGTCGTTCCACGTGAATACATTCCAGCAGTTGAAAAGGGTATCGAAGACACAATGAAGTCTGGTATTCTTGCTGGCTACCCTGTAGTTGACGTTAAGGTCACACTCCACTTCGGTTCTTACCATGAAGTTGACTCTAACGAAAATGCCTTTAAGATGGCTGGTTCTATGGCCTTCAAGGAAGGTATGAGACAAGCTTCTCCTGTTCTTCTTGAGCCAATTATGGCTGTAGAAGTTGAAACACCTGAAGAAAAGATGGGTGACGTTATGGGTGACCTTTCTTCTCGTCGTGGTGTTATCCAGGGTATGGATGACCTTCCTGGTGGCGGTAAAGCTGTTAAGGCAGAAGTACCACTTTCAGAAATGTTTGGTTACGCTACCCAGTTGCGTTCTCTGACACAGGGTCGCGCTTCCTATACAATGGAATTTAAGCAGTACGCAGAAGCACCAAGAAACGTTGCCGAAGCTGTTATGGAAGCTAAGGCTAAGTAATTTTTGATTAATCAGCTATTCTCGAATTAAGGATATCTAGAAATGGCAAAGGAAAAGTTCGAAAGAACCAAGCCCCACGTGAACGTGGGAACGATTGGTCACGTTGACCACGGTAAGACCACTCTTACAGCAGCTATTACTACTGTATTGTCTCGTGTGTTCGGCGGTGAAGCTAAAGCATACGATCAGATCGATGCTGCTCCTGAAGAAAAGGCACGTGGTATTACGATTAATACAGCTCACGTTGAATACGAAACAGAAAACCGTCACTACGCTCACGTAGACTGCCCGGGCCACGCCGACTATGTTAAGAACATGATTACCGGTGCTGCTCAGATGGACGGTGCAATTTTGGTTGTGTCCGCAGCTGATGGTCCGATGCCACAGACACGTGAACACATCTTGCTGGCTCGCCAGGTTGGTGTTCCTTACATCATCGTGTTCATGAACAAGTGCGACTTGGTTGACGATGAAGAATTGCTCGAACTCGTAGAAATGGAAGTTCGCGATTTGTTGAGCAGCTACGAATTCCCAGGCGACGATGTACCTATCGTTAAGGGTTCTGCTCGTATGGCATTGGATGGTGATAAGGGCAAATACGGTGAACAGGCTATCATTGAATTGGCAGGTCACCTTGACAGCTACATCCCAACTCCAGAACGTGACATCGATCAGACATTCTTGATGCCAGTTGAAGACGTATTCTCTATTTCTGGTCGTGGTACAGTTGTTACCGGTCGTGTTGAACGCGGTATCATCAAAGTCGGCGAAGAAATCGAAATCGTTGGTATCAAGGCTACAACAAAGACAACATGTACAGGCGTTGAAATGTTCCGTAAGTTGCTTGACCAGGGTCAGGCTGGCGACAACATCGGTGTACTCCTCCGTGGTACAAAGCGTGAAGATGTTGAACGTGGTCAGGTTTTGGCTAAGCCAGGTACAATCACTCCACACACAGACTTTGAAGCTGAAGTTTACGTATTGAACAAGGAAGAAGGTGGTCGTCATACTCCATTCTTCAAGGGCTATCGTCCACAGTTCTACTTCCGTACAACAGACGTTACAGGTACGATTGAATTGCCAGAAGGCGTAGAAATGGTTATGCCAGGCGATAACATCCGCATGGACGTTAAGTTGATTGCTCCGATTGCTATGGAAGAAGGTCTTCGCTTTGCTATTCGTGAAGGTGGTCACACTGTTGGTGCCGGTGTTGTCTCTAAGATCAAAGGCTAAT
>CAZBHT010000057.1:0-9055 GCA_964491655.1 uncultured Burkholderiaceae bacterium
CGTACACGTACCACGAAAAAATAAAATCAGAGACATTTATTATCTCTGATTCGCAGAGAGTAAGGAGGGCTTTGCCCTCCTTCTTTTTAGTCCATTTCTGATAGTTTTGTAGTTAAAATCTGATTAATTCGATGATTATCAACATCAATAACTTCAAAACGATAGCCTCCGAACTCCACTCGATCCGTTAGCTTCGGAACTCTACGCAACATATACATCATGAAGCCAGCCATTGTTTCGTAGGACTCATCGTCTGGGAACCGATCAAATCCAAATTTGATTTCAACGTCATCGACAGGAGTTGAACCATCAATCAACCAAGTTCCGTCATCACGAGACACAATCTGAGCATCTTCTGGATCTGTTACAAAATCAGCCATTACCGTACTCATAATGTCGTTGATTGTAATAATTCCTACTGTTAGCGCATACTCATTTACAACTACAGCAAAGTCTGCACGTTGAGTCTTAAAGACTTCGAGTGCCTCTGATAAAGAAAGAGTGTCTGGCAACGCAGGAACCTTTTTAATAAGTTCCGTATTGGATAGCGAAACGGGCTTCCCTTCTATCACTCGACTTAAGAAGTCTTTAGCATCCACATAGCCGACAACATGATCAACATCTCGATCACATACTAAAAAACTAGTGTGAGGTGTTTCCGCTAATTTCTTCGTGACACTTTCTTGCCCCTCATCGAGGGTAAAAAATACGACACTTTCTCTTGGGGTCATTGCACTTGGAACCAATCTATTCTCCAAGTCCATCACGTTTTCAATTGCGGACTGTTCGCTTGGTGCTAAAAGGCCTGCAGCAGCTCCCGCATCAACAGTAGCAACGATATCGTCACTGGTTAACTGATCGTCTTTTTTCGTTGAAATACCGAGCATCTTTAAGATAAATGTTGATGAACTCGTTAGGAACCACACTAATGGCATCAACAACTTACTTAAAAGAATCGTCATACCAATCACTCGTACAGACACAGCCTCGGGATGCGTCAAACTAATACGACGAGGAATTAGGTCGGCAAAAAGAACAAATAATAAAGTTACGGTAATAAACGAAACTAAGAAGGAGGCTGTTCCCAAATAATCAGCAGGAACAAATCCTTTAAAAATAATTTCGAATATTTCACTAAAGGCTGAATCTCCGACAATACCGCCAAGAATTGCAACGGCATTTACACCAATCTGAATAACAGAGAAGAAAGGACCTGGTTTACTGCGGAAGTTCAGAACTTTTTCTGCTCGCAAATCCCCTTGTTCGATCATTTGCTGGAGACGAAGTTTTCGTGCTCCCGTAATTGAAATCTCGGCGAGCGAAAAAAAAGCGCCCATACAAATTAATACGATGATAATTAAAGTCTTGGCTGTAACATCCAAGATAAGCTCCTGAATATAAAGAAGAGCCATCATTTTAAAGCATGGATGCACATCAACAAAATCAATCGACTACAGGAGAACCTCTACCCATTTGACCCCAGTGTTTTTTAAACTCCTATAACCGATATGGTTATTACCTATATTTTTAGATCAAAAGATAACATGAAGGAAATAAAAGATCTTTTTTTCTAAATTTTTTCTTAATATTTCAAGAAATACTCTCATACTGTGTAAGAATATAACTTATATAAAATTACAGGAGGAACTTATGAATAAGATCTTAGGTAGCGTTGCCTTGGTCGGTCTTTCTTGCGTATGTGCATCTACAGTATTTGCGGGCACAGTCTTAGATAAAGTTAGGAAAAATGATGTTGTTGTATGCGGGGTGAACACAGCTGCTCCCGGCTTCAGCAACGCAGACAGTAAAGGACTGTGGACCGGTTTGGATGTAGATTACTGCCACGCTTTAGCCGCAGCAGTTTTAGGTGATGCTAATAAGGTCAAATACGTTCCATTGAATTCCCCTCAGCGTTTCTCTGCTTTACAAGCAGGCGAAGTTGACGTTCTCGCAAGAAATACAACCTGGAATCTGACTCGTGACGCATCTCTTGGTGCTGTATTCGTTGGTATTAATTACTTCGACGGTCAAGGCTTCATGGTTCCCAAAAAGCTTAACGTCAAATCCGCAAAACAGCTAAATGGTGCGACTATTTGTGTCCAGTCAGGTACAAGTAGCGAAAAAAGTGTTGCTGACTACTTTAATGCCAACAAGCTCAAGTACAAGGCTGTTTTATTCGACACAACAGAAGCAACACAAGGCGCCTTCATCTCCGGACGTTGTCAGGTTTACACCACCGATATGAGTGACTTAGCTGGTGCTCGTACTCGTGCTAAAAATCCGGATGATTTCGTAATTCTTCCAGATGTTATTTCGAAAGAGCCTTTAGGTCCATCCGTTGCAAAGGGTGACAATGAATGGTTCCAAATCGCTCGCTGGGTCCTCAATGCGTGGATTGAAGCTGAAGAGTTAGGTGTTTCAAAGGCCAATGTTGATTCTATGCGTGACACCTCTGTAAATCCAAACATCCAGAGACTCCTAGGAAAAGCTGAAGATATGGGTAAACTACTCGGTTTGGATAAAGACTGGTCTTACCGTATCGTTAAGCAAGTTGGCAACTACGGTGAAAGCTTTGATAAGAATTTAGGACCGAATAGTTCACTTAAGTTACCCCGTGGTGTAAATAATCTATGGACTAATGGCGGTATTCTCTACGCACCTCCTGTTCGGTAAAATTCGACTTGGTTGAATAGAAATAACAACAAATGGCGGCTATGCCGCCATTTGCCGTATCACTTTGAGAAAAAAATGACTGTTATTGGGGACGCCGCTTGGCGTAAAAGAGAACGAGCCAGAAAATTAAAAGAAGGAATTTGGCAAGCTGGTTTATTGTTTACCGTTGCTTTACTAATCGGATACTTTGTTTTAAACGTATCAACCAACCTTCAAGTTAGAAGTATTCATTCTGGTTTTGACTTTTTGTTGGAACGAGCCGGTATTGAAATCGGAGAGACTCTTATTGACTTCAGTTCAACCGATACCTTTTTTAAAGCATTTGTGGTTGGACTGTTAAACACCATCAAAGTTTCGGTTATTTCTATCATTTCAGCTACCGTCATTGGTGTTTTAATTGGTTTGATGAGACTTTCTAGCCATCCTTTATTAAGGATGCTTGGTACCGCTCATGTTGAGTTTTACAGAAACATTCCCCTTCTAGTTCAATTACTTCTGATCTACATGTTGATCACTGAGTTGCTTCCTATGTCTACAGAAGCACTCCAGTTTGGACAATGGGCTCTTTTATCAAAGGCTGGATTACAAGTTTCTATTCCTATTCATAACGGTGTAGCTATTCTTTCCGGTCTTGCTGTTTTTGTTGTTTCATTCCTTCTTTTTAAAGTTCGTTTTCAAAAAAAATATACCGATTTAGTCTCTAACATCCTCTCCGGAATTATTTCTTTTTTATTTGGCTTTTTCACATGGATCCTTTTTGGTATTTTCTCAGGATGGTCTCACCCTGAAATCCAAGGATTTGCAATCGAAGGAGGTACGTCCTTATCTCCTGAATTCTTATCTCTGTGGATTGGTCTAACACTTTTTACTTCCGCTTCCATTGCAGAAATCGTTCGAGCTGGTGTTTTAGCTGTGCCTCAACGCCAATGGTCTGCATCATACGCACTCGGAATGTCTAGTTTAGAAACAATTAGTTATGTTATTTTTCCTCAAGCTCTTCGTTTGGCAATTCCTCCACTTTCTAGCCAATACATGAACCTGACAAAAAATTCATCACTAGCTGTCATCGTAGGATATCCAGATCTAGTTTCTATTGGTAACTCAACCATCAATTTAAACGGACAGGCGCTTGAAGTTATTGTGATTACGATGGTTGTTTATCTATTCTTAAATTTAGTTATTTCAGTCTTAATGAATCTATTAAACGCTAGAGTAACGAGAGGTACAAGACAATGAGATCACTACAATCCTCTAAGGTAAGAGATTTTTGTCGTCAACTCTTTGGCTCGCCAGTCTCCTCTGTACTGACTCTTGTCATTCTTGTTGCTTTAGGCTCTTCTATTTACTTTCTGTGGAATTGGGGTATTTCTGAAGCTATATTTCGAGCAGACCTGGAAGCCTGTACCAATAACGAATTCGGAGCTTGTTGGGGTTTTGTTACAGAAAAATGGCGCTTAATTATTTTTGGTCGCTACCCATACGATATGCAATGGAGACCTGCTTTAGCGACCGCACTCGTTATCGCAATGCTGATCATTTCTGCCTTTCCACAAACCTGGACAAAAAAGGGATGTAAGATTCTTTGTGCCGGATGGGTTTTAGCCTTATTACTTTTCTTTATCTTGATGGAAGGCGGAATAGCAGGACTTCCAACGGTTGAATCCGATAGTTGGGGTGGCTTACCCCTTACTGTCATTCTGACTTTAATTGGTATGACGGCCTCTGCTCCAATCGGCATTCTTCTTGCGATCGGAAGACGATCTAAGTTAGTAATTATTCGCTCTTTAAGCATCGGCTACATAGAACTCGTTCGTGGTGTTCCACTTATTACAGTTCTATTTTTTGCTACCTTCATTTTTCCGTTAATTCTTCCAGCTGGCTGGAGAATTGACCCATTTTGGCGCATTGTAATTGGGATTGTTTTATTCCAAGCCGCTTACATGGCTGAAACCGTTAGAGGTGGTTTACAAACAATTCCAAAGGGACAATTTGATGTTTCCGATTCTTTAGGAATGAATCGTGTACAGACCTATTTGTATATCATTCTCCCTCAAGCCCTCGTAAAAATTATCCCGGCTTTTGTTAATAGCCTTCTGTCTACCTTTATGGATACTTCTCTTGTAACGATTGTTTCGATGTACGATTTAACAGGGAGTTTAAGACTTGCACTAGGAGACCCAGAATGGCGTACCTTCTTCCTAGAAGGTTACCTATTCATTGCTCTCATTTATTTTGTTTCTAGTTTTGTGATGTCTCGATACAGTATTTGGCTTGAAAAATATGTTCAAACTAAAGAACAAAAAGCTGAATTGATGATTTCTTAATATAGAGCCTGTAAATGTTAGAAAAAAAACACGAACATATTGTTCAGCTTTGTGATGCTTCATCAACTCTTTCGAGAGAACAAGTTTGGGAGGGATTGATCTACTTTTTTAAGCATCCCGATAAGCTTCTCCCCTACCTTGAAGAAGTAGATATCCTTGAACAAAAGAATCAAAACAATGATTTGATTCTTATGCGTACATTGAACTTTGGTCCCTTTAAGGTAGAAGATAGAATTGAGTGCGTTGGTCAAGAACGGATACAAGCCTTAATAAAACCCTCTGAACAAATACCAGAGAGTTCACAAGAAATAAAAATTGAAGAACCGGTTACAGGTAGTATTTTCTTGCGCTTTTCTTACTATGAAGATCCTGAGCGCAGTATTGATAAACAATACCCAGAAGGCGTTCCTTTGAGAAGAAAGGCTTGGGAAGAAAAAGACAAAGTTTTAGCTCAATCTATTATTGAAATGGCTAATCACGGTTTGTTTAACACCAAACATTAGTTGGGACGAGCGGTAATTAATTGTTAATTACCGCTCATTCGTTTTTAGATCTTCCCAACTAAATCAATACCAGGTTTTAACGTTTTCTTTCCGGGAGTCCATTTTGCCGGACAAACCATACCTGGATTATTGGCTACATATTGAGCTGCTTGCACTTTCCGAAGCAACTCTGAAGCATTTCGACCAATTCCCTCATCATGAATCTCACAGGCAACGATTCGCCCCCTAGGATCAATCACAAAAGTTCCACGCTGAGCTAGTCCAGCCTCATCTATCATCACACCAAAATTTCGACAAACAACACCTGTCGGATCTCCGATCATAGGAAATTCAACTTTTTTTATCGCACTAGAGGTGTCATGCCAAGCCATATGAGTAAAGTGAGTATCCGTAGAAACGGAATAGATCTCAACACCTATTTTTTTAAACTCTGGATAAAGATCTGCTAGATCCTCTAATTCGGTCGGACATACAAAAGTGAAATCTGCCGGATAGAAAAAGAGAACCGACCATTTACCTTCCAAATCTTTTTCCGTTAAATGGACGAATTGATTGTTTTGGTAAGCTTCTACTGAAAATGGTTTAAGTATTGTTCCAACTAAAGACATTCTTTAATCCTCAAAAAATTTTAATTAAGGTTAAATAAATAAATTTTCGTTGTCTAATAGAAATAAACAATAATGTTTATATTTTCAAGATATTGCATATCGCAATCAGTTGGAAATACAACCTCACCGAATTGGGAACAGCGTTTTTTTTATCTAAAAAGTAACTTCTTATTAAATTTCCTTGCTATCTCAGATCACATTTTTTATGATTGTCCTGCGTTTATGAAAACTTATTGTGAGAGAAAATGACTACGATTTCTGAAAGACTAGCCCCGATTCCTCAGCCTGTTTTGGACGTTTTTGATAAATTAAGCTCAAATCAGGCTGTTAGTAATGCAATCACTCAAGCACAAACAGATGAACAACTCACTCTTCGTGATCAAATCGAACTAACTGAAATTGAAGCTCCTCCGTTCCATGAAGAAGTTCGCGCTGCGAACTTTGCAGAGCGTCTTAAAGCTTTAGGTCTTGAGTCTGTTCGCATTGACAAAGAAGGCAATGTTATTGGCATCCGTCCAGGCGTAGGCAATGGTCCTCGTTTAGTCCTCGCAGCCCACTTAGACACAGTTTTCCCAGCTGGTACCCCAGTTAAGGTTCGTCAAGAAGGTACTCGTTATTACGCACCTGGTATTTCTGATGACGCTAGAGGTTTGGCAGTTATTTTGGAAGTTCTTCGCTTGATGCAACAATACAAGATCGAAACCGTTGGTGATGTACTCTTTGTTGGTACTGTCGGTGAAGAAGGTAATGGAGATCTTCGCGGAAGCAAGTATCTCTTTGGTTCAAAAGAAGAACATATCGATGGTTTTATCTCTGTTGACGGTGTAAATATCAATCGCATTCTTCATGGTGCAACCGGTTCACGTCGCTATCGTGCTATTTACGAAGGTCCTGGTGGCCACAGCTGGAATGCTTTCGGTAACGCTAGCGCAATTCACGCTTTGGGTCGTGCAATTGCAAAAATTGCCGATCTTCATACTCCTGAAGATCCTAGAACTACGTTTACAGTTGGAACGATTGTTGGTGGAACTACTGTTAATGCAATTGCAGCGAAGGCTGAAGCTGAAATTGATATGAGATCCATCAACAATGATGCTCTTAATACTCTTGTTGAAACAGTTCTTGAAATTCTGCAGAAGGCTGCTGACGAAGAAAACGCTCGTTGGAATGCAACAGGAGACAAAGAAATTAAACTTAAATTGATCCCGATCGGACATCGTCCTGGTGGAGATCAGTCTGATGACACATCTGTTCTCTTAGCTGCTCGTGGTGCTATGGAACGTCTTGGCATTCCTCTTTTGAAGTATACACACGCTAGTACAGACCAAAACGTTGCAATGAGCCTTGGTATCCCTGCAACCACATTAGGTGGTGGCGGTTCCGAAGGTAACAATCACAATGTAACAGAATGGTATGACAGTACTGATTCTTACCTTGGTCCTCAGCTTGCATTGCTTACAGCATTGTCTTTGGTTGGTGTTAAAGAATTAACCACTCCTTTACTGAGTAAGCAACCTTAATTCTTAACATTAGGCTCCACACGAATTTTCCCTTTTCGGGGCAAATTCGGTGGAGCTCTTTTCACATGATTAGAGCAGTTAGAATAAACTATCAAAAAATTACACTGCTTGAGTATGTTGAGTCGATTATTAAACTTTTTCAAAAATTTTAGCTTCGGAGTTGGCTTATTTTTTTTCCTAACCCACTCTGCTGTTGCTACAAATTTTCCATCTATTCAGCCTCATACATTCAAAGCAGATTCTTATCCGTCCGTTAGCTTAACAAACGGCATTCTATTTCAATTAGTCGCTTCAGAAATTGCCTTGCAAAGAGGTGAGTTGGGCGCCGCATACCAGACCTATATCAGCATGGCTAAAACGACAAAAGATCCTCGTCTTGCTGAAAGAGCAGTACAAATTGCACAAGTTGCACAAGCACCTAATGAAATAAGAAACGCAACGATTCTTTGGAATGAACTGAGTCCAGGAAGTAAATTAGCTCAGAAATCGTATATCAATATCGGTTTACATTTTGAGGAATATCAAACTATTTTCCCTGTTGTTGAACAGTATTTGGCTCAATTAGATGATCCAGGTCGTGATTTAGTTGAGATACAACTAGCACTTTGTAAAAATAAAAACAAAAAAGAAGCTCTAAGTTTCTTTAAATCAATATCAACACCCTATAACCGACTACCTGAAACTCAGTTGGGCTTAGCACGCCTATCCTTATTAAACGGAGATATTAAAACCTCTCTTAGTACCGCACAAAATGCATTTAAGAGAAAACCTGACACAGATTCTTTACTCGTTTTAGTTAATACCTTACTGAAAGTTGATCTCAAAAAAGCCCTAGCACTTTTAGATAATTACCTACTTCAACATCCTACAAATATCAAGGTGCGTAACGTATATACACAATTGCTAATTGCCACTAAAGACTACGAAAAACTAAACAACATTGCCCAGAAATACGCTTCAGATGGCCCTTATACCATCACAGTAGCTTTAGAACTTTTACAGAAGAAAAACACACCAAATGCTGTAAAGCTTTTAAAAAACTACATTCTTTTATCAGAAAAAGACTGGAATCAAGGAGAATCAGTTGGACGAGCTTATTTACTTTTGAGTGAAATTGCTCTAAGTAACCAGGAAATCGCAGCCGCACTAGCATACGCCAATAAAGTAACTGATCCATCTTTGAAAAACATGGTTAATTTACAGATCGCAAATATCTATGCTCAAGAAGGTGATAAAGACAAGGCTATTTTCTATTTAGATTCTATTAACACAGAGGATCAAGAACAAAAAGAGAAAGTTGCTTTATTTAAAGCAAGATTAATATCTGAACTCAAAGGTGATCTTGCTTCCCTGGCTTATTTAGAAAAATTAATAAAAGAAGATCCTGATTCCAAAGAACTTTGTTATCTAGCTGCGATGAAAGCCGG
>CAZBHT010000058.1:0-9021 GCA_964491655.1 uncultured Burkholderiaceae bacterium
GTATGGTGGTTCAATCACTGAAATTTTAGTTAATCTTCCAGGTGAATCTGCATCCGTTGTAACTTGTATTGACGGAAACCAAATGGCTAGAAACGGAAAGGTTGGAACAGCTCTAGGTCTTTCAGCCATTGGATCTTTTATCGCAGGCTGTTTTGCAACGATTTTAGTCGCTGCGTTTGCCCCTCCACTCATCGAATTAGCATTCCAATTCGGACCGGCAGAATACTTTAGTCTCATGATTTTAGGTTTAGTCGGAGCCGTTGTCCTAGCCAGTGGTTCTGTGCTTAAAGCATTCTGCATGATCATTCTCGGTCTATTACTTGGAGTTATTGGTGCAGACGTTAATTCAGGTGCATTCCGATTTGATTTTGGTATTCCAGAACTTCAAGATGGTATTGATTTCGTTGCCATTTCCATGGGACTATTTGGTTTTACTGAAATCATTGTGAACCTATCTAAAGCCGAAGCTCGAGATAATATTACCAGTAAAGTTGGCAAGATTTGGCCTTCAAAAAAAGATCTTAAAACCGCAACCCCCTCGATCTGTCGTGGCACTCTTTTAGGATCATTTTTAGGTATTTTACCCGGAGGTGGAGCCCTTTTAGCCTCCTTTGCCTCTTATACATTGGAAAAACGTATTGCTGGATCCAAAGCGAATCCTCCTTTTGGTAAAGGTAATATTTCAGGTGTTGCTGGTCCTGAATCCGCTAATAATGCAGGAGCTCAGACGAGTTTTATTCCAATGCTCACACTCGGGATTCCCTGTAACGCCACCATGGCACTTATGATTGGTGCGTTGATGATTCATAACATTCAACCGGGGCCTCAAGTAATGAGTTCAGATCCAGCCCTATTCTGGGGACTTATTGCTTCCATGTGGATTGGGAACCTACTTTTGATTATTTTGAATCTTCCGATGATTGGTATCTGGGTTCAATTACTTCGAATTCCGTATCGTTGGCTATATCCAGCCATTCTCACTTTCTGTTGCATCGGTGTTTACTCAATTAACAACAATCCTTTCGATGTCTTTGTCACCATCGTGTGTGGAGCCTTCGGCTACCTTTTCCACAAGTTACAGTGTGAACCGGCTCCTTTGATCTTGGGTTTCATCTTGGGTCCGATGATGGAGGAAAACCTTAGAAGAGCATTACTTCTTTCTAGAGGAGATCCCACGACCTTCGTGACTCGCCCGATTTCTCTCGTACTTTTATCTATGGCTGTATTTTTACTTGTACTCATATTGATGCCAGCGATTAAAAAGAACCGAGAGGTTGCCTTTAAAGAAGACTAAACCACTTGGATGACGTAATGAATTACCGTTGCGTCATCCAATTTTGAATTGATTCAATCGCCTTAAGTCCATTTTGTCGACCTACCTCATAAATTGATTGAATAACCTTAGGATCTCGAGTTAAACGAGGAATTCGGATTGAGTGCTCGGGACGTACGACAAAAACATTTCCCGCCTCTTTTTCTTTTTGAATGTATTCAAGTGTCTCATAGTACTTTTGGGCACTATGTCTAAAGGAGCGAACAAAATTCGGATATTTACGATAAATAAGAGGGGCTAAATAAGCATCACGGTCGGATTTAATGTCTTGGACAGAACGAGTCAGAATAACAACATTACGTCCATAACCTAATTGCTGAGACGCTTTTAACGGAATCGCATCTGTGCATCCGCCATCTAAGAGTTTTTTTCCATTCCACCGCACAATGGTAGATAGATAAGGTAGCGATGCTGAAGCCCGTAAAAGATCAATCTCACGACGTAAATCTGTCAAATGAAAATATTCAGGTTGTCCGGTTTCTACATTACTACAGACGACATAAAACTTAGTTTTAGATTGCTCAAACGTTTCTTCATCATAAGGATCAAGTCGGTCTGGAATATCATGATAGCAAAACTGAGTTCCTACAAAATTTCCTGTCTTTATAAAATTTTTCACACTCATAAAACGGTCATCACGGCAAAACCGAGTGGTATATCGAATGCTACGACCAAACTGCTTTGAAACAAATGAAGCACCGTGAATGGCTCCAGCGGAAACACCAACAACACCATCAAACTGAAGTTTGGCTAATAAAAAGGAATCCAAAACACCTGCCGCGTAGATTCCTCTCATTCCACCACCCTCGATTACTAATCCAGTTTTGTTCGTTTCCATTATGCGGTTTTCCTTACTCGTACTGCTTATTGAGAGTCAATATTAACAAGAAGAATAAAAATCTTTTAAAAAAAAGAAAATTTTTACTCTTAATCTTGTCAACTTTCTACTTTTAATTTTTTAGAGCTTGATTGGAACAGTTACAATGGAAAGATTACTTATTTATTATTGATCGTACGAAAGAATGTCTGAAAACAAACCTACGAGTCATATTACGAATTTCCTTCGAAATATCATTCGTGATGATTTATCTCGTCAAGTGAATGAACCTCGCTACTGGAGAGGCCTTCCAGGAAGCTACACACAGCAAATGGAAGGTGAATTAGATAACGCTAAAGTCCGTTTACGTTTTCCTCCAGAACCCAATGGATATCTTCACATTGGTCACGCAAAAAGCATCTGCTTAAATTTCACACTGGCTAACGACTATGAAGGCCGTTGCCATATGCGTTTCGACGACACGAATCCAGTCAAAGAAGACCAAGAATACGTTGATAGTATTTTGGACTCTGTGAAATGGTTGGGATTCTCTTGGGATAAAAACAACGAAAGTAATTTCTACTTCGCAAGTGATTACTTTGATTACATGTATGAAGTGGCCGAATTTCTCATCAAAATCGGATGTGCTTATGTTGATGAGCAATCCGCAGATGACATGAGAGAAAATCGCGGTACATTACATGAACCCGGAAAAAACTCTCCTTATAGAGACCGCACTCCTGAAGAAAACTTGCGTATTTTCCGTGAAATGAAGGAAGGTAAACATCCTGAAGGCTCTATGGTTTTACGTAGCAAGATTGATATGGCTTCTCGTAATATCAACCTTCGAGATCCTGCTATTTATCGTATTCGTTTTGCAGAACATCATAGAACGGGTAATAAATGGTGTATCTATCCGATGTACACCTTTGCTCATCCTCTAGAAGATCAGCTAGAGATGATTACTCACTCTATCTGTACTCTTGAATTTGAAGATCAAAAAGCATTCTATAACTGGGCTGTAGAACGTGCTGTTCCTGTTTTAAGAAAGCCTCTTTTTGATCAGGCTTGTACTTATTTAAATAGTCTCAAAGATAAGGATTATTCCGCTCAGGAAGCCTTCTTAAAAGCTACTGTTAAGTTCAAGTGGAAAATTGGCCAAACTCAAGACGAAACAGAACTCGCTAACATTCTTTCAGCTTGTAAAGAAAACCCAGAACTTCTTCCTGAAAAATCCAATGAAATTTTGGTTCACATTACTAATAAGCCAGAACTTTACACACCACTTTTACAGGAAGTTTTAAGCTTAACGGTCAAACCCAATTACTTCCTCTTACCCCATCAGTATGAGTTCAATCGTCTGAACCTGACGAATGTCGTTATGAGTAAGCGTAAGTTAATTGCTTTAGTTAAAGAAGGCTTAGTTGACGGTTGGGATGATCCTCGTATGCCAACTTTAGTTGGTTTACGTCGTCGTGGCTACACACCAGAATCCATTCGTTTATTCTGTGAACGAATTGGAGTTTCAAAACAAACTGGGGGTTGGATTAACTACTCTGTTTTAGAAGGTTGCCTAAGAGAAAACTTAGATGCTCGTGCAACTCGTCGAATTGCGATTCAGGATCCAATTAAGTTAATTATTGACAATTATCCTGAAGACTTAGTTGAAGAAGTAGAAGCTCCGAACCATCCTCAACATCCAGAAATGGGTAGTCGCAAGCTTAAGTTCTCAAAGGAACTCTGGATTGAATCTGCTGACTTCTCTTTGAATCCACCTAAGGGCTATCGACGCATGACACTGGCTCAAGATGGTAAGGAAGCTATGGCCGTTCGCTTACGTCATGGCTATGTGGTACGTGCTACTTCCGTTGAAAAGGATGAAAACGGTAAAGTCATTACCGTTCATGCTGAGTACTTCCCTGATACTAAGAGTGGTTCATCTGGTTCTAACAACATTAAGGTCAAGGCCGCTATTCACTGGCTCTCCTCTGTTGAAGCTCTTCCTGCTGAAATCCGTTCTTATGGACGTTTGTTCACAGAAGCTCACCCCGATGCCGGTGAGAAAGATTTCAGAGAACTTGTTAATCGCGATAGCAAGTTGGTTTACCAATCTTACGTGGAACCTGCCTTAAGAGAGGCCTCTCCCGAAGATCGCTTCCAATTTGAGCGCAACGGCTACTACGTTGCAGACAAGAAAGACTTTAGTGCAGACCGTTTAGTCTTTAATTTAGCGGTACCTTTAAAGGACAGCTTTAACAAGTAGTTCTTTGTAGTTAAAAAAAGAAACGGAGGCGTTAGATTTCATTTAGCGTCTCCGATTTCTTTATCTACTGTCTGACATCAGTTATCATTTTGCTACCATCTTTTTAGTTTACAAAGTTCATGCACCATTTAACAATAAAAGAAGCGGTAGACTAAAGAAAGTTTGAGAAACGTCTATAAGAGAGTTATCTATGACCACAGTATTTGTTCGGCTTCCCAATCATATCGGTGACGCATGTATGACGATGCCTGCACTAGATTTACTTGAAGCATCTGGCCTGACACTTTCATTAGTTGGAAAATCTGCGATGGGAGAACTTTTCGAAGGAACTCAGCGACGCTTTGATCCGATTGAAGGACGACTCTTTAACGATATCAAACGAATTAAGGAGTTGGCCACTTCCCAACCCAATCCCATTGGTTTGTTGATGCCTAATTCTCTAAGTTCCGCACTCCTATTCCGCTCGGCCGGTATTCGATGTACTGGACTTTCTACAGACGGTCGGAAACTATTATTAGAACATGCGATTCCAGAGCCAGAACGCATGCATGAAGCACAGCGTTTCTGGTATGTTGCCGTCGAAGCCTTAAAAGCCTGGGGAATTAAACCGGCTTATGAAGAAATGCCTTCTCGGTTAAGCATGAAACTTGCCGCTCGTAATGAAGCCGGTGCTCGTAACTTAGCTTCCAGAATTAATTTGCCCACCAAATATGCCATTTTGGCGCCTATTGCTAAGGGCCTTCATGAAGGTAAAGAAAAATACTGGAAACATTTCAATGAACTCGTAGAACCATTACGTAAGCGAGGTATTGAACCGGTTGTATTCCCGGCTCGTGATGAAGTTGAAGCTGTTAAACGTGCCACGCCTAATGCGACTATCTATGAGCCGACTTCGTTAGGAAACTTCGCAGCGCTTGCCTCCAAGGCGGCTATCGTCATTGCAAACGATTCAGGGGTTAGTCACGTCGCCGCCGCCGTGAACGCTCCTCAAGTCACCATCATTGGTGTCACAGATATTGATCGAACCAGCCCTTGGAGTGATAAAAATGTCATCGTGGGCGAGAAAGGTCGTTGGCCTTCTGTTGCTGAAGTAATCAATGCAATCGACAAGTGTCTTGGCAAGCCGGTATAAACAGAATCACCCATGCTAAAGCAATCTATGTGGGCTCTAGCAGCCGTAGCGTCTTTTTCCGTTATGGCTGCTTTTGTTAAATTCTGCAATAACATTTATGGGCCCTTAGAACTTGTTTTTTATCGATCCCTATTTACGGTTCTCACGGTCTTAGTCATCGTGTGGAGCAATGGCTATTCGTTAAAAACAAACCACATTAAAGAACACATGAAACGTGATGTCATGGGTTTTTGTTCTGTGTCAATTTGGTTTTTAACCCTCGGACAACTTCCTCTTGGAACTAACATCACCTTAACCTACACCACGTCTATCTTTTTAGCCATCAACTTCATCATTTTGGCACTATTGCGCCACACTCGTATTCCTTGGGGTGCGATTGGAGCCATTGTTTTGGGATTCACGGGTATTGTAAGTGTCGTACAACCTTCTTTTGCTTCAGGGCAAGAATTTGCCTCGATGCTTTGTCTTTCCGTTGCTCTACTTGACCTATTTATTTACTGGCAAGTTCGAAGGTTAGGTGAATTAGGAGAACCCTCTTGGAGAATTGTGTTTTATTTTGCACTTTTTTCCACCTTAGCAACTCTCGTTGGTGTTTTCCTTTTCGAAGATGGTTTTCATACGCCAACCTATCAATCGGGTTTAGCCATATTAGGTATGGGACTTTTTGCCACCATTGGCATGCTCACCAGTACACGAGCCTGGATCGGAGGCAATATGCTTTTGGTTTCCTGCCTCGGTTTTTCTGCTATTCCCTTCTCTGAAATTATCAGTGTTATTGTCTTTAATAACGAGTCGAGTTGGACATCACTCTTTGGCATGTTGTTAATTATCGTTGCAGGAATGCTAGCGACTATTTTCACGAAACGAGAAGAAGCTAAATTACGAGTAAAAAAATAAGAACCTGATGATAATAAACAGCCAACTATGGCTTTTTTGACATTATCGGAAGTTCTCATTTTCTTGTATTTCCAAGTGCGTTAAAGTAGCGACCGAGACACAATAGGAAAGACTAGCTATCTCATTCTAAATACTTCTTTCCTAAGTAATTTGGGAGTTTTTTATGAATCTTAGTGACATTCAAACACCGGCCTTAATTCTCGATTTGGAAAAATTTGAGAAAAACTGCAAAGATATGAAAGATCGGCTCGGTTCACGGAATGTAAAGATAAGACCTCATTTGAAAACCGGAAAGTGCTTAGAATTTGCTAAAAGACAAATGACCTCTCTAGCGGATCCTGCCACCGTTTCTACCCTGCTTGAAGCTGAATACTTTTTTAATCGAGGTATTAACGACATCTTGTACGCCGTTAGTATTACACCAAGCAAATTTGAAAGAACAGCTAATCTTATCCGTCAGGGTTGTAGTCTGAAAGTTATTTTAGACAATGAAACTACTGCTAAAGCTTTAAGTGCTTTTTGCAAAGAAAAAAATATTTTGATTCCTGTGCTCATAGAAATTGACTGTGACGGACATCGCTCTGGAATCACCCCTACTTCTGATAAATTATTAAGCGTTGCCGAACACCTAACCAATGGTGCCAAGCTTGTTGGCGTTCTCACACATGCGGGTGATTCCTACAAGTGTTATGGCGAAAAAGCCTGTCTTAAGGCACAAGAAAATGAACGAGATTCTTTAGTCCTCGCAGCGAATCGACTCCGAGAATTAGGCTACAACCTCTCTATTATCAGTGCAGGATCAACCCCAACGGCTCGTTTTGGTCAAAACTGGGACGGTGTTACTGAAGTTCGATGCGGTGTTTATTGTACTTATGACTTAGTGATGGCTGGCTTAGGTGTTTGTTCCATTGATGAAATTGCCCTATCCGTTCTAGTTGAAGTCATTGGATATCAAAGCGAAAAGGGGTGGATTATCACTGATGGTGGTTGGATGGCTTTGTCTCGTGACAGAGGAACCGCTCAACAACCTAACGATCGAGGCTATGGACTCGTATGCAATCTATCCGGAAAACCCATTGGAGACCTCATTGTAGCTTCTGCAAATCAAGAGCACGGCATCATTTGTTCGCCTAGCGGACAAAATTTACAAGAAAAGGATTTCCCTATTGGAACTCGATTACGGATTCTGCCCAATCACGCTTGCCCAACCGCAGCGCAACACCCTCAATACTTCGTTACTAAAGACGAGAAAATCGTTGATATCTGGAAGCGATTTTACGGCTGGCAGTAATTTATAGTTTTTAATGGAAATATCGTCTATATTCAACTTTTATCATTTTTTCCTGGAGTTATCACATGGCTTATCTAATCAAAAATGCTTGTGTTTACACACCGGACCCCATCGGTCAGTGCGATATTTTGGTAGTTAATGACAAAATCGTAGCTATTGCTAAAGACTTGTCTGTTGTGTTGCCAGAATTGGAAACTATTGACGCTAAGGGACTTATCGTAACTCCCGGTTTAATCGATCAGCACATTCACGTTACCGGCGGTGGTGGTGAAGGTGGTCCTAAGACTAGAACTCCAGAAATTGTACTGACCGAATTAATCTCCTGTGGTACTACCAGCCTTGTAGGTGTTTCTGGAACCGATAGCGTCACTCGCTCAATTGAAAACCTTCTAGCAAAAGTTAGAGCGCTTAATGAAGAAGGCGTATCCGCTTGGATGTACACTAGCAACTACGGATTTCCTCCAACCACTTTAAGTACTTCAGTTAAGAGCGATCTTCTTTTGGTTCCTGAAGTATTAGGCGTCAAGATTGCTTTGGGTGACCATCGTTCATCTTTCCCAACCACTCAAGAAGTACTTCATTTGTTAACCGACATTCGTGTCGGTGGCATGATTGCTGGTAAGACCGGATTCCTACATATTCACAACGGTAGTGTTCCCGGTGCCTTTGAAATGTATGATGAAATCGTTGCTAAGGGCTTCCCAATTCGTCACATCCGTCCAACCCACTGTGCTCGAGACAAGTATGTCTTCGGTAAGGCTTTGGAATTCGCTCAGAAAGGTGGTCGTATCGATATTACAACGGGTGGTTCTTGTTGCTTTGATTCCCCAGCGGATGCTGTTCAAAAGGCTTGGGAAGCGGGTATCGATGAATCCTTGATTACTATGAGTTCCGACGGTCACGGCAGTGTGCCTCGTTTCAACGACAAGGGGGAAATGATTGGTTTAGGCGTTGGTGGTGTTGCAAGTAACCTACGCGATATGAAGGTATTAATTAGCCGTGGTGTTGCCGTAGAAAAAGCACTCAAACTTTTAACTAAGAATGTGGCTCGAGCTCTTGAACTTAAGGGTAAAGGTGAAATTCAAAACGGCTACAGTGCAGACCTTTGCTTCTTTGATGAAAACTGGAATCTTCAGTCCGTCATGAGTAAGGGGGTTGTTATGATGCGTGACGGTGAATGTATCGTCAAGGGCACCTTTGAAGAGTAATCCAGTAGAGTAATACTTTAAATTCTAATCGGATGGGGTGGCGATAAGCCACCCTTCCACATCACCCACCGTACGGTTCC